>NZ_AP019822.1:1963482-2290729 GCF_007990505.1 Pseudoleptotrichia goodfellowii | reverse complement strand
ACAAAAACTCCTACACCTTTAAACATAAAAAAAATAAAACCTTAACTATTATATCATAAAAAAACTTGACTTGACTTTCGTAATTTATACAAGTAGAGAAGAATTGGGAGTTTACGCTCAGGCACTTCAGGCTAATATGAAAGATATAGGAATAAAAGTTACTCTAAAACCTGTAAGCTATGAAACGACTTTAAGCATGAGAGATGCTTCAAACTTTGATTTACTCATTTGGAACGTACTTGCTGCAAATACCGGAGATCCTGAAAAATACTTGAATGAAAACTGGTACAGTAAAGCAAAAACAAATCAGGTAGGATATTCCAATCCTGAAGTGGACAAATTATTGACAGATCTGTCAAAAGAATTTGATGCAGCAAAAAGAAAAGATATGATAGTAAAAATACAGCAGCTGATTATGAATGATGCAGCTACTTTATTCTTCGGATATGAAACAACATTCTTATATAGCAATAAATCCGTAGAAGGATTGAAAATGTATCCTATGGATTACTACTGGATAACAAAAGACGTATCTAAAAAATAAGGAGAACCTATGCTGGAGATAAAAAATATAAAAATTCAATACGGGGATAAAGATCCGGTAGTTGAAAATTTCTCTATGTCATTAAAAAAAGGTCAGATAATAACAATAGTAGGAGAAAGCGGTAGCGGAAAATCTACCATTCTTTCTTCTATTTTAGGATTATTGCCTAATGACGGAAAAGTAGTTTCGGGAGATTTGATTTATAACGGCAAATCTCTTTTGAATAAAGACATTAACGAATGGAGAAAATTAAGAGGAACTGAAATTACAATGATTTCACAGGATTCAGGAGGAACTTTGAATCCTATAAGAAAAATAGGAAAACAGTTTGTAGAATACATTCAGATCCATTCAAATTTATCAACTAAAGAAGCTGAAGAAAAAGCCAAATCTTTATTTTCCAAAGTAAATTTGCCTGACCCGGATATTATTATGAAAAGTTATCCTCATCAGCTGTCGGGAGGAATGAAACAAAGAGTGGGAATAGCTATGGCTCTGACTTTCGAGCCTAAAATAATACTGGCTGACGAGCCTACAAGTGCTCTGGATGTAATAACTCAGGAACAGATAGTAAAAGAAATTATGAATTTAAGAGAAATAAGTGATACATCGATAATCATGGTAACACACAATTTAGGAGTTGCAGCTTATATTTCCGATTGGATAATAGTTATGCAGAAGGGAAAAGTAGTTGATGAAGGTACAGCAGAAGATGTTATAAGCAATCCGAAAAGTGACTATACAAAACAACTGTTAAAAGCAGTTCCTGAAATAGGAGGTGAAAGACTTGTATAAAGAAAATGATATAATTCTGGAAACTAAAAATCTTACTAAAATTTATGAAAAGTCCGACAACAAAAAAGTAATTGCGTGTAACAATGTAAATTTACAGATACACAAAGGAAAAACATTGGGAATAGTGGGAGAATCGGGTTCAGGAAAATCAACTCTTGTAAATATGCTTATGGATCTTGAAAAACCCACTTCAGGAGAAATACTTTATCACGGAAAAGACATAAGTAAGTTTACAAAAGAAGAAGTCTGGCTGAACAGACAGAATATACAGATAGTCTTTCAGGATCCGTGGTCCGCTTTCAATCCTAAAATGAATGTAATGCAGATACTTACAGAGCCTCTTATGAATTATAACAGACTTAAGAAATCCGAAAGAAAGGAAAAAGCCGTAGAACTTTTAAAAATGGTTGATTTGCCCGAAAAATTTGTAACAAAATATCCTCAGAATATGAGTGGAGGGCAAAGACAGAGACTGGGAATAGCAAGGGCTATTTCATTGGAACCTGAAATACTTATATACGACGAAGCAACTTCCGCACTGGACGTATCCATTCAGAAAACTGTAGTTGAACTCCTTGTCAGACTTCAGAAAGAAAAAGGGATAACAATGATTTTTATATGTCATGATATTGCATTGATAGAGTCTTTTGCCCATCAGATCGCTGTTATGTATCATGGAGATGTAGTGGAATTTATCGAAGGAGGACAAATCTCCGAAAAGGCGAAACATCCTTATACAAAAGCATTGTTAAATGCCATATTTCCTGTGCATGAGAAAAAAGAAACTACAAAATAATTCCCAAAATACTTAACTGTATTATAAATAATTTCATGAAATTGCAATTTTTAAGAAATATTTCTTGACTTTTTTGCAAATTTTGTTTATTATATTATGTAAATAACTTAAATAATAGAGAATTATTAAATATAATTTGAGAAAGGAAAGAAAATGACAAAAAGAACATACCAACCGAATAAAAGAAAAAGAAAAAAAGATCACGGATTCAGATCAAGAATGAAAACTAAAAGCGGAAGAAACGTTTTAAAAAGAAGAAGAGACAAAGGAAGAGCGAAACTTTCAGCATAACCCGGTGATAAAAAAACAACACCGGGTTTTTGACAAAATATAAAGCTAAAGAGTACAAATATGCAGATTAATAAAATAAAGAAAAATAAAGATTTTTCTTTTATATATAATAATTCTAAGAAAGTATACACAAGGTATGCTATTATTTTTATAAAAGAAAATAATAAAAATGAACAGAGATTCGGCTTTGTAGCCAGTAAAAAAACAGGAAAAGCTGTTCAGCGAAACAGAATTAAAAGACTTTTTAGAGAATTTGTAAAAGTAAACAAATCAAAATTTAAAGAGAGTTCAGATTATATTTTTGTAGGAAAATCAAATTTGAAAGAAAATATAAAAAGTTTAAAATATAAAGACATTGAAAAGGATATGTTAAAGGCGGTAAAATGATGAAACATATACTTTTGTTTTTGATAAAAATATATCAGAAATTTTTTTCCGGAGCTTTCGGGAGAAAATGCAGATTTTATCCGACTTGTTCGGAATATGCAAGACAGGCTGTTACAAAATACGGTGCGATAAAAGGAGTATATTTAAGTGTAAAAAGGGTCTTGAAATGTCATCCTTTTCATAAAGGCGGCTACGATCCTTTGAAATAATAAAAATGGAGGAAATTGAAAATGGCGAAAGCAAAAGGAGGCTTTCTTAGAATACCTGCGTTGGAAGCTCTTGTTGTTACAATATTGAAGGCAATAAACGGGATAGTAGGGAATTACGGAATAGCAATAATAATAGTCACTATAATAGTAAGAATATTAATATTTCCTTTGACTTTAAAACAGGAAAAGTCGATGAAAAGAATGAGGGAACTGCAACCTCAATTAGATAAATTAAAAGAGAAGTATAAAGACGATCAGCAGATGTTACAGCAAAAAACAATGGAAATATACAAAGAAAATAATGTGAATCCTTTAGGAGGATGTCTTCCTATATTGATTCAGATGCCTATATTTATAGCATTGTTTTATGCTTTCAGCGGAGATGCTATACCTAATGATGCCACTTTTCTTTGGTTTCATTTGAAGCATCCTGACAATCTTTTTAAAATAGGAACATTTGCTGTTAATTTACTTCCAATTTTAAATACAGTAGTAACTTTCTTCCAGCAAAAAATGATGTCGGGACCGTCAAAAGAACAGGGAGTAAACAGTCAGATGCAGTCAATGATGTATACAATGCCTATATTGATGCTTGTACTTTTCTATAACATGCCGTCAGGTGTAACATTGTATTATCTCGTGTCGGGAGTACTTTCAGTTGCTCAGCAATATATCATAATGAAAGGGAGAGACTGATTAAATGGATAAAATAATATTAAATGCACAAAACAGAGAAGAACTTGATAAAATGATTAAAAGAACTTTGACTTTGGAAAAAGACGAAACTTTTAAAATAACAGTTATTAAAGAGCCTAAGAAAATATTATTTTTTAATCTTAAAGGAAAATATCAGATTGATATTGTAAAAAAATATGAAATTGAAAAAAATGAATTTAAAAATGACAGATATGAAAAGAAAAATTTTGAAAAATTCGATAAATTTGAGAAAAAAGATGTAAGAAAAGATAAAAGAAATAACAGAGAAAATTTTAAAAAAGAAAAAAATGAAAAATACGGTTTTGAAAATAAAAAGTTTTCAGGAAACAGGGCAAACAGAAACTTTGAACAAAATGTAAATACTTCAGGAAATAAAGAAAATGAAGTAAAAGAAATAAGAAACGATGATTCTAATTATGACAAAATAAGAAGTTTCATGAAAGAATTTATAGTAAATTCAAAACTGGATTTAAGAGTAGTGGACATAAAAAGAATTGGAGAAAGATACGTTGTAAATGTTGACGGAAAAGATATAAGATACTTGATAGGAGAAAAAGGAAGTACATTAAACAGTGTTGAATATTTGCTAAGTTCCGTTAAAAACTTTAAAAATATAAGAGTAGTAATAGATTCCAATGATTATAAGCAGAAAAGAGAAGAATCTTTAAGAGATTTGGCGAGAAAAAAAGGGAAAAAAGTATTGGAAACAGGAAGAAACGTTAAACTTAATCCTATGTCTGCGAGAGAAAGAAAAATAATACATGAAGAAATATCTTTTATGAAAGGTCTGAAAACAGAAAGTGTAGGAGAAGAGCCTAAAAGATATCTGGTAATAAAGAGAACAAAAGATTAAAAAATTCAAAATGAGGTATAACAATGTTATTTGATACGATAGCTGCCATTTCCACTCCTAAGGGAGAAGGGGGAATAGGAATAATAAGAATATCGGGAGATAAATCATTTGAAATTTTAAGCAAAATATTTAATATGAAAAACCCAAATAAAGATTTGGGTTTTTATAAATTTAATTACGGATTTGTCCACGATAACGGGAAAATAATAGATGAAGTTATGACCGTAAGAATGAAAGCCCCTAAAACATATACTTGTGAAGATATAGTCGAGATAAACTGTCACGGGGGAAATCTTATAACCGAAAAAGTTCTCGAACTGGTTTTAAAAAACGGAGCAAGACACGCGGAACAGGGAGAATTTACAAAAAGAGCTTTTATGAACGGGAGAATAGATTTATCACAGGCTGAAGCGGTTATAGATCTGATACAGGGGAAGACTGAAAAAAGTATCTCTCTTTCAATGGATCAGCTGAGAGGGGATTTGAAGGAAAAAATAAATAAGTTTAAAAAGGCTTTACTTGATGTAACAGCCCATGTAAATGTAGTCCTCGATTATCCCGAAGAAGGGATAGACGATCCTCTGCTTGAAAATCTGAGAGAAAATCTTGAAAAAGTATATAAAGAAGCGAATATCCTTATAGAATCTTACGATAAAGGGAAAAAGATAAAAGAAGGTATAAAAACCGTAATAGTCGGAAAGCCTAACGTTGGAAAGTCGACTTTGCTTAATTCTCTTTTAAAAGAAGAAAGAGCCATTGTAACTCATATTCCCGGAACGACAAGGGATATAATAGAAGAAATAATAAATATAAAAGGGATTCCCCTTGTTCTCGTGGATACAGCGGGAATAAGAAAAACTGAAGATATAGTGGAAAATATCGGTGTAGAAAAATCTAAACAGTTTATAGAAAAAGCCGATTTGATACTGCTTGTACTGGACGCATCCAAAGAGCTTGAAAAAGAAGACATTGAAGTTATAGAAAAAATAAAGGAAAATAACAAAAAAACAATAGTTTTATTAAATAAAATAGATTTGGAAAGAAAAATAGATTTAAGTAATTATGACTTGGAAAATATACTGAAAATATCGGCTAAAGACAATATAGGAATAGACGAAATGGAAGAAAAAATATATTCTTACATTGTGGAAGAAGATGTGGAAAATACTTCGGAAAAATTGATAATTACAAATATAAGACATAAAACGGCTCTTGAAAAAACAAAAGAAGCTGTAAACAATATTTTTGAAACAATAGATAACGGAATGCCTATGGATCTTATATCTGTAGACTTGAAAGAGGCATTGGATGCTTTGTCCGAAATTACGGGAGAAATTTCTTCGGAAGATATACTGGATCATGTTTTCGGAAATTTCTGCGTAGGGAAATAAGGAGGAAAATTTATGAAAAAAATAGTTATAGCAAATAATAAAGGCGGAGTTGCCAAGACAACAACAGCCTATAATCTGGCTTCCTATTATGCGAAAAAAGGAAAAAGAATTTTGGTAATAGACTGTGATCCTCAGGGAAATCTGACTGATGCTCTGGGAGTGGACCCTAATGAAGTGGACTGTACTATTTTAAATGCTTTAATGAAAAGAAATATAAAAGAAGCAATAATAAAACTTCCTCAAGCGGATAATTTTTATCTTATACCGAGTAACCTTGAAAGTGAAAGGGTGAATATAAATCTGTCTTCTCAACTGAACAGAGAAAGCGTGCTGAAAAAAATATTGAGAGAAGTGGAGGATGAATTTGATATGTGTATAATGGATACTTCTCCTTCATTGTCCATACTTACCCTTAATGCAATAGTTGCTGCGGACAGTATATATCTGACATTGAGATCGGGATATTTTGAATTGAGAGGTGCAGGACTTCTTATTTCGACGATTAACGAGATAAAAGAGGACTTAAACGACAAACTTCAGGTAAAAGGGCTTATACTGACTCAATACGATATAAGAACAAGTTTGTCTTCAGATTCCAAAGAGCAGCTGGAAGAACATTTTAAAAGTACGATTATGAAAACAGTAATAAGACAGAATGTAGATTTGGCAAAGGCTCCGGCACATGCCCAGGACATATTCGACTATGCTCCCGCTTCAAACGGAGCGAGAGATTATGAGGATTTGGCTTTGGAAGTACTGGAAAGAGAGGGATTGGAATGGTAAAAAAATCAAAAAATATTTTTGAAAAAAGAAATCCTTTTTCCAATTTAAACAATGAAAAAACAAAAAACTTTGTAAAACAGCTGGAAGAAGACGAAAATATAAAAACAGAAGTTCTTAAAATAAAAGGTGCCGAAATAACTTCAATAAATGAAAAAATATTGAGAAAGATAGATTTTTCGGATAGAGAATTTATAAACAGAGAAATAACTTTTGAGAAAATAATGGAAACAGAAGCATTGAGAAATCTGGCTGAATCCATAAACGAAATAGGTATAATAAATCCCGTTTACGTGATTCGGAAAGAGGACGGAAAATACAAAATTTTATCAGGATTCAGAAGACTTTCGGCAGTGTATTACGGTTATGAAAATATAAAAGATTTTAATCCTGCAGGAACAAAAAACTTTATTATTATTCCTGAAGATGCCGGTTACGAGATTCTGGATAAAATTTCTTTACATGAAAATACATTGAGAGAAGACCTTACTACCCTTGAAATATCCATGAAAATATGGAGAGAAAGCAGAAATAAAAAGAAAAATGCCGAACAGATAGCACAGGAGTACGGAATTTCCAAAAGGACCGTTGCGAGATATTTGAGAGTGGAAAAATATCCTGAACAGTTGCTTGAAAAACTTGACGAAATAAAAAACATAAGAAAATCCGACACTATTTTCAACTATCTGAATAGAACAAATTTTGAAAATATGGAAAAAAATATAGAAAAACTTTCTGCAATGGAAATTTCTGATATAGAAAGAGAAATAAAAAAATTGGCACTGACAGTCGATGATAATAAGATTATTGTCAAAAAAGGTAAAAAATCGACGTCATTTGAAATACAGGGAAGACTTACAGACGAAGAAATCGAAAAAATAAAACAAATAATTTCAAAAAGGATTTTAATATAAAATGAATAAAAATTATGATGTAATAGTAGTGGGAGCAGGTCATGCAGGAGTGGAGGCAGCTCTTGCAGCTTCACGACTCGGACTTAAAACTGCTCTTTTTACAATTTATCTTGATAATATAGCTATGATGTCATGTAATCCCTCTATAGGCGGTCCGGGGAAAAGTCATCTTGTTTCGGAACTCGGAATGCTGGGCGGAGAAATAGCAAGGCATATAGATAACTATAATTTGCAGCTTAAAAATCTCAATCATACAAAAGGACTTGCTTCGAGAATAACAAGAGCCCAAGCCGATAAATACAGATACAGAATAAAAATGAGAGAAGTCCTTGAAAAACAGGAAAATCTTGATATTATTCAGGGAATTGTTGCGGATTTGATGTTGGAAAATGGTGAAATTAGAGGAGTAGAAGACAAATTAGGTGTAAAATACGGAGCAAAAGCTGTTATACTTTGTACAGGAACATTTTTAAAAGGGCAATTTATAATAGGGGACGTGAAATATTCGGCAGGACGTCAGGGAGAGCCTTCAAGTGACGAATTGCCTGATAAACTTGCAGAATACGGCTTTGAACTGGACAGATACCAGACAGCAACACCTCCGAGAATAGACAAAAGAACGATCGACTTTTCAAAAACTCAGGAATTAAAAGGAGAAGAAAAGCCGAGATATTTTTCCTACGAGACTGAAAAAGAATACAATCCTGTTTTACCTACATGGCTTACGTTTACTACTGAAAAAACAATAGAAACAGGAAAAGAAATGTTAAAATATTCTCCCATAGTAACGGGAATAGTCAGCACGAAGGGACCAAGACATTGTCCGTCACTGGACAGAAAAATACTTAATTTCCCTGAAAAAACCGATCATCAGATATTTCTTGAACAGGAATCAGTTGAATCCAACGAAATATACGTGAACGGATTTACCACTGCAATGCCTCCTTTTGCTCAGGAAGCGATGTTGAAAACAATAGCAGGACTGGAGAATGCAAAAATATTAAGATACGGCTATGCAGTAGAGTATAACTTTATACCTGCATATCAGTTAAATCTTACTCTTGAAACAAAGGTCATAAAAGGACTTTATACAGCAGGAACTATAAACGGAACGAGCGGCTATGAAGAAGCTGCCTGTCAGGGATTTATTGCAGGAGTGAATGCAGCGAGAAGAATATTAGGAAAAGAAGAAATAGTTATTGACAGAAGTGAAGGATATATAGGAGTCCTTATAGATGATATAATAAATAAAAAAACTCCGGAACCTTACAGAGTGCTGCCGTCAAGAGCAGAATACAGGCTGACTTTAAGACAGGATAATATATTTATAAGACTTCTTGAAAAATCCAAAGAAATAGGGCTACTAAGCAAAAAGAAACTGGAAGAGCTTGAAAAGGCAAAAAATCAGATAGATGAAGAAACAGAAAGATTAAAAACCATAACTGTTTATCCGACAAAAGAAACAAACGAAAAGTTGAAAGAGCTCGGAAAAATATTTAATCAGAAAAATAATAATGAGGAAAAAACCGTAAACAGTACAAACAGTCCTGTTTCGGCATTTGAATTTTTAGCAAGAAAAGAGATAATTTACGACAATTTATCCGAATTTATTGAAACAAAAGAGTTTTCCCCTATTGTAAAAGAACAGATAGAAATAAATGCGAAATATAATGTATTTATTGAAAGAGAAAAAACTCAGATAGAAAAATTTAAAAAACTTGAAGAAATGAAAATCCCTGAAAATATTGATTATGAAAAGATAAGAGGATTAAGTAACATAGCTGTATCTGGATTAACTTACGGAAAACCTCATACAGTAGGTCAGGCAAGTCGTATAAGCGGAGTTACTTATAACGATATAGGAATTTTAATTGCTAATATATCTTCTTTTTTAGAAAAAAAGTAGCAAAAAACTTTCCAACTTTAAATTTAATTTGAAATCCTTTATTTAGATTTTGTAAATTATAAACAACAGATTTTTTAGAATAATATATTTATTAGAATTTTAGATTTTAAAGAATGAGTTTTAAATGGATATTCTTGAATAGTACGAAAGTATTCCCGCATTTTCAGAGTCGACGAAGTCGCGTAGAACATGGGTGGCGGAAGTATGAGGGCGGCAATGAGCCCTCATGAATCTCTCCACATCTTTTCCACGTGAAACAAAATACATTTCCACAAATTAATTTTTTGAATACCTTTTTGAAAAAGGTAAATACATTAAAAACATAATAAACAGCATACTTATAATTAAAACAAAAATATATAATCTGAAAGGTTTGATAAAACTCACCATAGGAGCAATATAATCATTTATAAACATGGCATTCGTACCGAATCTCATATTATAAAAATGGGAAAATAAGAACAGTCCCAATAGAACAATACAAGATCCTGTAAATCCTTTAAAAGTAATTTTTTCTTTCAAATACACAAATCCGTAAATAACTCCTACAAATTCCAAAGCATGCATAATCATAAAAATATATACATAAACAGGATAATAATAATAAGTAACTCCGGGTAAAACAAGAGCAAAAGCTGCTCCAAAACTGAGAAAATAAAGTAAATTAAAGAAAAATCTTTTTCTCGTAATCAGGTAAACTCCTGCAGCAATAGCTGCAAAATTGCAAAGATGAATAGGCACTGTATTGTAAACAGGTTCGTATTGATATAAAACTCTGTATACTGAATCAAGCAATTTAAATGATAAAACAAAAATACCCAAAAAAACAGAATACTTTTGTAAATTTATCTTTTTATATAATTTCGGAATAATAAGAAGAATTATGCTTATCAAAGCCGAGGCAATAAAACTGTATAAATGAATAGTACTAAAATATGAAAAATATAAAGTTTCCGGTTTCAAAATATACCTCCATAAAATTAAAAATTTAAATTAGAAACAAAAATATTATATCATTTTATTAAATAAAAAACTACCCTTGCATAAGCAAAGGTAGTAAGTTATTATAAATTTCAAAATTTTAGAATTCAATTTAGTAATTAGAATCCGAATGAGTATCCTAAACCTAAAGTAAGAGTTCCGTGACTAAGAGTAAATTTATCTTCATATCTGTATGGAGCAACATATCCTTTTCTATCTACTCTCATTCTATTCCAGTTATAAGATAAATCAGCTACAAAGTTTTTATATTGGATACCGGCTCCTACTCCTGAATATAATCCGCCTTTAAATTTAGCTTCTCCATAATAAGAAGAATTGTTGAACCATTTTAAACTTCCTGAATTAAAAGCATATCCTAAATTAGCTTTTACATAAGGAGTCACTTCAGAAGAATTTTTAAAGTTATATCTTGCAGTAAAGTATACAGGAACAGAATCTACACCTTTATGTTCATAGTATCCTTTAGAATCTACTTTATTATGTTTATAAGAAATTCCTCCACCGATTTCAAAGTTTTCAAGAACAGGTGTTCTGTATTCAGCAGAAAGTTCAATTCCTCTTTTTATAGCTTTTTTTTGAAGATTAGCACCGTCAGAAAATCCTCCTTTGAATTTTCCGCTATTAGATAAATCTCCTCCGATTCTTACTTCTACAACTTGAGCCATAGCAACTGAACTTATTAAAGCTCCTAATAATAATAATTTTTTCATTTTGTTTCCTCCTATAAAATTAGTTTTTAACTTTATTACTTAATGTATTATAACTCAATTAAAATGAAAAAGCAATAAAAAAACAAAGGATTTAGTTTAGTTTCATTTTAAAATTTTTATGAATAACAAAATTTAAAATATAAATTAAAACGGAAAAAGCTAAAATAATACTTTTATTATTCAGATTGATTTCAGTCAATCCTTGAATTAAATAACAAGCGTAAGAAGCTTTTAAAGCTATTTCAAGAGCGATAAATTTGCTGTATTCACTACTTTTTTCATTTTTTTCTCTATTTTTATAAAAAGAAATACTGAGAAGTCTTTTCGGAATAATGAAAAAGAAAAAGAAAATTAATGAAATAAATCCTATAATACCGAAATAAGTTAAAAATTGCAGATACATATTATGAGTATCAAGAACATTTCTTGTTTTTACAAATTCATAATTTGCAACAACATAGTCATATACCCCTTTCTGCTTATAGTAATTTTCCACAAAATCACGTCTCTGTTCGGATTTCATTCCGATTAAAGGGCTTTCTTTAATGGAAGATACTGCTCCGTCCCAGAAAATAAGTCTTAGATTACTTGAAGGATCTTTTTGAACTTTTACTATATATTGAAGTCTGTCGGATATAGTGTGAGGCAGTAAGAAGAAACCGCCTATACAGAATATAAAGAAAACTGCTATATATTTTTTATTTTTCTTATACAGTATATAAATAACAGTAGGAATCAGGCATATATATACCATTTTTGAACGATTGACAAGAAGAATAAAAACATTTAAAACTATTATGAAAAAATAAAGCAGCTTGAATTTAAAATTATCTTCTTTTTTTTCAAATTTGTAAAAAAGAAAAAATGAAATAAGAAATAATAAAAGAAGGCACATAATATTTGCAAAATCCTGAGGGTCAAGCTCAAAGAAAACTCTCGGATAAACAAAACCTTTAGGATGAGCCCATTCATCATAATTTTTAATAAAAATAAATAAAGTAATTATTAACGAAAGAGTTCCGCCTGTGAGAAGACTTTTAAGGAAATTCCAAAATTTCTTTTCGCTGTCTAGAAAAAATACCAAAGGAAGAAATAATATAAACTTTATATAATCGTCCATATCGATTCTTGCTTTCAATCCTCCGTCAATTAAAGCAATAATATAAGGGGTCACTATGAAAACCGTTAAACCGAGTATAATCTGTTTATCTGTCAGAAGTTTTAATTTCTCTCTATTTTCTTTTGAAAACATGGAAATGATAAACAAGAGCAAAAGCAGTATACCTAAAACATTTTGTGCTTTTACAGATAAAAAAACTGAAAGTGCAAAAAGTAAACAAACATAATATCCTGTATTATATAATTTTTTCATTATTATCGCTCCTTATAATTTATATTGTAAAAGTATTGTATCATTTATTAGCTTGAAAAGCAAAAGAAAATGGTACAATGAGCAGATTTAAAGAAAAAATAATACTTCGAGTTGTAAATATAAAGAAAAAGTGATATAATTCAACAAAAGATTTTATAAATTTTTAAGAAGAGGAAATTTATGAAAATTGAGAAAAACACAAAAATATCGGGAATTTACATAATAGTCCTGTATATAATTTACAATATACTTTTAAATAACTTCGGTTATTCTATAAAATATTTGACAAATTTCCTGTTTATGATTTTCATTTTTACGGAATTTGTATTCGGACAACTTGATTTTTATGCTGAAAGATTCAGATATAAAGACGTGTTTATAAATTTAGGAATAGATTTTATATTTTCCATTATAATATTTGTTTTTTTAAGAGACTGGGATATATTTTTAATTTTTTCAATAATTTTCATTTTTCAGGTAATATTCAGAAGACAGATATGTTTAAAACATGTGAAAAAACAGAGAGTCCTTATTTTCGGCTCCAATCATATAGTGAACAATGTTCAGAAAGATTTGATAAACAGCCCGGACTATGAATATATAGGATATATTTCAAATAATAAAAACAAAGCGACAGAATATCTTGTCGGAAGATATGATGAGATGGAAAAAATAATTAAAGAAAAGGAAATAGATGCTCTGGTAATAGTTAAAGATATAAAAAGTGAGAGTTTTAAAGAATATCTGAAAAGAATTTTCGATTTGAAAATAAATGGTTTGAAAGTTCTCAGTTACGAAGAATTTAACGAGAGTATACAAAAAAAAATAGATATAAATCAGATAGATGAAGAATGGCTTCTGGAATCAAACGGCTTTGATATATTAAGTAATGAAAGCCAGAGAAACATTAAAAGGGGACTGGATCTGATAATAGCATTTATTTTAATGATAGTATTATCTCCGATAGCACTTATAACTGCAATAATAATAAAACTCGAATCGCCGGGTCCCGTTATATTTAAACAGGTCCGTATAGGTCAGAATATGAAAAAATTTAAAATATACAAATTCAGAAGTATGAAAATACATGACAGTACAAAATATCCCAAATATACAAAAGATGATGATGACAGAGTAACTCCTTTCGGAAACTTTATAAGAAAGACAAGAATAGACGAATTGCCTCAGTTGTTCTGTATTGTGAAAGGAACAATGAGTTTTGTAGGTCCAAGACCCGAATGGGATTTACTTGCAGAAGAATACAATGAAAAAATACCTTATTATAATTTAAGACATATGATAAAACCCGGAATTACAGGATGGGCACAGGTGATGTATCCTTACGGGGAAAGTGCGGAAGATGCAAAGAAAAAACTCGAATATGATTTATACTATTTAAAAAATCAGGATTTAATAATGGATGTTCTGACAATTATGAAAACAGCAAAAATAGTATTATTCGGAAAAGGGAAATAAGAATATAACGCTTTAATTAGGAGGAAAAATGCTGTATCCGTTAAAATTTAAGAAAGTATTTATTGAAAAAGTCTGGGGAGGACGGGAATTTGAGACAAAACTGAATATGAAACTTCCTGAAAATAAGAAAATAGGTGAATCCTGGGAAATATCGGCTCATCCCAACGGAATGAGTATCGTTGAAAACGGAGAACTTGCAGGTAAAACTTTACAGGAAGTTTACGATGAGTATAAAGAAAAACTTGTAGGAAATAAAGTTTACAATGAATACAAAGACAGATTTCCTTTACTTATTAAATATCTTGATGTAAATGACAGACTGTCCATACAGGTTCATCCCGATGATGAAACGGCTTTGAAAAATCATAATGAATTGGGAAAAAGTGAATCATGGTATATTATGGAAGCAAGCGACGATGCCGTTCTTATAATGGGAATGAAACCGGGAATTACGAAAGAACAGTTTTTAACAAAAGCCGAAAATAATGATTTTGAAGGAATGTTTGAAGAAAAGTCTGTTAAAAAAGGAGATTTTATTGATATTGTGCCGGGAACGGTACACGCTTCACTGAAAGGAAGTGTGCTTTTTGCTGAAATACAGGAAAATTCCGATATTACTTACAGAATTTATGATTTTGACAGAATTGAAAACGGTGTGAAGAGAAAACTGCATATTAAAGAGTCTGCAGATACTATCGATTTTGACAGAAAAGTGAATATTGTAAATACTGACTTCAAAGAAAATGAAACAAGAAAAAATTTAATAAGAAAAAAATATTATTCTATTGATAAAATCAAAATAAACAAAACTTTTGACGACAGAAATAATGAAAGTATGATTATTTACTCTATTTTGGAAGGAAAAGGAACAATAAATCAGGATGATTACTCACTGGAAATCAGAAAAGGAGAATCGATACTTGTTCCTCCTCATATGAATGTAACATTAAAAGGAGATCTCCAAATATTGAGAACTGTTATAGAATAAAAGTGAATATTTAAAACTTAGGAGAATATTTTTATGAAAGGAATTATTCTTGCAGGAGGAAGAGGTACAAGACTTCATCCGTTGACAGTTTCTATTTCAAAACAGATACTTCCGATATATGATAAACCCATGATATATTATCCGTTATCTGTTCTGATGCTTGCAGATATAAGGGAAATTCTTATAATCTCTACATGCAGAGATTTGCCGATTTTTAAAGAATTGTTGGGAAACGGAGACGGATTAGGATTAAAGATAGAATATGAAATACAGGAAGAACCTAACGGACTGGCAGAAGCATTTTTGATAGGAGAAAAATTTATAGGAAGTGATAATGTTGCTCTCATACTCGGAGACAATCTTTTTTACGGAAATGGCTTTTCAGGACTATTGGAAGAAACAGCAAAATTGGAAAACGGGGCTGTGATATTCGGGTATCCGGTAAAGGATTCGACAGCTTATGGAGTAGTGGGATTTGATAAAAACGACAATGTAACTTCATTGGAAGAAAAACCTGAGAATCCTAAGTCCGACTATGCAATAACGGGATTGTATTTTTATGACAATTCCGTAATAAAAAAAGCAAAAAATGTAAAGCCGTCGAAACGGGGAGAGCTGGAAATTACTTCAGTAAATAAAATGTATTTAAAAGAGAATTCATTAAAGGTAAATAAACTCGGACGCGGTATGGCATGGCTCGATACAGGAACTCATGACGCTTTACTTGAAGCAGCTAATTTTGTTGAAGCAATTCAAAAAAGACAGGGATTTTATGTTGCATGTATAGAAGAAATAGCTTATAATAAAGGCTGGATAGAAAAAAGAGAAATAATGGAAAAAGCCGGAATAATGAAAAATACCGAATATGGAAAGTATTTAAAATCATTAATTAAATAAAAAAATTGAAGGAGAAATATAATTATGGTTTCAGTAGTAATAATGGCCGGAGGAAAAGGTGAAAGATTTTGGCCTAAAAGCAGAGTAAATTTACCCAAACAGTTTTTATCGTTGACAGATGACGGAAAATCAATGATACAGCATACAGTTAAAAGATTAGAAAGTTTGGTCGAAATGGATAATGTATATGTGGTTACAAATGAACTTTATAAAAATTTAGTAAGCGAGCATATACCCGACATACCTAAGGAAAATATAATTGTAGAACCTGCATCGAAAAATACAGCTCCATGTATCGGTCTTGCAGCAATTCATATAGCAAGAAAAGATCCTGAATCAAAAATGATAGTATTGCCGTCGGATCATTTGATTAAGTTTAATGAAATTTTTATAGACACTTTAAAGACAGCACTGGAAGTTATAGAAGAAGGAGATAATCTTGCAACAATAGGAATTACGCCTAATTATCCCGAAACAGGATACGGATATATAAATTTTAAAAAAGGAGAGTCTCTTCCAAAAATAAAAAATATTTATGAAGTTTTAAAATTTGAAGAAAAGCCTAATTTGGAAAAAGCAAAAGAATATCTTACTTCAGGACAATATTTATGGAACAGTGGAATGTTTATATGGAGAGCTTCCACTATTTTAAAAAATTTTGAAAAACTTTTACCGAAAGTATATAACGGTCTTAAAATAATAGAAAGTACAATCGGAACCGAAGAGTATAATGAAGTTTTAAAAACCGAATTTTTTAAACTTCCTTCAGAATCAATAGATTACGGAATAATGGAAAAAGCATCAAATATATATGTAATACCGGGAAATTTCGGATGGGATGATGTAGGAAGCTGGTTATCGCTTGAAAGAATAAATCAAAGTAATCAGGACGGAAATGTAATAAGCGGAAATGTAATAAGTATAAAAACTAAAAATACGATTATTCAGGGAACGGATAAACTTATAGCGACAATAGGTTTGGAAGATATAATAGTTGTAGATACTGAAGATGCAATTTTAATATGTAATAAAAATAACACTCAGGAAGTAAAAGAAGTTATAAACAATTTAAAAATATGTAACAGAACAGAATACTTATAAAATTTATATTAAATTAAATGGAGGATTAATAATGAAAAAAGCTTTAATAACAGGAATAACAGGACAGGACGGCTCTTATTTGGCAGAACTATTATTGGAAAAAGGATATAAAGTATACGGTCTTATCAGAAGAAAAAGCAGAACGACTTTTGGTAATATAGAACATAGAAAAGACGATATAAAATTTATTTATGCCGATATGACGGATTTGGTATCTTTAGTAAATGCAATGAAAATATCTCAAGCTGACGAAGTATATAATTTGGCAGCACAATCATTTGTAGGAACTTCCTGGGAACAACCTTCGGCGACAGCTGATATAGACGGAATAGGAGCTTTGAATATGCTGGAAGCCATAAAAATAGTAAAACCTGAGGCAAGATTTTATCAGGCATCTACAAGCGAGATGTTCGGTCTTGTTCAGGCTATACCTCAAAATGAAGAAACTCCTTTTTATCCGAGAAGTCCTTACGGAGTAGCTAAGTTATACGGACACTGGATAACTAAAAATTATAGAGAAAGTTACGGAATGTATGCATGTTCAGGAATTTTGTTTAATCATGAATCTGAGAGAAGAGGAAAAGAATTTGTTACGAGAAAAATAACAGATGCAGTTGCAAGAATAAAATTAGGGGTTCAGGATGTATTGGAATTAGGAAATATTGATGCAAAAAGAGACTGGGGACATGCAAAAGATTATGTAAAAGCTATGTGGTTAATGTTACAACAAAATGAAGCGGATGATTATGTAATAGCTACAAATGAAACAAGAACAGTAAGAGAATTTATTGAAAAAGCATTTAAACATGTTGACATGGATGTAGTTTGGGAAGGAAAAAATGAAAATGAAATCGGAAAAGATGCTAAAACGGGAAAAATATTAATTAAAATAAATCCTGAATTTTTCAGACCTGCAGAAGTAGATATACTTATAGGAGATCCTAAAAAAGGAGAAGAAAATTTAGGATGGAAAAGAGAAATTTCTTTTGAAGAATTAGTTGAAAGAATGGTAAAAAATGATTTAAAATTAGTGGAAAAAGAAATAAAAATAAAATCTATTTAATAAAGTAGGAGGAAAATATGTTAGTCGAAATGATGAAACCAGATTTTGAATTTAGAAATTCTGGAGGGGCATTGATACAGTTAGTAAGAGAAGGATGGAAACAAGTAAATGTATTATATTCAAAAAAAGACTCTGAACGGGGAGGTCATTATCACAAAATATGTAATGAAGCATTTTATATTATAGAAGGAAAAATAAAATTGTTATTAGAAAAAGGGGAAGAAAAAGAAGAAAATACGTTCAAAAAAGGTGATATGTTTATGATACATTCTTTTATAAAACATAGGTTTATTTTTTTAGAAGATACAGTTATGGTATCAATGTATGATAAAGGAGTCGAATTAGAAAATGGAGAAAAAGATATTTATGAATAATGAAAAACAAAATGTATACTTAATTGTAGGAGCGAATGGATTTATAGGTTCTTATATGATAAAAAATATCATAGAAAAAACTGATAAAAAAATATTGGCTGTTGATTGTAACATAGAAGGAAAAGAGAATACAAGTCGTCTTGAGTGGTTAGAGTGTGATATAACAAAACAATCAGATATAGAAAAATTAAATATAAAATGTAAAGAGTATGGAAAAGTAAAAGTACTTTATCTTGCAGCTTATCATGCTCCCGATTTGGTAAAGAAAAATCCGAGAAAAGCATGGAATATAAATGTAACATCGTTATCATCTTTTGTGAATTCAATAGAAAATGTAGAGTGTTTCTTTTATTCTTCAACAGAGATGGTTTATGGAGCAGGAGAAAAAAATAAAAAATTTTCCGAAGAAGATATTTTAAATCCTGTGAATATCTATGGAAAAAATAAAGTTGTAGCAGAAGCTATTGTAAAAGGCTACGGTTATAATGTATTAAGATTTCCTTTTTTAATAGGTCCAAGTTTAGAAAAAAATAAAAAACATTTTTATGATGTAATAGTGGATAATATTACAAATAAAAAATCGATTGAAATGTTTTCAGATGCTCTAAAATCAGCATTAGATTTTAATACATTAACAGAATTAATATTAAAATTGATGGAGAGATATACTTCAGAAATGCCGAAATGTATTAATGTTTCGGGAGATGAAAATTTGTCTAAGTATGATATAGGTTTAATGATTGCTGAGAAGTACAATTGTGATAAGAAACTTATAGTGCCGATTTTAATGGAAAGTGATAATAAAATTTTTACAGAAAAAAGAGCTAATTGTACGTTATTGGATAATAAATTATTAAAAAATATACTGGGGATATCTGAAATAAAAATAAAAATATAAAAAGAGAAAGGAGTCGTATTTTAATATATATTTTAAAATACAAATATAAATGAAAAAATTAGCAATAATAAGCAGTTATAATGAATCATGCGGAAATGCATCCTATACAGAAGTATTGAGACAAGGGTTTTCAAAATATTATGAAGTTGATGTTTTGCCGTTACAAATAGATCTTTTATCAAGTAATAATTCAAATATAAAAAAAATAGCTGATAAACATATAGATGAGATAGCAGAGTCTTTGAAAAAATATGATTATGTTAATATACAGTTTGAAGCAGGGTTATACGGAAATACAAAAGGTGATATATGCAGAAGAGTCAAAAAATTAATAGAAACTTCCAATAATTTAATAGTAACTATGCATAGAGTTGATTTGCCAAAAGCAATGTTCAGTTTAAAAACTTTAAAAATATTGTTCTCAAGCAAAAATATTGTTGAAAATATGAGAAGAATAAAAAATGAAATATATTTTAAACAATTATATAAAGACGTGATAAAATTAATAAAAATTCATTCTAAGAAATATAATTCAAATATAATCGTTCATACAAAAAAAGATAAAAAAAATATAGAAAGATTTTTTGATTTTAATAATGTATATGATTTTCCTTTGACGTTTTTAGATGAAAAAGCTCGTTTAAGAAAAAGAAATGATAGTGAAGTTGAGAAATTCAAAGAAAAATATGATTTGGAAAAGAATGATAAAACAATTGGAATATTCGGATATATATCAGAATATAAAGGGCATGAAACTATAATAAAAGCACTTCCTTATTTACCTGATAATTATAAACTTTTAATATTCGGTTCACAACATCCTATGTCTATATTGGAATACTGCCCTTGTGATGGGTATTTAGCAAAACTTATGCATATTATAGAGACAATAGATGAGAAAAAAAAGGAAGAGGGAAAAGAAAAAATATTTAAAGATAGCATCAGCATGAAATTTGAAGAAAATAAAAAAGAAAATTCCTTATCGGGCAGAGTTCGTTTTTTAGGTAATTTAAATGATGATGATTTTTTAGATGCTTTATATTGTTGTGATTTTGCAGTATTACCTTACTTAGAGGTAAATCAAAGCGGTTCAGGAATAGCATCTTTAGTTCTGGAAACAAAAATAAAATCACTTTATTCAAATAATAAAGCATTTACTGAATTAAATAAATATTTTCCTGATACTTTCAGTAGATTTGATATAGGAAATTATATTGAGTTGGCAGGAAAAATAAGAAACTATAAAGAGGACTATACTTCAAAAATAGATGAATGCTTGAAAATTTACAATCTTGAAAATAATATAAAATTACATGTAAAAATTTTCGAAGGAGAATAAGAAATGTTTAAAAACAAAGAAATATTATTTGTAATATCTCAAATGGATTTGAAAACAAGATATCAAAATAGTAAAATAGGTTTTTTATGGTCATTTTTAAAACCGTTATTACAATTTTTTGCATATTATACAGTTTTTAAAGTTTTTTTAAAGATAGATGTTTCAGAAGATTATCCGTTAAGATTGTTTTTAGGAGTTTTGTTGTGGAATTTTTTTGTTGAAGCAACGGGAAATGGTTTAAATTCATATATCGGTAAAAAATCAATTGTTACAAAGATAAAAATAGATAAAGAAATATTGCCTGTAGCTTCGTATTTAACGGCATTAATGAACTTTTTTTTAACAATGATAATATTTCTTATTGTTTTTTTTATTCAAAAAAAGATACTTATAAATTCTTTTAGTGATATTTTTAGATTTTTGTTTTTTTTGATTTTATATGGTATTTTTATAATTTCAATAAATATTCTTTTAGCTACTGTAAATGTCTTGTTCAGAGATTTACAGAATATATGGGATATTATATTGACATATGGTGTTTTTCTTACTCCGATAATTTATACAATAGCTATTCCGCAAGAATATTTGAAAATATATTATTTTTTGAATCCGTTGGCGTATCCTATTGAAGAGATAAAAGCTGCTTTCTTCGGTGTTAACGGATCTTGGGAATCTACAGCTCATTTAACTTCTTTTATTTTATCTGTGATATTGTGGACTGTAATTTCAATGATTGTAAAAAGAAAATTAGGGACAAAGGTGGCTGATTACTTATGATTGAAATAAATAATGTAACTAAAAGATATAAAAAATATGTTGTTCCTTTTAACTCTTTAAAAAGTTTTGTATTAAATTACAAAAAATATAAAGAAGAAAATAAAAAAATAGAAGAATTAATTGCAGTGGAAAATCTAAGTATGAGAATAGAAGCCGGAGAAATATTGTGTATTGTCGGAAGAAATGGGGCAGGAAAGTCAACTTTAGCTAAAATGATTGCCGGCACAACTTCCCCTACAAAGGGAAAAATTACAACTGACGGGAGAATTATTCCCTTTTTGGAACTTGGTGTAGCATTTAACAGTGAGTTAAGCGGTTATGATAATGCTTTATTAAATGGAGTATTATTAGGTATGAAAAAGAAATATATAAAAGAAAAAATACCGGAAATTTTTTCTTTTGCAGAAGTTGAAGATTTTATCGAAACTCCTTTAAAATTTTATTCATCCGGAATGTTAATGAGACTTGCTTTTTCTATAGGGATGTACGCTAATGGGGACATTTATATTTTTGATGAAATACTGGCAGTGGGAGATGCCAATTTCCAAAAAAAATGTTTTGATTCTTTTCAAAACCTTATCGAAAAGAAAAAAACTATAATACTTATAACACACGATTTAGGTACAGTAAGTAAATATGCTACACGAGTCTTATTATTAAACGGAAAAAGTCATAAAATAATTGATGACAGAAATACAATTAAGCAAATGGAAGATATTTCATTTGATGAATTATATATGAGAGAAAAATTTTTATAAATCCGATTTTAATTATTCTGTAAAATTTAAGATAGAGTTTAATAGAAGGAGAGTTGTAATTTATTACAAATACTATTTATATGAAAGTCAAAACAATAAGAAAGTTTTTTATTTTTATATTCGGTACAATGATAGGAATTATTACAATATTGTTTATATTTAAAATTAATCTGCAAACAAAAATTATTGGAAACACAGAACATATTGAAAAACCTGAAATTAATTTTAATAATATTTTATCAGGAAAATATCAACAAAAATATGATAATTATTTTAAAGATACATTTCCGATAAGAACTTTTTTAATAAAAGGAATGAATCAAATTTTATATAATTTCGGTACTTTAAATAATATTGAAAAAGGTTAAAGTAACAGTTTATATTTAGAAACATGGACAAGAAGGTATCTAATGTACGATCTTAGTAAAAAAGAGGAACCGATTTATAAAGACTTACAATGGGAAATTATGTATGAAGCAAATGATGAAGAGATAGATAATTATTTAGATAATATAAAATATATAGATAACTATCTAAAATCTCATAATAAAAGATTGATTTATTTGATAACACCCAATAAATCAGAAGTATATGATGAAAAATTACCTTTAAGATTTAAAGTAATAAACTCTATTATGACAAAAGATCAGAAATCCGTTCTTAGAAAAAAATTAGGGACATACTTAAATAAAAACAAGATTTTAAATATAGATGCTACCGAAATTATGAAAAATCTTAAAAAACAGGGAATAAAAACATTTCCGAATACAGGTGTTCACTGGAATAAAATAGGAAGTTCAAACACAATTATTGAAATGGTGAAATTACTTAGAAACAACGGGTTAGAATTACCAAAAGTAAAACTTTCTGATATAAAAATTCAAAAAGAACCTGCATTTGAAGGTGATCATGATGCCAGGGACTTAATGAATGTTTACTTTGCAACTCCTTTTGATGAAGAGTACTATAATATTGATTTAATAATTGATAAAAGTAACAGAACTGCAAAAGTTTTTGCTATATCTACAAGTTTTATGATATCAATACAAAATTTTTTTGTTATAGATATGCCGTTTAAAAAATTCAAAAAATATGATTATAATCAATATTCTTTGACATTGTCTTATGAAAAAGAAGGTGAAATTTCTACTAATATAGATAATAAAGGATTTGATGACAATAGCTATATAGAAATGCTTAATGAATATGATATTTTATTGATTGAACATACAAGTGCAGCTTTACCGAAATCTCATTTAGAATTTGTAGAAAATTTTGTAAATTATTTAAAAAAAATTCAAAAATAAAATTAAAATAGAAAGGTTTATAATTTTTATGGTTTTTGTATCACCGGTATTTTTATTTTTATTTCTACCTTTAACAATTTTAGGTTATTATTTTATGCATCCTAAACTTAAAAATGTATGGCTGTTTCTAATGTCATTTATATTTTATTCTTGGGGTGGATTAGCATATTCTCTGTTGTTTCTATTTTCTTCATACATCAATTTTTTATTTGGAATATGGATGGAAAAGTCAAATAATAAAAAGTTAATTTTAATTATTTCAATAATTTGGAATTTAGGAATATTAATGTTTTTTAAATATACTTTCTTTTTCTTATATAATATCCAAAGAATTGTAAGAATATTTAACTCCGATTTTGTTATGAATATTCCTAAAATCACTTTACCTATAGGGATTTCTTTTTTTACTTTTCAGATAATGACCTATGTTATTGATTTATACAGAAAAGAAATAAAAGTACAAAAAAAGTTTATAAATTTAGGATTGTATATTTTTCTTTTTCCGCAATTGATTGCAGGGCCGATTGTAAGATATATTGATGTGGAAAATGAAATTAATAATAGAAAAATTGATTTTGAAATGATAAATTACGGAATTAAAAGGTTTATTTCAGGGCTTTTTAAAAAAATGCTGATAGCAAATACTATGGGTATTTGGGCAGATACAGTGTTTAATACATCTTGGGAAAACATGAGTACACCTCTTGCATGGTTAGGTATCTTCGGATATACTATGCAAATATTTTTTGATTTTTCTGCGTATTCAGATATGGCTATAGGATTAGGAAAGATTTTCGGATTTAATTTTTTGGAGAATTTTAATTATCCTTATATTTCAAAAAATGTTCAGGAATTCTGGAGAAGATGGCATATATCATTATCTACATGGTTTAAAGATTATCTTTACATACCTTTAGGAGGAAGTTATCGTGGAAAAAAAAGAACCTATATTAATCTTATAATTGTATTTTTTCTAACAGGTTTATGGCATGGAGCAGCATGGAATTTCGTATTTTGGGGATTGTTTCATGGATTTTTTTTAATTTTGGAAAGGTTGGGATTAAATAAAATATTAGAAAAAATACCTCGCTTTTTCCAACATTTTTATACATTAACTGTAGTAGCTATAGGTTGGGTCTTTTTCAGATCTGAAAATTTTTTAAAAGCTTTAATCTATATAAAAAGATTATTTTTTATCAATTTTGATCATTTGGAATATTTCTTTTTGGAACTCGAAAACTGGAAACTTTTTATAGGGTTTTGTGCTATTATTTTATCTACTCCAATTTTTCCTTATTTAAAAGAAAGAATGATTAAAAAAGTAGATAATGTGAAATATGAAATATTTGAAAGTATAGTGTATATTTTATTATTTTTAATATCTCTAATGTTTATTGCCGGTTCAAGTTTTAATCCTTTTATTTATTTTCAGTTTTAAAAAATAAAAAAGAAATAGGAAAACAAAAGAAAATTATAAGAAATGGAAATATAGAAATATGGTGTGTTTTAGATAAAGATAAAAATGATTTAGATGAGATTTATCAGCAATGGTAAAAAGAATAATTATAAGTTGGTATATTCTAATTGTTCTTTTGAAGTATGGCTTTTATATCATTATAAAGATATAAAAATAGGAGAATGCAGTCAAAAAAATTATGAAAAACTTCTCACTAAACAATTAAATAAGAAATATGAAAAGAAGAGAGGTATAAAGTTTTTCGATGAACAAAAAGAAACAGCTATAAAACAGTCTAAAAAAGTACACGAAAGATATTTAGCAGCAAAAGAAAAAATCAATAACAGAACTAACAGTACAAATTTTTATATTATTCTTGAAAAATTTAAAGAAATCTTTAATAAATATGAATTTAAGTAAAAAACTGAAATCTTTGGAGAAAATATGAAAAAAATAGTAATTTCAGGAATAAACCTTACAGAAGGCGGTCCGTTGACCATTTATAAAGAATGTTTAAAATATATAAAAGAAAATCTTTCCGGGAAATATGAAATAACAGCATTAGTTCATAATAAGAATCTGTTTTCCGAATTTAGTTCGGATATAGAGTTTATTGAATTTAGAGATTCAAAAAAAAGCTATTTGAAAAGATGTTATTATGAGTATTTCTATTTTAAAAAACTTTCTAAAAAAATAAAACCTTATTTATGGTTTTCGTTACATGATATGACACCGAATGTTATTTCTGAAAAAATGGCGACATATTGTCATAATCCTATGATTTTTTATAAAGTAAAGAAAAATAAAATAATAAAAGAATTTAAAATGTTTCTTTTTTCAAAGCTTTATAAATATATTTATAAGATAAATATTAAGAAAAATGATTTTGTTATAGTACAGCAGAATTGGATGAGAAAAGAATTTGAAAAAATTTTTAAAATAAATAATATAATTGTAGCTCATCCCAATGTAAATATAAACGATTTAGAAGTAGATAGAGAAACGGTTCAGGAAGAAAACAGTTTTTTATATCCTGCTTTTCCCAGAATTTTCAAAAATTTTGAAGTTATATGTGAAGCAGTTAAAAATCTTGAAGAGCAGGAAATAAAAAATTTTAAAGTATATTTGACAATAAACGGAAAAGAAAATAAATATTCAGAAGAATTATATAATAAATATAAAACTTCTGAATGTATAAAATTTACAGGATTACTAAATCGCCAAGAGTTGATGAAATATTATAATAAAGTTGAAAATATAATTTTTCCCTCTAAACTTGAAACATGGGGATTGCCGATAACTGAAACAAAAGAGTTTAATAAACCTATAATACTTTCGGATTTAAAATACGCACATGAAACATTGGGAACTTATGAAAAAGTTTTGTTTTTTAATCCCGATTCTGCAGAAGAATTATCCGAAAAAATGAAAATAATGATTTTTAAGAAAAATATAAAATATGATGGTAATATTGCGGGAAATATAGAAAATCCATATTGCAGAAATTGGGATGAGCTGTTTAAAATACTTTTACAGGAAAAATAAATTAAGATATGGTATAATATATCTAATTTGGAAAAATTTTGTGAGAGGCATAAGGCATAAATGGAAAATCAAAATAAATCAATTATATATTTAGGGTTTAATAATCCGATGATTCATAAAAGAGGGGTTGAAAATGTTATTTTATTTCAATCCCGTTCTTTGGAGAAAAATACAAAAAAATATTATATTTTTTTTGGAGAAAAAGATGAAAGATTTATGTGGGAAGATATAAACTGTATTTCTATAAAACATAATTTATTCAGATTTTTAAAGATGAATAAAAAAATAAAAGAAATATCTAAAAAGGAAATGACAATAATTCATTCCCATAATTATTTAATGAGTTTCTTTTTATTAAAAAAAACGGATATTTTTACAGTACATGACGGTCTTTATTATTTGTCAAAGCAGGTAAATCATAAATTTAAAAATATTTTTAAATTTATAGAAAAGAGAGTGTATAAAAAAACTCGATTAGTGCATTTTATTTCCGAGTTTTCAAAAGAACAATCTTTGTATCAAGGGAATAAATCCCGAATAATATACAATACAACACCGCTTGAAGAAGTAAAAATTAATTACGGTAAGAAGAAACAGGAAACGGATAAATTAAAAATATTTACGGTAAGAAGTATGGAAGAAAGAGCAAATATAGATTTGTTAATCGAATTGGCAGAGAAAAAACAGGATTATGATATAAAGATAGCGGGAAAAGGACCTTTACTGAATAAATATAAAAAAATAATAAATGATAAAAAATTGAGTAATATTGAGCTGTTAGGTTATATTTCCGATGAAGAAGTCGGAAAATACTATTTTGATTGTGATATAGTAGTAGTAACGGCAAAATATGGAGAGGGTTTCGGACTTCCGATAATAGAGGGATATTTATATAATAAGCCTGTGTTTGCTTCAAATATTTGTGCTGTTCCTGAAATTATAATTAACAAAGATTTTTTAGTAGAGAATAATTTAAAAGATTTGGAAATGAAGATAGAGAAATATTTGAGTAAAAAGGAGAATATAACTGATTTTAAAGAATATTATAATAAAAAATTTTCTTATAAAAAAATATTGGAAAAATACAAAGAATTACTATATAAATAAAACGAGGTCGGGAATGAAAAAAATATCTTTGGAATTACAATGGGCAATAGGGGAAAAAACAGGAATAGGCTGGTACATCTATAATATAGTTAAAGAATTAAGTAAGTCCGATAAAAATGAATATATAGCTGAATTTATTAATTTTATGGGTAGACATAATATAAAAAGTCAAATAAATTATGATTTAAGAATAAGGCAAAATAGATTTTTAACATATACTATGTATAATTTTTTAACAAAAAAAATGAATATAAGTCATAATTTGATTTTAGGAACAAAATCCAACATATATCATTTTTTTAATTTTACCATTCCTAAAAATATAAAAGGAAAAGTGATTAATACGATTTATGATACAGTATTCATAACAGCTCCCGAAACTATGGGAGATATGAAAAAGATAGAAGAATACAGATATGGTGCCGAGAAATCGGATTTGATTATAACTATTTCCGAAAGTGCTAAAGAAGATATAATTAAAAATCTCAATATAAATGAAAATAAGATAAAAATAGTTTATCCCGGAATAGATATAGAAAATTATTTTAAGAAATGTGAAGAAAGAGAATTGGAAATAGTCAGAAAAAAATACAGTTTACCGAAAAATTATATTCTTTATTTAGGAACGATAGAACCCAGAAAAAATATAGAAAGAATAATAAATTCTTTCCTTAAATATAAGAAGAAAAACAATGATGATTTAAAACTCGTATTGTCAGGGCGAAAAGGATGGAAATATGAAAATATAATGAATCTGATCAAATCAAGCCCGACGGACATAATTTTTACTGATTATATAGAAGAAAAAGATAAAAAAGCTATATACAAAATGGCTAAAATATTTGTTTTTCCTTCTTTATACGAAGGATTCGGTATGCCCGTTCTGGAAGCTATGGCAGCAGGAGTGCCTGTGATTACTTCAAACATTTCATCTTTACCTGAAGTGGCGGGAGATGCATGTATTTTAGTTAATCCGTTGGAAGAAGAAGAAATTTTAAAAGGATATGAAAAAGTCATTTTTGACAGTAATTTCAGAAATAATATGATAAAAAAAGGAATTGAACAATCTAAAAAATATCAATGGAAAGAATCGGCAAAACAACTGGAAAAAATATATGATGAAATATAGATTGTGATATTAACGGTAAGATAAAATGTTGAAAATATTAATAACAGGAGCTGACGGTCAATTAGGATATGATTTTAAAAAGTTATTTGACGGTCTCGGAATAAATTATATAGCAACAGATTATAAAGAATTGGATATAACAAATACAGAGCAATTAAATAAATTTTTCTTAAAAAATAAAAATTTTTCTCATATTATAAATTGTGCAGCTTATAATAATGTAGATAAAGCTGAAAAAGATAAAAAGGTAAATTTGTTAAATATAGAAGCACCTAAAAATTTAGCTGAAATTTCTAAAAAGTTGAATGCAGTTTTTGTTACTTATTCTACAGATTTTGTATTTGACGGAAAGCAAAAAATACCATATAATGAAGAGGATATTCCTGCTCCTTTGTCTGAATACGGAAAAACAAAATTACAAGGCGAAAAGGAGGTTATAACAACTTATAATAAGTCGTTTATAATAAGGACTTCATGGCTCTTCGGAGTAGGGAACAACAATTTTTGCAAACAAGTAATAAATTGGAGTAAAACAAAAAATATATTAAAAATAGTAGATGATCAGATTTCTTCACCTACATATTCCAAAGATCTTGCTTTTCTTTCATGGAAATTAATACAAACAGAAAAATTTGACATATATCATATTTCAAATAATGGAGAAGCAAGTAAATATGAACAGGCAAAATATATTTTAAACAAGATTGGATGGGGAGGAGTTCTTAAAAAAGGAAAGACAAAAGATTTCGATTTGTTTGCTAAAAGACCTGAATATTCCAAATTGTCTTCTGAAAAAATAGAAAAGCTTTTAGGAGAAAGAATACCTGTTTGGCAAAATGCAATAGATAGATTTTTGCAAGAAATGAAAGAAAAGGGAGAATTATAATGGACAGATCTTTTTATGAATTAGTAAAATTAGGAAAAAATTTTATAAAAACAAAAATATTTTTTCCTAAAGCAAGATTAATAAGATTTCCATTTGATGTAAGAGGAAAGAGATATATAAGATATGGTAAGAATTTTACGACAGGAGTAGGCTGCAGAATAGAAGCGTATAAATTTTTTGATTATATTCCTGAAATGAGGATAGGAAATAATGTTCAAATTAACGATTATGTTCATTTAGCTTGTGCGGAAATGCTGATAATAGAAGATGATGTCCTTATAGCAAGTAAAGTATATATTTCTGATATAAATCATGGAAATTATTCTGGAAAAAATCAAACCGATCCGGAAGAAAGAGCAAAAGAAAGAATAATTTCTACAAAATCTGTAAAAATAAGAAAAAACGTATGGATTGGAGAGAATTGTACAATTTTACCGGGAATAGAAATAGGAAGAAATTCTGTCATAGGTGCAAACTCTATAGTAACTAAAGATATTCCTGAAAATTGTATAGCAGTGGGGAATCCTGCTAAAGTAATAAAAAGATACAATCAAAATAGTAAAAAGTGGGAAAGACTATAAAAAAGAAAGGAAGATAAGATGAAAAAAATATTAATGTTTATTACACTTGTATCATTAATAGGAAACCTTGGATTTTCAGCTAATAAAACGAATACTAAGTTTGTGAAAGAGCAGCAGACAACAGGTCCTGATAATAGAGTAAAAGTGACAGAAAATACAGGTATTAATCCTGAAGAACAGAAAATAGAAGAAATGAATAAAATACAGGGAAAAATTGGAAAAAAGAAAAAAGAATCTGAATGGAAATTAGTATGGAGCGATGAATTTAATACGAATCAGCTTGACAGAACAAAATGGAATTATTGGGAAAACAATAATCCCTGGAATTCAGGAAATTATTTGGATGAAAACGGAAATTTGGTAGATCAGTATGGATTTAAAGCAAAACAATATTATTTGAGAGATAATGTAAAAGTAGAAAACGGAAATTTGGTAATAACAGTAAAAAAAGAAGAAAATAAGTTTGTAAAAATAGACGGAAAAGATAGAAAAATATTATACAGTTCCGGTGCGATACATACAAAAGGATTATTTACAATAAATGAGGGAAGAATAGAAATGAGAGCTGCTATGCCTGAAGGTGTAGGAGTTTGGCCTGCATTTTGGACATGGCCTGAAAATTTTTCTCCTGAGTCGGGAAAACTCGCAAATGGAGAAATTGATATTTTTGAAATATATGGAGATAATCTGAGAAGAGTTACAGGAACTGCTCATGCTTTAAAATCTGATAATACTTATCAGTCTTTTACAGGAAGTAATTTGAGAATAAGAAAGTCTGAAGATTTGACAAAATTTAATGATTACGCTGTAGAATGGAATGAGAAAGAGATAAAATGGTTTTTTAATAATAGAATGTATAAAAAAGTTACTTTCAAAAAAATAGAAAAATATACAGATAATCCTTTTGTTGAACCCCATTTTTTAATGATTAATGTTGCTTTACAGGAAAAAACAGGAGAAGACGGGAATATAAAATTTCCTACAGAAATGAAAGTAGATTATGTAAGAGTATATAAAAAAAATTAAAGGAGACAAATTTTATGGAATTTATGGAAAAATACGAATACTGGTTAAATTCAGATTCTGTTGATGAGAAAGACAAAGAGGAATTAAGAAGTTTAAAGGACAATCCTAAAGAAATAGAAGACAGATTCTTTAAGGATTTGAGTTTCGGTACGGGGGGAATAAGAGGAGTAAGGGGAATAGGAACAAACAGAATCAACAAATATGTTATAAGAAAAGCGACTCAGGGGCTTGCAAATTACATGCTTAAATATAATGAAAAAGAAGCTAGGGAAAAAGGTATAATAATAGCTCACGACTGTAGAATAGGTTCGAGAGAATATGCTTTAAATACTGCAAGAGTAATGGCTGCAAACGGTATAAAAGCGTATATTTATTCCGATTTACGTTCCACTCCGGAATTGTCTTTCGGTGTCAGATATAAAGGCTGCCTTGCAGGAATAGTAGTTACTGCGAGTCATAATCCTCCTGAATACAATGGATATAAAGTTTACTGGAGTGATGGAGGTCAAATCGTAGCACCTGAAGTAACAGGAATATTAGAAGAAGTAAATAAAATTAAAACTTTGGAAGAAATAAAAGTCATGTGTGAAAAAGAAGCACGGGAAAAAGGACTTATAATAGAACTTGACGGGAAAATAGATGATGATTACCTTTCTGAAATAAAAAAACAGACTTTAAAAACGAATATTCCGGGAAAAGAAAACTTTAAAATAGTTTATACGCCTTTGCATGGTACAGGCGGAAGACCGATGAAAAGAATATTGTCCGATTTCGGGTACAGTTTTGAAGTAGTAAAAGAGCAGATAGAGCCTGACGGGAATTTTCCTACAGTAGTATATGCCAATCCTGAAGAAGTGGCAGCATTTAAACTTGGAGTAAAATTAGCCGATGAAATAGGAGCAAAACTTGTAATGGCTAATGATCCTGATGCCGACAGAATAGGGATAGCGGTAAAAGACGACAGCGATAACTGGTATTATCCTAATGGAAACCAAATGGGACTGTTATTACTTCAATATTTGTTAAATAATAAAAAAGATATTCCTGCAAATGCAAAAGTGATAACTACAATAGTGTCGACACCTATGATAGATGTTGTGGCACCTGCGAAAAATGTAGGTGTTATGAAAACATTGACAGGATTTAAATACATAGGGGAAAAAATAAGAGAATTTGAAACAGGAAAGCTTGACGGAAGCTATTTATTCGGATTTGAGGAAAGTTACGGATATTTAATAGGAGCTCATGCCAGAGATAAAGATGCGTTGGTAACATCAATGGTAATAGCTGAAATGGCTGCATATTATAATTCGATTGGAAGTTCGATATATAAAGAATTACAAAAATTGTACAAAGAATTCGGATATTATCTTGAAGGAATAAAATCAGTAACATTAAAAGGAAAAGACGGAATAGAAAAAATGACGGCACTAATGTCGGATTTAAGAGAAAACATAAAAGATACGTTGATAGGAAAGAAAATAAAAATCAAAAGAGATTTCGATTCGCATAAAGAGTATAATTTGGAAACGGGAGAAGAAAAAGAAATCAAACTTCCGAAAGAAAATGTATTGCAGTTTGTGTTGGAAGACAATACATATATCACTGCAAGACCTTCGGGAACAGAGCCTAAGATTAAATTTTATTTCAGTGTAAATGCCGATTGCGATGAAAAAGTAAAAGAAAAACTTGAAAATACAATGGAAGAATTTTTGAAAATTTTGAAATTATAAAAAAATGATAATTTACTAGAATAAAACCTCACAGATATTAAGATGTGAGGTTTTTATAAGTAAACTGACAGGAGGATTCTTAAATGAAAACATACTTGGTAACAGGAGCTGCAGGATTTATCGGAGCAAATTATTTGAAGTATATTTTGAAAAAATATGAAGGAAAAGAAGATATAAAAGTAATAGTTGTAGATTCTTTGACTTATGCGGGAAATTTGGGAACGATAAAGGAAGAGTTGGAAGATAAGCGTGTAAAATTTGAAAAAGTGGACATTAGAGACAGAAAAGAAATAGAAAGAGTTTTTGCTGAAAATAATGTAGACTATGTAGTGAATTTTGCAGCAGAGTCTCATGTGGACAGATCTATTGAGGATCCTCAAATATTCCTTGAAACAAATATTCTGGGAGCACAGAATTTACTTGAGAATGCTAAAAAAGCATGGACTGTAGGAAAAGATGAAAACGGATATCCTGTATACAAAGACGATGTAAAATATTTACAGGTTGCAACAGATGAAGTATACGGAAGTCTGCCGAAAGATTATGATGATGCTGTAGACTTGGTAATCGAAGATGAAGATGTAAAAAAAGTTGTAAAGAACAGAACAAATTTAAAAACATACGGGGATAAATTTTTTACCGAAAAAACACCTCTTGATCCGAGAAGTCCTTATTCCGCCTCAAAAGCAGGAGCCGATCATATTGTTATAGCATACGGAGAAACATATAAAATGCCTATAAATATAACAAGATGCTCAAATAATTACGGGCCTTATCATTTTCCGGAAAAGCTCATTCCGTTAATGATAAAAAACGTTCTTGAAGGGAAAAAACTACCTGTATACGGAAAAGGAGATAATGTAAGGGATTGGCTTTATGTGGAAGATCATTGTAAAGGTATAGACCTTGTTTTAAGAGAAGGAAAAGTAGGAGAAATTTATAATATCGGCGGATTTAACGAAGAAAAAAATATAAATATTGTAAAATTGGTAATAGACATATTAAAAGAAGAAATTGAAAACAATGAAGAGTATGAAAAAGTATTGAAAACAGATATAAACAATATAAATTATGACTTGATTACTTATGTTCAGGACAGACTGGGTCATGATATGAGATATGCTATAGATCCTTCTAAAATAGCTAAAGATCTAGGGTGGTACCCGGAAACCGATTTTGAAACAGGAATAAGAAAAACAGTAAAATGGTATTTGGAAAATCAAAATTGGGTAAATGAAGTTGTGTCGGGAGATTATCAGAAATATTATAATAAAATGTACGGCGGAAAATAGGAAAAAAGTTGGAATAAAGATAATTTGCAGTGAAGGAGAATAACTATGAATAATTTTACAATAAAAAATACTCCGATAAAAGATTTGGTAATAATAGAGCCGAAAGTATTCGGAGATTCGAGAGGATTTTTTATGGAAACCTATAATCAAAAATCTTTTGAAGAATTGGGACTTACTATGAATTTTGTTCAGGATAATCATTCCAAGTCAAAAAAAGGGGTTTTGAGGGGATTGCATTTTCAGACAAAACATACACAGGGAAAACTGGTAAGAGTGATAAAAGGGCGTGTTTTTGATGTTGCAGTAGATTTAAGAAAAGAAAGCGAGACCTACGGGCAATGGTACGGAGTTGAACTTTCCGAAGAAAATAAACTTATGTTTTATGTTCCTGAAAGATTTGCTCACGGATTTTTGACTTTGGATGAAGATACGGAATTTGTATATAGATGTACTGATTTATACGCACCTGAATATGACAGCGGTATTTTGTGGAATGACAAGACATTGAATATAGACTGGAAATTTGAAGAGTTCGGAATAAATCCCGAAGAACTGACAATTTCTGAAAAGGATCAAAAACAACAAAATTTTCAACCTGAAAAAAATTATTTTGAATAAAAATTTTACAAAAGCACTATTTACGGTATTTGATACTTTAAATGGTGTTTTTATTATAAAAATAATTGATTTTCAAGTATTGCTTTTTGAATTTTTCGTATTATAATTATAATGTAAAAAGATAGTTTCATTTTCTATAACATCAAAATCGATTTTGCAAACAAACAAGTTTTTAAATAATTTGATTATAAAATTCAAAGGAGCTGATGTTTATGACTTTTTCGGAAGCATTTACTGCAATAAGAGAAGATGGAGGTAAGGCAATGAGATTGCCTAAATGGAACAACGATGTCAGAGTAAGAGTTCAAAATCTTGATGGAACATTATGTAACACACATCCTTATTTATACGTAGAAAGCAGATTCGGCAGAGTACCTTGGATTCCTAATTATGTTGAAATGTTTTCTAAAAATTGGGAAATAGTTTAGTTAATATAGAAAATAGAGGAGTTATTTTTGAATAAATCATTTCTGATCGTTTAAAATAGCTCCTTTTTATATTGAGTTGTAAAAAACATATAAAGTTTATACTTGAATATTAATACAGAACATGATAAAAATAAGCTATAATAAAAAATGGAGGAAATGGAGGCATAATTTCTCTGTTTTTAATGATTGCAGCTTTATTTTTTATATTTGGATTCTTGTATTTTAAACCGCTATATATTTCAAGAAATACAGGCTTTGAAGAAGCAATAAATTATAATTTTCGTTTGTCAAAAGGTAACAAAATAAGAATGTTTGTACCTATATTTTTAATAAGATTGTTGTTTGGAATTATTACGGTAGTAATAACTGATAAATGTTGAATATTTATATAAAGAAGATGATATTAGTTAAATGATCAAAAATAGAAAATGTTGCAGTAATTAGAAGGATAAATGTTTTAAGTATAATTACTGCAATTTTTTTGCAAATATAATCATATCATATTGTCAATTCTTAAAATACAGATTTTTTGAAATAATATTAAATTCTCTACTTGAATATTATTATCCGATATGATAAAAATAGTTATATAAAATTTAACAGGAGAAAAGTTTATGAAAAATTTAAAGGAAATACTTGGAAATAGGTACTTGGGTATACAGGAATATTACAAATTGGCTTTTAAATTAACCGGGAAAATATTTAGAGAAAATAAGATATGGATTTTTGTATTGATATTTGCAGTTTCAATTGATGATATATTTATCTTGCCCGCAGGGCTTAAAAATCTGGAATGGATAAAATCAATATTTTCAACTTTAATTTTAAGTATTTCTTGTATGTTATTTTATAGAAAAGTTATTTATAAAATAGAAGGAAAAGAAAATTCGGAAATAAAAAAAGGATTTTTCAGAGCTGTCATCTGGGGAATAGGTGAAGTAAGTACAATATATTTATTTGTAAATAATTATCTCAAAAATAAAATTCCAAGCACTGTTTTGTTTTTGGCAGGGATAATGTACATAGTTATTTACTTTTCATTTTTATATTTTAAAGTTTTATATATTTCAAGAAATATAGGCTTAAAAGACACTTTGGAATACAGTTTTTATTTAGGTAATGGAAACAAAATGAGAATGTTTTTTCCTTTGTTTTTATTGGAGATGCTTTTTTGGCAAATATATTTATGGCTTGATTTTTTACTGAAAGCATCAGTAGAAAATAAAATATTAATTTTATCGGGAACTTTTGCATTAATAATATTTCAAACGGTATTTAAGATATTGAGTGTAACTTTGAACGATATTATTTATTTGAATGTTGAATATATGGATAGGAAGAAAATCAATAAAACGAGTGATGAAAAATAAGTTCCGAAAAATACCGTAAATTTCCCTCATTTGTGTTAAAAAATAAACGAGGAGGGAAATTTATTTTACAGTATTCTTATATCAAAAATATCAATTAAAAACATATTTCTGTTTTAACGAGTTCAAATTAGTCTTATAAGGCATAAATCCTTCTTTTTGAAGAATTGTAATGATTATCCCCGGATGAATTTCAAGGTCTTTTGAAAATTTGATAATCGAAATTTCGTCAAATCTTTTATTACTTATAAAGTTGTTATATTTTTCTTCAGGAATTAATAAATTTTTTGAAAACAAATTTGATTTCTTTTCCAGAATTTTGGGTTCATCATTTTTATGATTTATAATAATAGAAGCAATTCTTTTTTTGATAACGTTATCTAATTCCTGAAATAAAGAAAACCAGAAAGTATCAGAATATTTTCTTTTATCATTAATAACCAAAATAACTTTATCTTTATTTTGCCATTTTATAATTCCGCTGATTTCACAGTTTTTTAAGTCAGGAAGAAAAACTAAAGCAATGCCGCATTCAGAAAATATTTTCTTTAAAAAAGGAGAAAATACTTCAGGAGATTGTAAAGTCATTTTTTTTATATCTGAAAAATAATTTCTGAGTTTTTTTTCATTAAATTTTTCTACTTGAATATTATTTCCCAGGTTAATAGCAGTTTGAGCCCATGCATTTGAATTTATGACATTTATTTCTCTAATTTTGGAAATTTCTGTTCGGTATCTCACTAAAAAATCTCTTCTTTTTAATACTGAAAGAGAAGAAATTTTAAAATATTTTTGTAATTCTCTGACTTTTTCAATTTCTTTTTTGACAGGTTGAATTAAATTTAATTTAACCCAAAAATTATAATCAAGATTCTTTAGAAGTTTTGTTTCTTCATCGTTCCGAATAAGTTCGCTGATTTCTATTTTTTTTTCAATAAAAGTTTTATTGAGATTAAGCCATAATGAAATTGAAGTTCCGAAAACAGTCGACAGTTTTGATGCCATTTCATCAGTCAAATCAATTTTACCGTTGATAAGAGTACTTACATATTTTCCTGAAGTATCTAAGCGTTTACTCAGTTCATCCTGTGTCATTCCCGTTTCTTCAATTAATTTTTTTATATAGTATCCGGGATGAAAAGTAATAATATCTTTATAAATAATTTTATTCATAATGATTTGACACCTCCAATATTAAAATTATTCTTGTTTCTTTATAAATGATATTGATATCTTTTGTATTTCATTTATTTTGATTATCGTCTAACGGAAGAATTATAAGTCTGAATCCTGAAGTTTTTCCTAAGTATAAGGAATACTCACTTTCTCTTTTTCCTTTTAAAGAATGAAGATTATATATTTTCAGAATATTAATATCATCTAATGTTTCCGAAGAATTAAATAAGTTAATTAAAGAATGTAATTCTTCTGCTACTTTTAAAGGAAGAATCTTTTTAGCTTGTTTAAAGTCTTCACAAATTTTTTTAAGCTTTTTATTTTTATATTCTATTTTTATAGTTTTCCACCGCCCTTTTAAAAATATTACCAAAAAAGTAATATTTTTTATTATAGCAATTTTTTTAATTTTTTTCAACAGATATGAATAAACTCTTAAATATGGTATAATAGTAATAATAAATTTAAGTAATCGGTAAAAAGGAGAAAATATGTATGATATAACTGCGGGAATAGTAGTTTATAATACAAAAAGAGAAGACTTGAAAAAAGCTGTAAGTTCATTTTTGAATACGGATTTAAACGTAAAACTCCGTATTTCGGATAACTCTCCGACTGATAAGTTTTTGCAAGAGTTGGAAGATTTTCTGAAAGAATGTGAAAAAGACTACGGACTTAAAAATATAAAAGATAAAGTCGAATATATATTCAATAACAACAATGGCGGCTACGGTTGGGGTCATAACAAAATAATAGAAAAGTTGACAGACAACCCTGAAAAATCGGCAGAGAGCCGAAAGGGAAAAATGATTTCCAAATATCATTTAATATTAAATCCTGATATTTATTTTGAAAAAGGAACATTGGAAAAGCTATTTGATTATATGGAAAATAATCCCGAAACAGGACAGATTATGCCGAAAGTAATATATCCTGACGGAGAACTGCAGTATTTATGTAAACTTATACCTACTCCCGTAAACCTTGTATTCAGAAGGTTTTTACCGATAAAAAAAATAAAGGAAAAACTGGATTATGATTATGAAATGAAATGGAGCGGTTATGATAAAATAATGGAAGTTCCTATTTTATCAGGCTGTTTTATGTTTTTCAGGACAGAAAAACTGCTTCAGTTAAAAGGCTTTGACGAGAGATATTTTATGTATCTTGAAGACTATGATTTAAGCAGAAGAATGAACGAAATAAGTAAAACCGTGTTTTATCCTTATGCTCAAATAGTTCATAATCATGCAAAAGAGTCGTACAAAAGCCGAAAGATGACTGTAATTCATATAAAATCGGCTATAAAATATTTCAATAAATGGGGCTGGATTTTCGATCGGAAAAGAAAAGAAACAAATAAAAAAATAAAAGAAAAATTTTTTGAAAATAAATAAAGGAAATAAAATGAAAATATTGATAATCCATACGGCTTTTATAGGAGATATAGTCCTTTCTACGCCGTTAATACAAAAAATAAAAGATAAATATCCCGACTCTCAAATAGATTATATGACATTGCCGGGGAATAAAAGCATTATAAGCAATAATCCCAATCTGCATGATATAATAATCTATGATAAAAAGCATAAAGACAAAGGGATAAAAGGATTTTTCAGAATATTGAAAACAGTAAAAAATAACAGATATGATTTGGCGATTATTCCTCACAGATTTATAAGATCCATTCTTTTGGCAAAAATGGCAGGCATAAAAAAGACTGTGGGATTTGATGTGGCAACAGGCTCATTTTTACTCAATGAAAAAAGACATTACGATATGTCGAAACACGAAGTGGAAAGATTGCTTGACTTAATTGATTATAAAGGAGAAAGGGTTCCTCTCGGAATTTATCCTTCAAAAGAAGATAATGACAAAATATGTGGACTTTTAAAAGGAAAAAGTTATAAAAATCTTATTACAATAGCACCGGGAAGTCAAAGACCGGAAAAAATATGGCCGATAAATAAATATGACGAACTTATAAAAAGGCTTTCGGAAAATAAAGAAAATCTTATAGTTATAACAGGTGGAAAAGCCGAAAAAAATCTGGAATTAAAGTCGATCGGCAAAGAAAATACGTTAGATTTAAGAGGAGAAATATCTTTACTCGAATTTGCGGTACTGCTTTCAAAATCAGACATTATAATAAGTAATGACAGTGCTCCCATACATATAGGAAGTGCTTTTGAAAAGCTTTTTGTTATAGGAATTTTCGGACCGGGCAAAAAATCTCTCGGATTTTTCCCATGGACTGAGAAAAGTAATGTTATAGAAGATAATACATTTTTTGAAAATAACATAACAACTGAATACAAAGGAAAACATAAATATTCCAAAGACTATTTTAAAGGAATACCTGAAATAACAGTGGACAGAGTATACGAAGAAGTTGTAAAAAGGCTTGAGGAAAAGGAGAAATAGAAAATGAAATTAAGTATAATAGTTCCTATGTATAACGTTGAGCATTATTTAAGACAGTGTCTGGACAGTATTTATAAACTGGGTAGAATAGAAAAAGAAGTGATACTTGTAAATGACGGCTCTAAAGACGGGACTTTAGAAATAGCAAAAGAATACGGAGAGAAATACAGAGAAATAACAACGGTTATAGATCAGCCTAATAGCGGAGTTTCCGTTACAAGGAACAAAGGATTGGAAAAGGCTCAAGGAGATTATATTTATTTTTTTGACGGAGATGATTTTTTAAATGTAGATATTTTTCAGGAGGAAGTATTAAAACTGTTTTCTGAAAATGGCGAAACCGATATACTTTACGGGAACAGAATACTTTATTTCAACGAAAAAAGGCTTGAAATGACTTATGAAATTCCTCAGGAAATGGAAAATAGAGTTTGGACAGGTCCTGAATATATGATGAGGGCTTTAAAAGAGAAGTTTTGGAACGTACAGGTAGGAGCGGCTATATATAAAAGAGAATTACTGGTCGGTAACAATATTGATTTTCCCGAAAAAAGAATACATGAAGATGAACTTTTTACAATAAAGGTTTTACATGCGGCAAAAAAAGTAAGAGCTGTAAATAAAATTTTCTTTTATTATATGCAAAGAGAAGGCAGTATAATGAAAAGTCCGAGTATAGAACATTCTACAGATGTATTTAAAAATGTCAAAGATTTAATAGAAATATTTAAAGATGAAAAAGATGAAAAACTGAAAGAAGTAATGTTTAACCGAATAAAAAAATACTATCTGGAAACAATGAAATATGCTTTAAGACAGAAAAACAAGGAAGTTTATAAAGAAATACATAAAGAATTTAAAAAAGACTGTAAAAACTATTTCTTCAAAATGAAAAAAACATCTAAAGATATAGAGTTATATTTAATCTGTTATTTTGATAAGATTTATTATCTTGTGAGAAACGGAACGAAAGAATACAGAGATAAAAAACATTATGAAAGAGAAAGAAAAAGACTTGAAAACTCAAAATAATAAAATGTCCGAAAAAGGAGAAATTAAAGTTGAAGTTAAGTATAATAGTACCTGTTTATAATGTTGAAAAATATATCGAAAAATGTTTAAATTCTTTGTGTAATCCGGAAATTGAAAAAGAGATAATAATAGTAAATGACGGATCAACAGACAGTTCACTGAAAATCGTTGAAGAATTTAAGAAAAATCATGATAAAGAAAATATAATAATAATTTCTCAGGAAAATAAAGGACTGTCCGAAGCAAGAAATACAGGATTGAGAAAAGCAAAAGGGGAATATGTTTCTTTTATAGACAGTGATGATTTTGTCTATAAGAAATTATACGAAATTATGGTGAAAGAAGTAATAAAAGACAGGGTAGATTACGGGATAGGAAAATACTCTTACTTTTATGAAAATAAAGATAAAAAAGAATATAATGATAGTGAAATCAAGGATATAATCGACAGTTTTCAATCAAATCCTGTAAAAAAAGGAAAAGAACTTCTGAAAATACTGAAAAAAGAAGATAAATACGGACCTGAAGTTTGGGATGATATTTACAGAAGAGAATTTTTAGTAGAAAATAATTTATTTTTTAAGCCTGACAGATTGCATGAAGATGAGATTTTTACCCTTGAAGTATTTCTAAAAGCTGAAAAAGTAAAATATTATGCTGTACCTTTTTATTGCTATTTACAGCGTGAAAACAGTATAATGAAAACACAGAAAGTTAAAAATTTTACAGATATGCAGAAAAACATATTCGATATGGAAAAATTGCTTCAGGAAGAAAAAAATGATAAAGATATACAAAAAATATTGATTGAAGGGATTCACAGATTTTATAAAATTATAATAAAAAAATCAAAAATGTATCCTGATGAAAATAAAAAGTTTATAGAGGATTATAAAATATTTTCAAAAAAGTACAGAGAGAATAAAATAAAAAATATATTTTTAAGACTGAAAAAAAGTATAAAAAAGAAACTGAAAAAATTTAGTAAAGAAAAATAAAAAGGCGGTTTACTGTGGAAGAAAAAAGAAAAATTCAGGATAAAAAATTATTTTCTTCAAATTCCGATTATTTTAACTTTATCGCTAAAATGAAGAAAAAGCCATGGAAATACATTTATACAGGTATTATACCGAAAAATTTGAGAAAGAAAATAGAAAAAGAAGTCGACTTTTCTCAACAGGAGTATATAAGCGAATGTTGGAAAAAAGAAATAGACGAGTATTTTAAAGGAAATACCGAAAAATTTATTTTGAAGCCGAAAAAGGATTTATCAGGAAAAAAAATAATCTGGCAATATTGGGGGCAAGGTTGGGAATCTGGTAAATTATTACCTGATATAGTGAATCTTTGTTTTCAATCTGTTGAGAAATACAAAGGAGATTACACGGTTATCCGTCTTGATAGTGACACTATTTCCGATTATATTGATTTTCCGGAATTTATTAAGGAAAAAACAGATAAAGGAAAGATAAAATACGTTTTTCTCTCTGATTTATTACGTTTGGCTTTGCTTGATGTATACGGAGGAGTATGGCTTGATGCAACAATTTTATTAACTGATTATTTTTCTGAAAGATTTGAAAAAACTGATTATTTTGTATTTCAGAGGAGTGAAGATGTTCGGGACAGGAAAAAATGGAAAAAATTTAATAACGATTATTTTTCATGGGATAAAAGACAGAAAGTAAAAATGTTGAGTAGCATAATTTTTGCAAAAAAAGGCAATAAAGTTATTCATACTTTACTTGAATTAATGCTTATATACTGGGAAAAATATGAAGAAGTATATCATTATTTTTTCTTTCAGATATTATATGACACAATTGTGTCAAGTTATTTATCCGAATACAAATGTGAAGTAGTTGACGATACTTTACCTCATTTATTAATCGAAAAATTTGAAAACAGATTTTCTAAAAAAGAACTGGACGAAATCTTAAATAAGAGTAAATTACACAAACTTACTTACAATAAAGTTTATAAACCTGACTCTTTTTACAGTTTTTTCAGAGAAAAATTTAAAATATAAAAAGATAAGATAAAATAAAATTTTTTATGGTAAAATTATAAAGTCGGTAAATAAAATTGCCTGAAAGGATTTAAAATGACCGAATCGATAAGTATAATAACTGCATTTTTTGATATAGGCAGAGGAGAATTACCTCAGGATAAAGGATACCCTATTTTTACACACAGAACTACAGAAACATACTTTGAGTATTTTTCCAATTTAGCTGAACTTGAAAATGAGATGATAGTATTTACTTCGGAAGAATATAAAGATAAAATTTTGAAAATAAGAAAAGAAAAATCGACGAAAATAATTATAGTTAATTTGAAGAAAAAATTTCGAAGGCAACTGGAAAAAATAAAAAAGGTTTTGGAAAATGAAGAATTCAGAAAAAAAATAAATAAGGATATGCTTTTAAATATTGAATACTGGTCTCCTGAATATATACTGGTAACGAACTTAAAAACTTTTTTTGTCAATTATGCAATAAGGAAAAAGTTAGTATCAAATAATATTCTTTCATGGATAGATTTCGGATATGTAAGAGATATCGGGACATTAAATAATGTAAAAAACTGGTATTATCCTTTTGATAAAGATAAAATACATTTTTTTACAATAAAGAAAAATTATCCGTTAAAAAAGATAGAAGATGTTTATGACATAATATTTAATAACAAAGTATTTATTATCGGAGGAGCTGTTGCAGGCGGGAAAGAAAAGTGGAAGGAGCTTTACAAACTTCAAAAACAATGTCAGAATGAACTTTTGAAGCAGAATATATCAGATGATGATCAGGGAGTTTACTTTATGTGTCTATTTAAAAACAGAAATCTTTTTAAATTAAATTATCTCGGAAAAGACAATTGGTTTGCCCTTTTCAGAAAATATGACAGAACTTCAAAAATCAATTTGACGGAAAAATTAAAAGACATTTTTGTATAAATATTTATGAATAAGAAGAGAAAATTAATTGCTATAAAGGGAAAGGATGAAAATGGAAAAAATACCGAAAAAACTTCATTATGTATGGATAGGTAACGGAGAAAAACCGGAAGTTTTTTATAAATGTCTTAAGTCGTGGCAAGAAAAGATGCCTGATTATGAAATAGTCGAAATAAATGAGAATAATTTTGATTTGAATTTTCATTTGGAGAAAAACCGATTTTTAAGGGAATGCTATAATAGGAAATTGTGGGCGTATGTAGCTGATTATGCAAGGGTGCATTATTTGTATGAAACAGGCGGAATATATATGGACATTGATATGGAAATCGTAAAAGATTTTTCGGAATTAACGGGAAATGATAAAATAGACTTTTTTACCGGATTTGAAAGTGATGACGGAATAGGAATGGGACTTTTCGGAGTTTCACCTCAAAGTAAATTTTTAAAAGAGATAATGGATTTTTATGAAGATGAAATATGGAAAAGCTCTTTATTTACAATACCTCAAGTTACAAAGCACATATTAAAATCCAAATTTTCATATGATTTATCGAAAAAAGAAGTAAAAGACGATAAGAACGGGATATATATTTATCCTAAAGAAAGTTTTTATCCGTTTTTACCTCATGAAAAGTTCAGTGAAAGCATGATAACAGATAAAACATATGCTATACACTGGTGGAATCACTCGTGGAAAGGAAGCAAACCTTTTTTGTTTTTAAAAACAAAACATTTAAAAGGGATAAAAAAATATCTGAAAAAGTTGGGGATATATTTTCAGATAATAAGAGATGATTTGAGAAATATGAAATAAACTAAAACGAGGAGTATCCTATGAAATTGTCAGTAGGGATAATAACATTCAACGAAGAAAACAGGATAGGAAAAACACTGGATTCAGTCAGCGATATAGCCGATGAAATAATAATCGTGGACAGTGAAAGTACAGACAGAACAGCTGATATTGCAGAAAGTAAAGGGGCAAAAGTTTTTGTCGAAAAATGGAAAGGCTACGGACCTCAAAAAAATTCAGTGTTGGAAAAGTGCAACGGAGAATGGATATTATTAATAGATGCCGATGAAGTAATATCAAAACAGTTAAAAGAAAAGATAAAATCAATAATAAATGATACTGCAGGAAAAATTTCGGACATATATAAAATAAAGCTGAGAAATATCTGTTTCGGAAAAGAAATTAAGCACGGCGGCTGGGATGATTATGTAATAAGACTTTGGAAAAGAGGTAAAGTAAAAATAAGTGACAGAGAAGTACACGAGCAGTATATGACCGACGGGCATAAAGTCGAAAAAATAAATGAACTTATTATACATTACACTTATGATAATATAGAGCAGTTTCTGGAAAAGCTGAACAGATATACTTCCCAAAGTGCCGAGCAGTATATAAAAGAACATAAAAAAGCCGGGATTTTAAAAATATATTTTAAAATGCTGTACAGATTTATAAAAATGTATATATTGCAATTAGGTTTTTTAGACGGTTACGAAGGATATTTGCTGGCAAAGTACAGTTCCGTTTATACAATGACAAAATACACAAAACTGAGAGAAAAGTATTTTCAGAATTTGGGAAATAATACTTCGCTGATTGTAACGACATACAACTGGCCCAAAGCTTTGGAGGTGTGTATGGAAAGTGTTTTAAGACAGACAGTAATCCCGAAAGAAATAATAATAGCCGATGACGGGTCCAAACAGGAAACGGCAGATTTGATAAAAAAAATGCAGAAAAGCAATCCGAATATAAAAATAATTCATTCGTGGCAGGAAGACAAAGGATTCAGGCTTTCCATGTCAAGAAACAAAGCAATAAGTAAAGCAACCGGAGAATATATAATAATTATAGACGGAGATTTACTGCTTGAACGGCATTTTATTCAGGATCACATTGAAAATAAGGAAAAAGGATATTTTATCCAAGGGTCGAGAGTAATAATGTCCGAAGATAAATCAAAAGAAATATTTAAAGGGAAATTGCCTGAAATCCCATTTGCATTAACAGAGAAAGGATTTAAAAATAAAGCAAATATGATAAGAAACACTTTACTTTCAAAAATGTTTGTGAAAAAAGATAAAAAGCTGAGCGGTATAAGAGGATGCAATATGTCATTTTTCAAAGAAGATTTGGTAAAAGTAAACGGATTTGAGGAAGAAATACAGGGCTGGGGAAGAGAGGACAGCGAAATAGCAGTAAGACTTTTTAACAACGGTATAGGTAAAAAAAGACTCAAATTTAAAGCTTTGACTTATCATATATATCATAATGAAAATGACAGAAGTAAACTTAAAGAAAATGATGAATTTTTGGAAAAAGTCATAAAGAGCGGTAAAAAAAGAGCCGGGAAAGGATTGGACAGTCATGAAAGAAGTTAGTCTGGTAATTACAAGTTGTGGAAGATTTGATTTACTTGAAAGAACATTGGACAGTTTTTTTGAAAAAAATACTTATCCGATAAAAAAAGTAATAATAACCGAAGACAGCACCGAAGGAAATAAATTGAAAAAACTGGTTTCAAAATATAAAAATCAAAATTTTGATCTTATAATAAATGAAACAAGACTGGGGCAGTTGAAATGTATAGACAAAGCATATAAAAAAGTAGATACGGAATATGTGTTTCATTGTGAGGATGACTGGCTGTTTTTAAAAGAAGGATTTATAGAAAAGTCTCTCGAAGTAATAGAAGACAATCCTAAAATAGCCATAGTGGGACTTAGACCGAGAGAAGACTGTACGGAGATACCTCTTTGCGATGAACCTTATTTTTCCAAGAGCGGAGTGGAATTTTTTGAAATAAGAGATCATGTTTTCACATATAATCCGGGGCTTAGAAGAAAAGATGTGTGTGATTTGTTCGGTTCTCATGAAAAACTCGAGGGGACACTTTGGGAAGATGAACTTTGTAAATTTTATAAAGAAAGAGGATACAGAATGGTATCTTTTGCAGAACGTTATGTAGAACATATAGGAAATAAAAGACATGTTCATTTCAGCAAAAGAGGAAAAAACAGCGTTTTGGATTTTAAAATTGACAGAATGATAAAAAAAATAAGATATAATTTATTAAAAATGTTCGGGAAAATAAAATAAAATTATTTTTAGTAATAGAAAATTACTAAGAAAGGATTTGAAAACCATGAAGGAAGTTAGTCTGGTTATAACAAGTTGCGGAAGGTTTGACTTATTAAAAAGAACATTGGACAGTTTTTTTGAAAAAAATACATATCCGATAAAAGAGATAATAATAACCGAAGACAGCACCGAAGGAAAAAAACTTAAAAAACTGATTGCAGAATATGAAACAGGCGAAAATAAGCCGAATTTTAATTTGATAATTAATGAAGTAAGAGAAGGACAGCTGAAATGTATAGATAAAGCATATAATGAAGTAAAAACCGAATATGTATTTCATTGTGAAGATGACTGGGTGTTTTTGAAAGGCGGATTTATAGAAAAATCCTTAAGTCTGCTTGAAGAAAATCCGCATCTGCTTTTAGTAGGTTTAAGAGCCAAAGAAGATTTCAGAGAAGATTTTTTCAAGGATAAGGAATATGTCGCAGGAAACGGAGAAACTTATTATGAAGTTAAAGATGAGATTTTTACATATAATCCGGGACTTCGTAAAAAAGAAGTCTGCGATTTGTTCGGTTCTCACGAAAGATTAAAAGATCAGCTGTACGAAATGGCATTGTCCGAATTTTATAAAAAGAAAGACTACAGAACGGTTTATCTTAAAGAAAAATATGTAGAACATATAGGAGATAAAAGACATGTTCATTTCAGAAGAAAAGGAGAAAATTCTATCCTGAATTTTAAAATGGACAGAATGATAAAAAAAGTAAGATATACCGTGTTAAAGTTGTTAGGAAAAGTAAAATAGATAAAAGCGGTAAAAAAGGAGAAAAAATGTTCAAAAGTAAATCTCTCGTTTGTATGATGTACCATAATGTGTTTTTGGAGAAAACAGAGGGAATTATATGCAAAGATGAATTTGAAAAACATATGAGTTATGTAAAAGACAAAAAGTCTTTTAAAATGGAAGAAGTGGAAAAACTGAATTTTAGGTTACCTGAAAATTCAATGCTTGTAACTTTTGATGACGGATATAAAAATACTTATACTGTTGCATATCCGATACTTAAAAAATACAATATAAAAGCAACAATTTTTCTGAATACGAAATACATAAATAATGACGATGCTTATTTAACATGGGATGAAATAAGGGAGATGTATAACAGCGGTCTGGTAGATTTTCAGATGCATACTCATTCTCATTGTCCTGTTATAAGAAAACTTCAGGTAAAAGGTTTTTTTGATGAAAATGTAAATGAATTTGTGCGAAGGGAAAGCCTTTCTATTTATAAAAACGGTTTAATCGGAAAAGAAAGAGAAAAAGAGATATATTTTAAAGACTTTGATTTTGAAGGATTACCTATATTCAAGGTGAGAAGCCAGATAGCTATAAAAGGAATGAAATTAAAAGAAGGATTTATAGAAAAATACAGAGAAATAGAGAAAAATAAAGAGTTTCAGAATATGTCTGTGAATGAAAGAAAAAAATATTTGAATAATATATTTTCCAAGAGAAAAAATGAGTTTTTTGAAGAATATACTCAGGAAGAATTTGATAAAAGAGTGGAATTTGAAATAAAAGAAAATAAAAAACAGATTGAAGAAAAACTGGATAAAAAAGTCAGTTTTTTAGCTTATCCATGGGGACATAGATATACAGGAGACATAAAAAAACTGGAAGATTTGGGAGTAAAAAACTTTGTTTTGACAACGGAAACTGTCAATAACAGAAATATGAATAATAAAAAGATTTGCAGAATTAACGGAGATGACTTTAAGGAATATGACAAATTTTTAAAAGAAATGAAGTTGTCTGAAAATTACTATTTGGCTTTACTCGTAAGTAAATTCAGATAACGAAATATACATAAGATAAAGAGGAAGGATAGAAATGAAGTTATTAAAGAATGACGATATAGAAACCGTAAAAAAGTTAAAAAAATATCTTAAAAAGTACTATGTTATTATTATAGCGAATATACTGCTCGCAATGGTATCTTCGGCGGTTACAGTATCGCCTGCAGGATTTATAAAGAGGTTTATTGATAAAGGGATAATAGGAAAAAATGAAAAAGATATACTTTATGCGGCTGGAACAATGATTATGTTAGCTGTAGTAAGCGGATTTTTAGTATATTGGAACACCGTGCTTGCAGGAAAAATATCATCTTCAATTTATAAAGATATAGTAGATGATATATATGTCAAAGTACAGTCACTGGATATGGAATATTTTTCAAGAACAAAAGTAGGAGAGTTAATGGTAAAGGTATTAAATGATCCTGCCAATGTAAATTCATTTATTTTAGATACTTTTGAATTTTTAAAGTATTTTTTTACGGCTATATTTTATTTATTATTTGCGATTTACACAGACTGGAAACTTACTTTAGGAATACTTGTTGTAGCTCCTATCTTAATGGTAACTGTAAAGAGATACTCAAGAAGACTGAAAGTCGCGGGAAAAGCAAGACAGGAAGCTACAGGGACATTAAATTCAAAATTACAGGAAACATTATCGGGAATTAGGGTTATAAGAGCTTTTGCAACAGAAAAAGAAGAAATAAGGGATTTTAAAAGAAAAAGTTTTGAACTGAAAAAAGTTGTATTAAAAAGCGTGGGATATAATGCCAAATCAAACTCAATTTCAGAAGCATTAAATTATATAATGATGGCAGTATTACTTTTATTCGGAGGATACAGAATATTACGGGCAAGAAGCTTTACATCGGGAGATTTTATGGCAATAGTAGTGGCTATAGGTTCAATGTATACTCCTGTAAGAAGAAGTGCAAATATTTTTAACTCTTTGAGCTCCAATATATCTTCAATAGGAAGAATATTTGAAATCCTTGATGAAGAGCCTGAAATAACTGATAAACCGAATTGTATCAAATTTGAAGAATTTACAAAAGATATTTCTTTTGTAAATGTAGGGTTTCATTATAAAGACAGCGATGAAAAAATTCTTAAAAATATAAATCTTATTGCCAAAAAGGGAGAAACAGTGGCCCTTGTAGGAAATTCCGGAGGAGGGAAATCTACATTGGTAAATCTTATACCGAGATTTTTCGATGTAAGTGAAGGGGAATTGAAAATTGACGGAATAAATATAAAAGATTATCAGATAATGAGTTTGAGAAAGAAAATAGGTATAGTTCCACAGGAAACTTTTTTATTCGGAGGAACTGTATTTGAAAATATAAAATACGGAAATCAGGATGCTACAACAGAAGAAGTAATAGAAGCAGCTAAAAAAGCCAATGCACATAATTTTATAGAAAATCTTGAAAAAGGCTATGAAACGGAAATAGGAGAAAGAGGAGTTAAACTGTCCGGTGGGCAGAAACAGAGAATCTCCATTGCAAGAGCAATACTTAAAAATCCTAAAATACTTATTTTAGATGAGGCGACAAGTGCCCTTGATAACGAATCCGAACAGCTTGTTCAGGATGCATTGGAAAAACTGATGAAAGGAAAAACTACGTTTGTTATCGCACACAGACTTTCTACAATAATTAACAGCGATAAAATAGTAGTAGTACAGCATGGAGAAATAAAAGAAATCGGAACACATGATGAATTAATAGAAAAAGCAGGTATTTATGAATCTCTTTATAAAAAAAGTTTTAAAAATTAAAAACAGGGACTGAAAAATAAAACATTAATCTAACTGATTTCAAAAAAAATAATGATATATTTGTTTGTACAAATCATAAAGGCGGAAATTTTTGTTGATTTGAATAAGAAAACGGAGGAATAAAATGAGAAATTTGAAAAAAATAATATTATTTTTAGGAGCGGTGTCTCTTGTAGCATTCGGAGCGACTAATTTTAAAAAGACTGAAAAAAAAGTAAAAGCCGAAAATGAAACGACGACTACGGTAATTACAAATACTGAAGAAAATAAAAAAGAAGAAACTCCATCATCTTCGGAAAATTCTGAAAGTAAAGAAAACGAAGATAAAAATCAAAACGGCACAAAAGTTATAAAAAAATCGGATACGAAAAAAGAAGAAAAAGCCGTGAAAAAATCCGATAAAAAAACTGAAGGAAAACAGACAGTGCAAAATGAAACGAAAACTGTAAAAGAAGAAGTAAAAAAATCGGAAACAGAAGAAACTCAAAAGAAACCTGCGGTAAATAAAACAAATACCGAGAAAAAAGAAAAGGAAAGAGCTTCTTCGAGCAAATAGGAGAAAAATGGAAAAGCTTTATAAAGTTCAGACAAGATTTCTTTTTCATTCAAATATAAAAATAAAAATACCCGACGAATACGAAGATAATATTTTTGATGAATTATTTTCAGTTTTGGAGAAAGTAAATAAAAACTATAATTCCTACTCACAAGGATCTTTTATTGACAGAATAAATAAAAATGCCGGAAATTTTGTGAAAGTAGATGATGAAACAATAAAAATGCTGGAAAAAATAATATATTTTTCTGATATATTAAGAGGAGAATACGATATTACAATAATGCCTCTCATAAGATTGTGGGGATTTTATAAAGAAAATCCTGAAACAGTTCCCGATAAAAAAGAAATTGAAAAAATAAAGCAGCTTGTAAATTATAAAAAAATAGAAATAGACAAAATTAATAATAAAGTAAAGATAGAAGCCGGTCAGGAAATAGTAACCGGCTCTTTTATCAAATCTTATGCGATAGACAGTCTGGGTAAAAAAATGCGGGAAAAAGGAATAACAGATGCTGTTATAAATGCAGGGGGGAGCAGCATTCTTTCAATAAACGACAAAGAAAATCAGTCCCTCGGAATTATAGTTGAAAATCCTGAAAATGAAAAAGAAATTGAAAAAGATAAAAACGGTTATCCTGTAAAAATAACCGATAGAAAATATAAAGGCAAAGATGAGTATAATGACTTGTTTGATATAGAAATCTCAAATGAGGCATATTCGACTTCCAATCAGATAAATACTTACATAGAGATAAACGGAGAAAAATACGGTCATATAATAAGCCCAAAAACAGGTTATCCGAGTAAAAACAAACAAATAGGAATTATAACGGAAGATGCTTTTATAGGAGATATAATTTCTACAGGGCTGTTTAATCAGACGCCTGAAATATTTTCCGAAATAATAAAAGAGTTATCAAAAGAAATGAAAATCGAAGGATATTTAATTACTTTCGACGGGAAAATACATTATTCGGAAAAATTTTTAAATTATGTGGATATTTAATATGAATTTATGGAGAGAAAAGAGAAATAAGAGGTAGTAAATGAAAAACATTGTAAACGAAAAAATGAAAATTGATTCTATGAAACATGTAACAAAAAAAATGAACTTAGCGATAATGGAAGATCCGGAATATTTTTATGTTCCTTTATCCCAACATATAGGACAGATTTCATCTGAAATTGTTAAAAAAGGCGATTATGTAAAACAATATCAAAAAATAGGAGAAATACAGGGAAATGTTTCAGCTGCAGTTCATTCGCCGATTTCGGGAGTTGTAGAAGAAATTATTGAAAATCCTGTAGTAAACGGTAACAAAGTAAAAACTGTAAAAATAAGAAATGATTTTAAATATAATTCAGAAAATATGGAAAAAAGGGCGATGGAAAGTCTTTCCGAATATACGAAAAGAGAAATACTGGACGTCATAAAAGAAAGCGGAATAGTAGGAGAAGGGGGAGCACAGTTTCCCACTTATGTAAAGTACGACATAGGAGATAAAGTTGTAGATACTTTTATTTTAAACGGGTCCGAGTGTGAACCTTATTTAACAGCAGATTACACAATAATGAACGAATGGACGGAACAGTTTTTTGACGGAATAAAAATTGTCGAAAAATTACTTAATCCTAAAAAAACAGTAATCGGAATAGAAGAGGAAAATCGTGAACTCGTTGAAAGATTTTCCGAAGTTTCCCGAAAGAAAAATATGACAAATATTGAAATTTGTGTACTGCCCACGGCATATCCCCAAGGAAGTGAACTGCAGCTTATAAAAACAATAACGGGAAAAGAAATAAAAAAAGGAAATCTACCTGTAAATTATGGAGTTGTAGTAAGTAATGTAGGGACTGTAAAATCTGTATATGATGCCTTTATTGAAGGAAAACCTTTAATTGAAAGAGTAGTTACAATATCAGGCGAAAAGACTGAAGAAAAAGGAAACTATCTTATTAAAACAGGAACGCCTTTAGGTCATATTATAGAAAAAATAAATCCTGAAAAAGATGCAAAAATAATCTTCGGGGGACCTATGATGGGAGAAGAAGTAAAGGATATGAATGTTCCTGTTATAAAGGGTACATCGGGAATACTTTTTCTATCGGGGAATATTGATAATATCGAAAGAAATAACTGTATTTCATGCGGATACTGTGTGGATGCGTGTCCTATGGGGCTTATGCCTATGAAATTTGAAGAAATATACAGAAAAGGAAAATATAAAAAACTGGTAAAACTGAATCTTGATATGTGTATTGAATGCGGGGCGTGTGAATATTCCTGTCCGTCAAGAGTTCCTCTTATAAAAAGTATAAAAGAAGGTAAAGGAATGTTAAGAGAAATGAGAGCCAAAGGGGGAATAAAATAATGGAAAAAGTATTGAATTTAAAGACATACACCCCTCATATAAGAGTAAACGACAGTGTTACAAAAGTAATGTCCGATGTTGTTCTGGCACTGCTTCCGTCAATAGTTGTTTCGTACATTGTATACGGGATAACACCGATTCTTGTGATTTTAACTTCTGTAATGAGTGCTTTACTTTCCGAATGGATATTTTCTGCAGTATTTTTTAAAAAACATAATTCAGTAAATGATGTTTCAGGAATTGTAACGGGAATACTTTTAGGGCTTACACTTGCTCCTTTTACTCCGCTTTATGTAGTGGCTTTCGGAGCTTCTATGGCAGTCATATTCGGAAAGCTTATATACGGAGGATTGGGAAGAAATGTTTTTAATCCTGCATTGGTAGGAAGAGAATTTATGACAGTATTTTTTCCCACTGTGATGTCGTCGGGAGCTATATGGTTTAACGAATCGGCACTGAAAATTTCGGAAATAAAGATTTTTAAATATTTTGGAGATACTCCTTTATTTAATTACCTTGATAAAACAATATTAAATTCTTCGGGTGCAATAGGAGAGTTTTCGATATTTTTCCTTGTAATCGGAGGAATATATCTGCTTATGAAAGACAGAATATCGTGGCATATACCTGTTTCAATGTTTGTTGTTATATTTTCGGGATTATATTTAATGAGTGTAATCGGGGTAGATGTAAATCACTCTATAGGAGGACTTATGCTCGGAGGAATATTCATGGCAACGGATATGCCGTCAAGTCCTTCAAACAACGCAGGTAAAATATATTACGGAGCAATGATTGGAATAGCAGTTATTATATGCTGGTCGCAAAATATAAAATTTGAATATCTGTCGTATTCCATATTGACATTAAACGCATTTGCAGAGCCTGTAAATTACATATTCAGACCGAAAGTGTTCGGCGGAAACGGTGTGCTTGGAGGAAGGATTCTGAAAGGTACAGGTCTTACTTTAATCATCGTATTTACAGTATTTTTATTGACTGTGCTTCATAATGCAGGCTTCATTCCGTATCTGCTTTTTATTTACATTTTTTATACTGTAATAAAATTAATATTGTCAAAAGAGATAAAATAGTATATGATAATAAAGCTTAAGGCAGTAAGAAATTTGGAAAAAAGAAAGAGATATGAAAAATGAATAACTTAAAGTTTTTAAAAGAGATAGACGGAAACCTTTTAAAATCTGAAAACAAAATCTACCGAGGAGCAATTCCTTGGATTTTGTTGTCTTCGGAGGATAAAAAAATAATCTATGTGTCTACATCAAACAGAAATTTGGAAAATTACTATGACATGCTCGAAAATTATAAAACTGACGGAAAAAATATATCCATGTTTGAAAATATTTCCAGCAGCAAAGAAGATTTGACGGGAATAAATATAGAATTACTTGATATACTGAGAAATAGAGATAATTTTATATTATTTCTAAATTTGCAGATAACACTTGATGTATTTTTTGAAAAAGTAAATCTGCTGAATTTTAAAATAGGAAATACTTATAAATTTTCGGACATCACGAAATTTTTGACAGAAAACGGATATACCCAATCTTATTTAATAGAAAAAAAGGGAGAATACAGTAAAAGAGGAGATATTATAGATATATTTCCTCCTAATGCCGAAAATCCGGTAAGATTGGAATTTTTTGATGACGAACTTGAAAGTATAAGAGAATTTGATATTAATTCCCAAAGATCTGTTGATAAAAAAGAAGAAGTAAAAATATTCGGAAATGTGCTTTCAGGAAATAATTACGAACTTGTGGAATTAATTGAGGAATTAAAAAAAGATGACGTAATAATAGTAATGGAAAACGAAGAACTTCTCAATTATAAAATGGAAGAGTTCATTTTGATAGACAGGGAAAAAGAAAATACTTACAGAAAAAGATATGAAAATCTGAAAAGAAAAAGTATGATACTGGAAACTGTAAACTTTACGGAAGAACAGCTTGAAACCTTTAAAAAAAGGGATAAGTTGGGGAAACTGTCTGAGAAAAAAAGTGTACAGATATACACAAAAAATTATGAAAAAAAGCTGAGAGAATATAAAGATTTTGAAAAAATAGATATAATCGGATACGAGCTTTTTGAAGGATTTATCACAAAAGATACCTTTGTACTGACCGACAGAGAAATCGACGGATATATTTACGAGAAAAAAAGAAAAAATAATAAAGCTGTGAAATACAAAAAAGTAAATCAGATACTGATAGACGATTATGTAATTCATGTTCAGTACGGAGTCGGCATATATAAAGGGATAGAAACTATGGAAGAAAGGGACTATCTGAAAATAAAATATGCCGATGAGGATATTCTTTATATTCCTGTGGAAAAACTGGACAGACTTGAAAAATATATTTCTTACGGTGAGGAGCCTAAGTTATACAAACTTGGAACGAGAGGATTTAAAAAGAAAAGGCAGAAACTGGCAGAAGATATAGAAAAATTTGCTGCAGAATTGATAAAAATACAGGCTCAAAGACAAAGTCAAAACGGATTTGTTTACGGGAAAGATACTGTGTGGCAGGAAGAATTTGAAGCTCAATTTCCTTTTGAAGAAACTGAAGATCAGAAAAAAGCTATAAATGATGTGAAAAAGGATATGGAAGGTCCTTATATAATGGACAGAATTGTGTGCGGAGATGTAGGATACGGAAAAACCGAAGTTGCTATGAGAGCAGCATTTAAAGCTATAGAAAATTCAAGACAGGTAGCATTGATAGCTCCGACAACTGTTTTAGCCGAACAGCATTATAAAAGATTTATGCAAAGATATGAAAATTATCCTGTTACAATAGAAAATCTGTCAAGATTGACCCAAAGCAAATCAAAAGAAATACTTAAAAACATGAAAAATGGTGTTACCGATTTGGTTATAGGGACTCACAGATTACTGAGCGAAGATGTGGAATTTAATAATTTGGGACTTTTAATAATAGACGAAGAACAGAAATTCGGAGTAAAAGCCAAAGAAACCATAAAGAAAAAGCGTCAGAAAGTTGATGTTTTAACACTCACTGCGACACCCATACCTAGAACACTGAATATGGCACTGTTGGGAATAAGAGAAATCTCGGTAATAGACACTCCGCCTACAAACCGATTGCCGATTATAACAGAAGTAGAGGACTGGGAAGAGGAGGTTGTGAAAAAAGCTATATTAAAAGAGCTTTCGAGAGATGGTCAAGTATTTTATATTTATAACGATGTAAAAAGTATGAAATACAAAATAGAAGAATTGAGAAAAATACTACCTGATTTTGTTAAGATAGAGTTTATTCACGGACAGCTTTTACCTAAAGAGATTAAGGACAAGATAAGAAGATTTGAACAGGGAGAGTTCGATATACTTCTTGCTTCTACAATTATCGAAAACGGAATAGATATACCGAATGCAAATACTATTTTAATAGAAAACTTTAATGCTTTAGGGCTTTCTCAGGTTTATCAGCTGAGAGGACGAGTGGGAAGAAGTAACAGACAGGGATATTGCTATCTTCTTAAAACGAGAACAGCCACAAAAAAAGGGCAGAAAAAAGAAGAAAGTATGCAAAAAGTCGAAGGAATAAAATCGGGTGGTTTCCAAATTTCGATGGAAGACCTTAAAATAAGAGGTGCAGGAGAAATTTTAGGAGAAAAACAGCACGGAACAATAGAAACTTTCGGTTATGATCTTTATTTGAAAATGCTGAACGAAGAAATAAAAAAACAGAAAGGAGAATACAGAGAAAAAACCGAAAATGTGGAGATAATTTTAAAAGAAAAAGGATTTATTCCTGAAAATTATATCGAAAAAGAAGAAAGACTGAATATATATAAAAGATTTGCTATATTGGAAACGTTTGAAGAACTGGACGAACTTGTAAATGAAATAAAAGACAGATTCGGAAAAATACCTTCTGAAATGAAAAAATTCATATTAAATATAAAATTCAAAATATTTGCAGAAACAAACGGTATTCAAATAATAGAAGAAAAAAGAGAGGTTTACAGATTATCCTTTATTGAAAATGTTTCGGAAAATATAATTTCGGATTTGGAGCAGGAACTTGAGATGAAAGAAGTTATTCAAATGCCGATTTTTGAGGATGGCAATAAAATCAAAGGAAAAGAAGTTACCGTGCAGGAAACATTTATAATAAAAGAAGTGGGTAAAAAAGAATTATTGGAATACCTGAATAAATAAATATGAAAAAAAGTAAAATATAATCCGAGTAAGATAAAATAACAGTTAAAAAAATGAAAGAAGGGATATTAATGAAAAAAACAGGATTATTAACGATGCTGTGTATGCTCGTATTATCTGTTGTGTCTTTTGCTGAAACAACAGTAAATACAGTAAAATTTCCTAAGGGAATAAAAAATATTACAGCTGTAACCGAAGTGTTCGGTACAGGGCAAAAATTGACAGGGGTAATAATAGAATATAATACAGCAGTTAAAAACGATAAATTGACAAAAGAAACTTTTGAAGTAACAGACCGAACAATAACAAATGTCTATGCAAATAACAAAGCTGAAAAAACAAAGTCAGGAAAAAACGGAAGATTTGTCATAATAGAGCTGAATCCGTCAGATGAAAAAGCACAGTTGTTTATAAAAGCGAATAATATTCTGGAAGCAAAAGTACAGGTAAAACAGGCGAAAGATATTTCTACAGTAAATGGAAAAATAGCTAAGGCATATTCAGAAACTTTAACTAATAACAAAATTCAAAATCTTGTAGTAGATAATTTCAAACAGTTTGAATATAAAGATCCTAAAACAGGAACAACCGTAAAATATAACCTTTATATACCGAAAAATTACAATAAAAATAAAAAATACCCGATGGTAATGTTTATACATGATGCAGGACCTTTAAGTGAAAATACTGAAACAACGTTGTTACAGGGAAACGGAGCGACTGTTTGGGCAACACCCGAAGAACAGGCAAAACATGAAGCGTTTGTATTGGCTCCTCAATATTCTCAGAAAGTTGTAGACGATAACGGAAATTATACGACCGATTTGGAAGCTACAGTTAATCTTATTAGAGATTATTTAGTAAAAAATTACAGTATCGATACGAACAGACTTTATACGACAGGTCAATCAATGGGGGGAATGATGTCCATAGTAATGAACTTTAAATATCCCGATTTGTTTGCAGGATCATATTTTGTAGCCTGTCAATGGGGTGCAAGTTTAACTGCTCCGATGGCTAAAAATAATATGTGGACAGTAGTTTCCACAGGAGATTCAAAAGCCTTCCCGGGATGGAATGCAATTGTTGAGGTATTAGCTCAAAATGGAGGAATAGTGGCAAAAGATGCATGGAGAGGAGATTATACAGCAGAGCAGTTTAAAGAAGGAGTTTCAAAAGTATTAGCCGAAAATCCTAAAGCAAATATAAAATATACAACTCTTGAAAAAGGGACGTTGCCGGCATTACAGGCAGGAAATCCGGGGTCTGAGCATATGGCAACATGGAAAACGGCTTATAATATAGAAGGAATAAGAGACTGGCTGTTTAAACAAAAAAAGAATAAATAATAAATGAGATTATTCTCCCGCACTTGCATATAAATTGCACTTGGCGGGAGAATTTTATTAGAGATAATTACAATACGAAAAATATTATATGTAAAATATAAGATTTTTATAATTTTTAACAAAGAAACTGCTGTTTTTTAAACACGATGAGAAATAAAAATCAAAAAAAATTAAGTATACCAAAGCCTTTTAAAACAAAGGTTATAGAAAGAAAAAACAAAATAAAAATAAAAAAAGTAAAAAAACCGCTTGACAAAGGGTAATAAATTTGGTAATATAATTTTTGTCAATTACGGGAGTGTAGTTGGCGAGGACAATGAAAACATGAGAAGAAGAAGCAAAGATGTGAAAAGATGAAATAATGGTGAAATAAAGGAAATATAGAGATATATTGAATGAAGAGTTTGATCCTGGCTCAGGATGAACGCTGACAGAATGCTTAACACATGCAAGTCGATGGGGAAGAATTAACTTGTTAATTTGGTAACCATGGCGGACGGGTGAGTAACGCGTAAAGAACTTACCTTTCAGACTGGGATAACAGAGGGAAACTTCTGATAAGACCGGATATAATTAATTGATTGCATGAGAGATTAATGAAAAGAGATGCTGAAAGAGAGCTTTGCGTCCTATTAGCTAGTTGGTAAGGTAATGGCTTACCAAGGCGATGATAGGTAGCCGGCCTGAGAGGGTGGACGGCCACAAGGGGACTGAGATACGGCCCTTACTCTTACGGGAGGCAGCAGTGGGGAATATTGGACAATGGAGGAGACTCTGATCCAGCAATTCTGTGTGCACGAAGAAGGTTTTCGGATTGTAAAGTGCTTTCAGTGGGGAAGAAGGAAGTGACGGTACCCACAGAAGAAGCGACGGCTAAATACGTGCCAGCAGCCGCGGTAATACGTATGTCGCGAGCGTTATCCGGAATTATTGGGCATAAAGGGCATCTAGGCGGACGATCAAGTCAGGGGTGAAAACTTGCGGCTCAACTGTAAGCTTGCCTTTGAAACTGATTGTCTAGAGTATTGGAAAGGTGGGCGGAACTACACGAGTAGAGGTGAAATTCGTAGATATGTGTAGGAATGCCGATGATGAAGATAGCTCACTGGACGATAACTGACGCTGAAGTGCGAAAGCTAGGGGAGCGAACAGGATTAGATACCCTGGTAGTCCTAGCTGTAAACGATGATCACTGGGTGTGGGCAGGAAGACTGTCTGTGCCGAAGCAAATGCGATAAGTGATCCGCCTGGGGAGTACGACCGCAAGGTTGAAACTCAAAGGAATTGACGGGGACCCGCACAAGCGGTGGAGCATGTGGTTTAATTCGACGCAACGCGAGGAACCTTACCAGATCTTGACATCCTACGAACATGTATGAGGATACATGGTGCCTTCGGGAACGTAGAGACAGGTGGTGCATGGCTGTCGACAGCTCGTGTCGTGAGATGTTGGGTTAAGTCCCGCAACGAGCGCAACCCTTATCGTTAGTTACCATCATTAAGTTGGGGACTCTAGCGAGACTGCCTGCGAAGAGCAGGAGGAAGGTGGGGATGACGTCAAGTCATCATGCCCCTTATGATCTGGGCTACACACGTGCTACAATGGGCAGTACAAAGAGGAGCGAGATAGTGATATGGAGCGAATCTTGAAAGCTGTTCTAAGTTCGGATTGAAGTCTGCAACTCGACTTCATGAAGTTGGAATCGCTAGTAATCGCAAATCAGCAATGTTGCGGTGAATACGTTCTCGGGTCTTGTACACACCGCCCGTCACACCACGAGAGTTGTTTGCACCTGAAGTTACTGGTCTAACTTAGGAGGAAGGTACCTAAGGTGTGAATAGTGATTGGGGTGAAGTCGTAACAAGGTATCCGTACCGGAAGGTGCGGATGGATCACCTCCTTTCTAAGGAGAAAAGAAAACATCTTTCTTCTTCTTGTGTTTAAATAAAGTCTAAAAAGGACAATGAGAAATGAATAGTAGGTAAAAGAGTTACAATGAAAAAAGCGAAATAAGGGCACACGGAGGATGCCTAGGCAACTAAAGCCGAAGAAGGACGTGATAAGCTGCGAAAAGCTATGTTAAGGTGCAAGTAACCGCAATAGACATAGATATCCGAATGGGAGAACCTGTATACTGGGAGAGTATACACGAGAGAGGTAAGTCCGTGAACTGAAACATCTAAGTAGCGGGAGGAAAAGAAAGTAAAAACGATTCTCTAAGTAGCGGCGAGCGAACGGGGAAGAGCCTAAACCATGTATGTGTAGAAGTTGGCGACGTTGCATATATGGGGTAGAGGGATATAGAATGAACAGATAGCCATAAAGTTTAAGTTATGTTGTATGAAGCGGAATTAGTTGGGAAGCTAAACCGAAGAAGGTGACAGTCCTGTATAGTGTAAGTATGATATAATGATAGATATAATCCCGAGTAGCATCGAACACGAGGAATTTGGTGTGAATCAGCGTGGACCAAATCACGTAAGGCTAAATACTTTAGTTGACCGATAGAGGAGAGTACCGTGAGGGAAAGGTGAAAAGAACCCTGAGCAAGGGAGTGAAAAAGAATTTGAAACCGTGTGCTTACAAGCGGTAGGAGCACAGAAATGTGTGACTGCGTGGATTTTGGTTAATCATCCTGCGAGTTATGATATGTGGCGAGGTTAAGTAAGCGGAGCCGAAGGGAAACCGAGTCTTAATAGGGCGACAAGTCGCATATCATAGACGCGAAACCTAGTGATCTAGGCCTGTCCAGGTTGAAGCTGGGGTAAGACTCAGTGGAGGACCGAACTCACCGCCGTTGAAAAGTTGGGAGATGAGATAGGTTTAGGGGTGAAAAGCCAATCGAACTAGGAGATAGCTCGTTCTCTCCGAAATGCATTTAGGTGCAGCCTTAATTTAGATATGTGGGGGTAGAGCACTGTATGATCTAGGGGGCATATAGCTTACCGAAATCAAGCAAACTACGAATACCATATATTGATGATTAGGAGTGAGTCTATGGATGACAAGGTCCATGGACGAGAGGGAAACAACCCAGACCACCGGCTAAGGTCCCAAATTATGTCTAAGTGGGAAAGGAGGTGGATATTCATAGACAACCAGGAGGTTGGCTTAGAAGCAGCCATACCTTAAAAGAGTGCGTAATAGCTCACTGGTCGAGAGTATCTGCGCCGAAGATATAACGGGGCTAAGACATAAACCGAAGCTGTGGAATTAGAGTAATCTAATTGGTAGGAGAGCGTTCTGTAGGCCGAAGAAGGTGTACTGGAAGGTATATTGGAGGTATCAGAAGTGAGAATGCAGGAATGAGTAGCGAGAAGGATGGTGAGAATCCATCCGGCCGGAAGTCCAAGGTTTCCAGGGGAAGGTTTGTCCGCCCTGGGGGAGTCGGGACCTAAGCAGAGGCTAAGGAGCGTATGCGAATGGAAAATAGGTTAATATTCCTATACCACTATAATCGTTATTAGAGAAGGAGTGACGCAGGAAGGTATGTAAGAAGACTGACGGAATAGTCTTTCTAAGGGAGTAGCATGAATATATAGGCAAATCCGTATATTTAAATGTGAGACCTGATGGGTAAGTACCATATGGTATAAGTTACAGATCCTACACTGCCGAGAAAAACTTCTATCGAGAGAAGTAGTGCCCGTACTGAAAACCGACACAGGTGGACAGAGTGAGAAACTTAAGGCCGACAGGATAACTCTAGCTAAGGAACTCTGCAAAATAGCCCCGTAACTTCGGGAGAAGGGGTACCTAATATACTTGAGTGGAGAGACACCACGAGGGGAAATAGGTCGCAGTGAAGAGTCCCAAGCAACTGTTTACCAAAAACACAGGTCTATGCTAAGCTGAAAGGCGACGTATATGGGCTGACACCTGCCCAGTGCCGGAAGGTTAAGAGGAGGATTGAGAGATTCGAATTGAAGCCCCGGTGAACGGCGGCCGTAACTATAACGGTCCTAAGGTAGCGAAATTCCTTGTCGGGTAAGTTCCGACCTGCACGAATGGTGAAATGATTTGGGAGCTGTCTTGGCTGGAGACCTGGTGAAGTTGTAATGTCGGTGAAGATACCGATTACCTGCAGTAGGACGGAAAGACCCCGTGGAGCTTTACTGTAGCTTGGCATTGGGTTTTGGCAATGTGTGTATAGGATAGTTGGGAGACTGAGAAGATAAGGCGTCAGTTTTATCAGAGTCGTCGTTGGAATACCAACCATATGTTGTTGAAATTCTAATCATATATTTGTAGTATATGAGACAGTGCTAGGTGGGCAGTTTGACTGGGGCGGTCGCCTCCAAAAGAGTAACGGAGGCGTTCAAAGGTTCCCTCAGGTTGGATGGAAATCAACCGGAGAGTGCAAACGCAAAAGGGAGCTTGACTGCGAGACTGACGGGTCGAGCAGGTACGAAAGTAGGAGTTAGTGATCCGGCGGTGCTGAATGGAAAGGCCGTCGCTCAACGGATAAAAGCTACCCCGGGGATAACAGGCTGATACTTCCCAAGAGTCCATATCGACGGAAGTGTTTGGCACCTCGATGTCGGCTCGTCTCATCCTGGGGCTGGAGAAGGTCCCAAGGGTTGGGCTGTTCGCCCATTAAAGAGGCACGCGAGCTGGGTTCAGAACGTCGTGAGACAGTTCGGTCCCTATCCACTGCAGGCGTTAGAATATTGAAGAGATCTGTCCTTAGTACGAGAGGACCGGGATGGACAAACCTCTGATGTACCGGTTGTTACGCCAGTAGCATGGCCGGGTAGTCACGTTTGGAAGGGATAATCGCTGAAAGCATCTAAGTGAGAAGCCCACTTTAAGATGAGTATTCTTTAAGTAACCATCGAGAACAGGTGGTGATAGGCTGGAGGTGTAAGTACAGTAATGTATTTAGCTGACCGGTACTAATATTACGTTAGCTTTTTATTTAACTTCTTTTACTACTACTATTTATTTCTCATTGTCTTTATATTCAGTTTGGTGATCTTAGCAACAGGGATACACCCGGTTACATTTCGAACCCGGCAGTTAAGTCTGTTTACGCCTAAAATACTTAGATTTACTTCTAGGGAAAATCGGTAATCGCCAAACTTTTTTATTACTTGAATGAGTTTTCTTTTACTGGGAAGACTCTTTTTTTAATTTTTTTCTTTATTTTGACTTTTCTTTTTGGTATACTTATATTATACGGATAAAATAAATTTTATTTAAAGGTGAGTTTATGCAAGAAAATATTAAAATTGATATGGGTATTATGTCGATTTTTAAGATGATGAAGAATGTAAAAAAACTTTATTTCAAATCTCAAAGTCTAAGTAATTCATGCATGGATTGGAATTATATGGGAATCGGAACAGTGGAATTGACTCTTGATTATAATAAACTTTATTTTTCAGAAGAGATAATACTTGATAATAATGCTAAATATATTGATAAAAAGATGTGGTATTTTCATGATTCTTTCATTGAATTTTATCATTATAGGAACGAGAAATATGAGAAAATATTTGAGTTCAGCATAAGAAATAATAAGTTTGTACTGAAAGAGAAATATGAGTGTCAACCGGATGTGTATTACGGTGCATTAAGTGTATTGGAAGATAAAATATTCTTTACTATGAATATTAGAGGAATGAGAAAAGACGAATTACTGGAATATATATATTTCCCTGATGATAATATGGAACAGGATTCATAATAAAAATTAAAGATATTTGGAGGACAATAAAAATTTTATATGGGAAAAAATAAGTTTGTTTTACTTGACAGGGACGGGGTAATTAATGTTGAAAAGTCCTATTTATATAAAATAAAAGATTTTGAATATGAGAGCGGAGTAATTGAAGCTCTTAAAAAGTTGGCTGATTCGGGATACAGGTTTGCTGTTATAACAAATCAGTCAGGAATAGGACAAGGATATTATTCTGAAGAAGATTTTTTAAAATTGGAAAAATATATTGAGAAAGATTTATGCAAAAAAGGTATAAAAATAGAGAAAACATATTTTTGCCCTCATCATCCTGAAGGAAAAGGAAATTACAGAAAGAATTGTGACTGTCGAAAACCGGGAACGGGAAATTTTCTGAAAGCCATTGAAGAATTTAATATCGATATAAAAAATTCATATATGATAGGTGACAGAATTACTGATTTAATACCTGCTCATAAATTAGGCATAAAGACAGTTTTAGTAAGAACAGGATATGGAAAAAAAAATGAAGAAAAAGTAAAAGAATCGGGATTAGATTCGATAATAGTAAATAATATTTCGGATTTTGCCGATTATATTGAAAATTGTATTGAAAAAACTTTTAGCAAGTGATATAATCTTATAATCTGACTACATATAAATTGGAGATAGTTTAATGGATAAAAATGAGATATTTTGGAGTATTATAGATAATGAAAATATAGACAACGATTTAACAGATATTAATAAAATTTCGATGAATTCCAAAGAATGTGGAAAAAATGATTTGTTTGTTGCAATAAGAGGGGGAAATAATTATATTAACGAGGCATTGGAAAAAGGAGCGTATGCAGTTTATGACAATGCCCATGCGGATATTAAAGAGGAATATAAAAATAAAACTTTTTTTGTAAATGACAGTGTGGAATTTTTACAGAAATTTGCTAAAAAATGGAGAGAAGCTTTAGATGTAAAGGTAATAGGTATTACGGGAAGTAACGGTAAAACTACGGTAAAAGATATCACTTATCAGCTTTTATCTTCAAAATATAAAGGGAAAAAAACTGAAGGGAATTATAACAATCATATAGGATTACCCTTCACTTTGTTGCGTCTGGAAAAAGATGATAAATTTATAATTTTGGAAATGGGAATGAGCGGTTTTGGAGAAATAGAGCTTTTAGGAAAGATTTCCAATCCTGATATAAGTATTATTACTAATATAGGTGAATCTCATTTGGAATTTTTGCACACAAAAGAAAATGTTTTTAAAGCAAAAACAGAGTTACTGCCTTATACAAAAGAAGTTTTGATTATAAACGGAGATGACGATTATTTAAAAAATATAAATGAAAGCAGTTTGAAAACAATAAAAGTTTTGAGAAAAGACAGTAAAAATATTGAGAAGTCCAATTTTTATTACGGAAATATAAATTTTGACGAAAAAGGAAGTTCTTTTTCTTTGGAATATTCGGAAAAAGAAAATGAAAAATTTCAGAAAAAGCTTTTTAAAACAAATATTTTAGGTGAACATAACATATTAAATCTGACGATGGCGATTGCTGTCGCAAAACAATTCGGAATAGAAGATAAAGATATTGAAGAAACTGTAAAAAATATAAAACTTACAGATATGAGGTTTCAGATAACTGAAAAAGGAAATACGATCTATATAAATGACGCTTACAATGCAAGTCCCGCATCAATGAAAAAATCTCTTGAAACATTTTCGGAGATTTATAATGACAGGATGAAAATAGCTGTTTTAGGGGATATGCTTGAGCTAGGTGAAAATGAACTTGAACTTCATTCGGATATTTATGAAACGCTCAGAAATATAAAGTTGAATAAGCTTTATTTATTCGGAGAAAGAATGAAGAGCCTGTATGACAGAGTAAAAAAAGAATCTCAGGAAAAAAACAGTGATGAAAATTCAGAAGTTGAACATTTTTCCGATAAAAATAAGATAAAAGAAAAATTGAAAGAAATTACTGATGAAAAAGTTATACTGATTAAAGGATCCAGAGGAATGAAACTGGAAGAAATAATGGAATAAAACTGAAAAGGAGCAAATAATGTTATATTTATTACAATATCTATTTATAAGAAACTGGGGAGTTCTGAGGATATTCAAGTCGATAACAATAAGGGCATCGATAGCTTTCGGAATAGCGTTTTTGTTTATGCTTATATTCGGAAAGCCTTTTATTGCATGGCTGAAAAAGAAAAAATACGGTGATACGGCAAGAGAAGACGGACCGCAGTCACATCAGACAAAATCGGGGACTCCGACAATGGGCGGATTACTTATAATTGCAGCTATATTATTTGCTACATTGATTTCCGGTAATTTTATGAACAAATTTATTGTATTTTTATTTATAATAACTATTTTGTTTACATGTATAGGATTTTACGATGATTATTTGAAACTGACAAGACATAAAAGCGGACTTTCAGGAAAGAAAAAAATATTGGGACAGCTTATAATAACAGGATTGACTTTTGCATTTATTTACAAATACGGAATAATAAATAAAACATTGGATTTTTCCATAGTAAATCCCATTATAAAAAATAGTTCTCTATACATAACACCGGCACTTTTCTTTGTGTTTATGATGTTTGTAATAATAGGTTCATCCAATGCGGTAAATTTGACCGACGGGCTTGACGGACTGGTAAGCGGACCTATAATCATAGTGTGCGTGACATTACTTATAATTACTTATCTGACAGGACATTATGAATATGCAAAATACCTGAATTTATATCACATAAAAGAAGCAGGGGAAATTACAGTTTATCTGGCAGCAGCCGTAGGAGCGTTAATAGGATTTTTATGGTTTAACTTTTATCCTGCTCAGGTATTTATGGGAGATACAGGTTCATTGACTTTGGGAGGAATATTGGGAATAATAGTGATATTCTTAAAACAGGAATTATTGCTTCCTATAGCGGGATTTATATTTATAGTTGAAGCATTTTCGGTAATGATACAGGTTTGGCATTTTAAAACATTTAAAAAAAGAGTGTTTAAAATGGCACCGATACATCACCATTTTGAAATGCTCGGAATCCCTGAAACGAAAGTTACAATAAGATTTTGGATAGTAACGATAATAGCATGTTTATTGACATTTGTAATGTTGAAATTAAGATAATCTGAAAAGAGGAAATGAAATGAAAAAGGCTTTGGTATTCGGAGCCGGACTTAGCGGACTCGGAGCAAAGGAATTACTTGAAAAATATGATTATGAAGTATTTTTAATAGATGATAAGCAAGGGATACCTTCATCTGAAGGGATTAAAATTTTAGACAGTGAAAATATAGAATTTGTCGTAAAAAGTCCGGGAATCCCCTGGAAAGCGGAATTGCTGAAAAAAGCCGAAGAGAAAAATATAAAAGTTATTTCGGAAATAGATTTGGCTTATAAATATATGGATAAAAAAATAAAAGTTATATCTTTTACAGGAACAAACGGGAAAACGACTACATGTACAAAAATGTATGAATTGCTTGAATTTGCAGGATATAATGTGAAATTGGCAGGAAATGCCGGATATTCTTTTGCAAAACTTGTGGGAGATGAAGAGCCTTTGGATTATATAGTTCTGGAATTAAGCAGTTATCAGCTCGAAAACGATCCTCAGATACATTCGTATATAGCAGGAATAATAAATCTTACACCGGATCACCTGACAAGATATAATTCTGTAGAAGAATACTATATTACGAAATTTGACATTTTTCAAAAACAGAATAAAGACGATTTTGCAGTAATTAATCTCGACGATGCCGAATTTGAAAGACTATGTGAAAGAGAAGAAATACAAAATAAAATTAAAGCAGAAAAAGTTTATTTAAGTACTGAAAAAAAAGGAACGGTCTTTGTTTTTGAAGATAATATATATATTATGAAAAATCTCAAGGACAGAATAGATTGTTATGCAGATGAGGAAACCGAAAAAGTTGCCGAAAAGCTTATTTCTGTGAAAGATTTGTCATTAAAAGGAAAACATAACCTTGAAAATATGCTGTTTTTAATAAGCGGAGCAAAAATATTGAATATCCCTGATGAAAAAATCAAGGAATTTTTAAAAACAACAAAAGCATTGGAACACAGACTCGAGAACTTTTTTGTAAAAGAAAATACAGTGTTTATAAATGATTCCAAAGGAACAAATGTGGAATCTACGTTAAAAGCTATAGATTCTTTTGAAAAGCCGATAATACTCATTTGCGGTGGAGATGATAAAAAGATTTCCAATGACGAATTGATAAAAAAAATAAAAGAAAAAGTCGAATTTGTTTATTTAATAGGAGATAATGCACCGTTACTTGAAGAGTGCATGGATAAATTCGGATATTCAAATTATAAAAATATGGAAACAGTGGAAAATATTTTGAATTATCTGAATAATAATTTTGATTTTACAAGAGATACAGTTATATTGTTTTCTCCTGCAACATCAAGTTTTTGTCAGTTTAAAAACTTTGAGCATAGAGGACACGTTTTTAAAGAACTGACACAAAAAATTTTAGGATAAATTTATAAAAATTCGGGAGAGATAAATTTGAAAAACAGAAAAATTTTAGGAACAACTCTCATCATAATAATGATAATATTAGCGGGACTGAGCATTGCGATGATTGCAAGTGTGAGTTTTCCGAGGGGATTAAAAGAATATAACAGTCATTATTATTTTTTAAAAAGACAGTTAATGTGGTTAGGTTTAGGAAGTATTTCCTTCCTGTTTACTGCCAATTTTAATTACAAAAAATATAAACAAGCCAGAGGTATTTTGTATGCGGTTCAGTTTTTATTCCTTATCGGGGTTTTAGTTATAGGAAAGGAAGCAAACGGAGCAAAAAGATGGATAAAAATGGGTATGTTCAGTATACAGCCTTCTGAATTTGCAAAGTTGGTTATTATTATATATTTGGCAGGATTGATAGATTTTCTGAAAAAGAAAAGAGAAAAAAGTCTCGGAATATTATTTATGACAATGATTCCTTTAATGCTGTATGCTTTTATGATACTTCTGGAAAAATCTTTTAGCAGTACCGTTCAGGTAACATTGATAGGATTGACGATGATATTCATTTCGGGAGTAAAAATGGAACATTTTATTTCAGTGCTCCTTATGCTGGTAACTTTAGGAGCGGGCTCTATTCTTTCGATGCCTTACAGGCTGAAAAGACTGCTCGGTCATTTGGAAAACAGTGATGAAGTGTATCAGTTAAAACAGTCGTTAATAGCTATAGGAAGCGGTAAACTGATAGGAAAATTTTACGGAAACGGACTTCAGAAATATTTTTATCTTCCGGAAATTCATACAGATTACATATTTTCGGGATATGCCGAAGAAACAGGATTTATAGGATCGATTTTGTTAATTTTGCTTTATGTAGCTTTACTGGCTGTAATATTAATTACGGTAATCAGAATAAAAGATATGTATGCGAAGTATCTTTTAATAGGGATTCTTTCGATGTTTTCCCTTCAAATAATAGGTAATCTTTCTGTTGTGTTGGGACTGGTTCCGTCGACAGGTATTCCTTTGCCGATACTCAGTTACGGAGGAAGTACAACGATCGTTACAATGGCAGCTTTAGGAATAGTATATAATATTATAAGAGCTCTTTATAAACAGGAAATTGAAGAAGAAATACAATAAAAATCATTTGAAATAAATAAAAACAGGAAACGGAGCATTCAGGTTATGGAAAAAGTAGTGCTGACAACGGGAGGCACAGGAGGACATATATATCCCGCTTTGTCTATTGCGAAAAAAATGAGGGAACAGAATATAGAAACTTTATTTATAGGAACTAAGCACAGAATGGAAAAAGAGCTAGTTCCTAAAGAAGGCTTCAGATTTGAAGGTCTTGATGTAATACCTTTAAAATCTGTAAAAGGAATTATAAAAACTGCTTATGCAACATTTAAAGCATTTAAAATATTGAAAAGGGAAAATCCTTCTCAAATCATCGGATTCGGAAATTACATAACAATACCGGTTTTACTTGCGGCAAGACTTTTAAGAATACCTTATTATCTTCAGGAGCAGAATTGTACAATGGGTCTTGCAAATAAATATTTTTATAAAAAAGCAAAAAAGGTATTTATTGCTTTTGAAAATACATTAAACAGTATACCTGAAAAATACAAGAAGAAATTTATTGTAACAGGAAATCCTTTGAGAGAAGAATTTTATTATAAAAATAAAAATGAAGAAAGAAAAAAACTGGATATAGAAAAAGATAAGAAAGCCGTTCTTGTAATGGGCGGAAGTTTAGGTGCAAAAAATATAAATGAAGCTATTCTGAAAGTATGGGAAGAAATAATCAAAGATAAGAATGTGAAGTTATTTTGGGCTACAGGAAAAGAAAATTTTGAAGAAGCAGTATTCAGAATGAAAAATCAGGGTAACTCGGTTATAATGCCTTATTTTGAAAATGCAGCCGATATTATGTCTGCTGCAGACCTTGTAATATGCCGTGCAGGAGCTTCGACAATATCGGAACTGATTCAGTTGGAAAAACCTTCCATTTTAATTCCTTATGATTTTGTAGGTCAGAAGGAAAACGCCGATGTCCTGGAATATGTAAACGGAGCAAAAATTTATTCCAATGAGGAAGCCGAAAAAGCCGTGAAAGAAGCTTTAGTTCTTGTAAAACACGATGAAATGCTTAATTTTATGAAAAATAATATAAAAAAACTGAAAAAAGAAAATGCTGCAAATTTAATAGTTGAAACAATGAAAATAGACAGTTATTCAAAATAATACGGAGGGAAAAGATGTTATCGGATGTTAGAAACGTTTATTTCAGCGGAATAAACGGAATAGGTATGAGCGGACTTGCAAAAATCCTTGTAAAAGAAGGGTATAATGTAGCAGGGTCGGATTTGGAAAGAAAAGCCATAACTCGTGAAATGGAAGAAATGGGCATTAAAATATATATAGGACAGGTAGAAGAAAATGTCAAGGATAAAGGAATAGATCTGTTTGTTTATTCCACTGCTATAAAAGAATGTAATCCTGAATATAAATATATAGTGGAAAACGGAATAAAAAAAATCAAAAGAGGAGAGCTTCTGGCTCAGTTAATGAACAAATTTGAAGGAATTGCAGTTGCGGGAACTCACGGTAAGACAACTACAAGTTCAATGATGAGTGTGGCTTTTCTTGAAAAAGATCCTACAATAGTAGTGGGCGGAATAATACCTGAAATACAGAGTAACAGTAAAATAGGAAATTCGGAATATTTTATAGCCGAAGCCGATGAAAGCGATAATTCGTTTTTATTCATAAAACCGAAATATTCCGTTGTAACAAACGTAGAACCCGATCATTTGGAACATCACGGAACATATGAAAACATAAAGAAATCCTTTGAAAAGTTTATCGATAGTACCGAAAAACTGGCAATTTTATGTAAAGATTGTGAAGATATGTCCACTTTGAATATAAAAAATAAAAATATAATATGGTACAGTATAAAAAAGGAAGATGTTCATATTTTTGCAACAAATATTACTGTAAAGGATGGATGCACACACTATGAAGTTATAAAAAACGGTAAAAACCTGGGAGAATTTACTTTGTGTATCCCCGGAGAACATAACGTGTCAAATTCACTGCCAGTAATATATTTAGCCGACGAAGCGGGATGTAACATGGATACTGTAAAAGAAAGACTGGCTGAATTTAAAGGGGCGAACAGAAGATATCAGGTAATTTATGATAAAAATTTAAGAATAATAGATGATTACGCTCACCATCCTACAGAAATAAAAGTAACGATAGAAGCAGCCAAAGCCACTGAAAAAGGAAATGTTACGGTTATTTTTCAGCCTCACAGATACAGCAGAACAAAATTTTTCTTTGATGATTTTATAACATCTTTGAAAAAAGCCGATGAATTGATTCTGTTGCCTATATATTCTGCAGGAGAAGATAATATATATGATGTTTCTTCGGAAAAACTTGCCGAGAAAATAGGAAACGGTGTAAAGGTGTACAGTGAAGAAGAAATTCAGAAACTTGTAAAAGATAACGAAAACTCCAATAAAAGTTATGTATTCATGGGTGCAGGAAGTGTATCAAAACTTGCACACGAGATAAAAAATACTTTGAAATAATTTATATTTAAAACAGAAAATTCGGGAGAAAATTTATATGAAAATATATGAAAATATTGAAATGAAAGAATATTCCCACATGAAAGTCGGAGGAATTGCGAAAGAACTTATCTTTATAGAAGAAAAAAAAGAATTAAAAGAAGTTCTGAATACTCGAAAAAATATATTTCTTCTGGGAAACGGGACGAATACTTTGTTACATGACGGAAAACTGGATATAAGTTTTATTTCTTTGAAAAATTTTAAAAAAATAATAATCGAAGAAAAGCACGAAGATTATGATTTGGTCAGAGTGGAAGCGGGACTTGATTTTGATGAACTTATAGAATTTATGGAAGAAAATAATTATACCGGACTGGAAAATATTGCAGGTGTTCCCGGCTCTGTGGGAGGACTTGTAAATATGAACGGAGGAGCTTACGGAACTGAGATTTTCGATTGTATAGAAGAAGTGGAAGTTTGTAAAAATGACGGAGAAATAACAAAACTGAATAAATCCCAGTTGGATTTTAAATACAGAAATACAGAGATAAAACAGAATAAATGGATAGTAATTTCAGTACTGTTGAAGTTCAAAAAAGGATTTGATAAAGAGTGTGTTGCGGATAAAAGAAATCAGAGAAAAAATAAACATCCTTTGGAATACCCGAATTTAGGGAGTACATTTAAAAATCCTGAAGGGACTTTTGCGGCTCAACTCATATCGGATGCGGGATTGAAAGAATACAGAGTGGGAAATGCTATGGTTTCAGCCAAACATCCGAATTTCATTATTAATTTGGGAGATGCAAAATTCAGCGATATAATATCTATTATCGAACATGTAAAAAAAGTTGTGTTTGAAAAATTCAATACAAAACTTGAAACTGAAATAATAATACTTAAAACTGAAGAAGAATAAAAATACGAAATTAAAATAAAAATAATTAAGTAATTGAATAAAATGAAAAAAAAGTGTATAATATATAACAAAATTCGGAGTGAAAGATGCGAAAATTTATAAGAACCGTATTAGTTATAAGTTTACTGTCCGGCTTGATTTACTTCGGTAAACAGTTTATAGAAACCGATTATTTCAAAATAAATGAAATAACAGTTACGGGGAAAAACAATCTTTTAAAAGATGATATAATCAGTAAAATAGAAAATTTAAAAGGTGAAAATATAGTTTACATAAATACAGGAAGAATGGAAGAAATACTTGGAAAAGATGTAAGAGTAAAAAAAATTTCCATAAGAAAAGTTTATCCGAGTAAACTTATTGTCGAATTTGAAGAAAGAGAGCCTTATGTTTATGTAAAAAAAGGCAATGATATATTTCTGGCAGATAAGGAACTGAATTTATTCGGGCATATTTCCGAAATAGAATCAAAAAATATTCCGGTAATAATTTATACTGATGAAGATTCTTTAAAAGATATTAAAATTATTTTGTCTAAAATAAAAAATAAAGATTTATATGATATGATATCTGAAATAAGAAAAAATAATAAAACATATGAGTTGATACTGAAAAACGGAGTAAAATTTATTACAGATCCTTTCGTCAGCTCCGAAAAATATGATAGCAGATATAAATTATACGAAAAAATAAAAGATGAACAGACAATAAACTATATGGATATAAGATTTAAAGATGTTAATGTAAAATAATTCAGGAGGATAACATGGGAGAGAGTTCAAATAATGCAGCAAGGCTCAAAGTTGTAGGAGTAGGAGGAGCCGGAGGAAACGCAATAAACGACATGATAGAAAGTGACATAACGGATGTCGATTTTGTTGCGGTAAATACCGATGCACAGGATTTAGCAAGATCGAAAGCGGAAACAAAAGTTCTTTTAGGCGAAGGTCTCGGAGCGGGAGCAGACCCTGAAAAAGCAAGAGTTGCAGCAAAAGAATCGGAAGATAAAATCAGAGAGATGTTAAAAAATACCGATATGCTGTTTATAACTGCCGGAATGGGAGGAGGAACAGGTACCGGAGCTTCACCTATTGTTGCGGAAATCGCAAAAAATATGAATATTTTAACGGTTGCCGTAGTAACAAAACCTTTTGAATTTGAGGGACCTTTGAAAAAGAAAAATGCCGAATTGGGAATAGAAAATTTAAAACAGAATGTAGATACATTAATAGCCATACCTAATGAAAAACTGTTTGAATTGCCCAATGTCAGTATAACTTTGATGACGGCATTTAAAGAAGCGAACAGTGTGTTAAGAGTGGGGATTAAAGGGATATCTGATCTGATAACTAAACAGGGATATGTAAACCTTGATTTTGCCGATGTAAAAACTACGATGAATAATTCGGGAATAGCAATGTTGGGATTCGGAGAAGCAACAGGTGACGGAAAAGCGAAAACAGCTACAGAACAGGCATTAAACAGTCCGTTACTTGAAAATTCCATAGAAGGAGCAAGAAAAGTTCTACTTAATATAACTGCAGGTCCTGATATAGGACTTCATGAAATAAAAGAAGTTTCCGAAACAGTTTCTCACAAAACGGGAAATGCAGGAGCAAGTTTAATATGGGGAGTTATAATTGATCCTGAATTGGAAGGAACAATAAGAGTGTCTATAATTGCTACGGATTTCCAGGGAAAATACAATAAATCTTTTGAAGGAACAGTATTTTCGGGATTTGGAGAAAATGTCGAAATTAATTCCGATAAAAATGATGTTGAAGACGGAAAACTTCTGAAAGATGACGCTGAAAGCCAACCTACACAATTTGTAGTACCTTCATTTTTTTCAAAAGATGAATAAATAACTTGATTTTATACAATTTTTTTGATAAAATAAAAAAACCTGCTCTATTTTGAAATAGGGCTGAAAAGCCGAAGGAAAGGAGAAGAACAAATGAAAAATTACGAAATTATGTTTATACTTTCTACTCAGTTAAGCGATGAAGAAAAAAAAGCCGGAATAGCATTAGTTGAAGATACATTGACTAAAGCGGGCGCTGCAGAATTGAAAACTGAAGTTTGGGGAGACAGAAAACTTGCATATCCTATTAAGAAAAAAGAAAACGGATATTATGTTTTGACATTATTCCAAATTGACGGAACAAAATTGCCTGAAGTAGAAGCAAAATTAAACATTTCTGAATCAATATTGAAATATATGATAGTTAGAAATGACTAATCATAAAATTTTACGGGGGTTATAAATTTAATTTTATAATAAATTAAAAAATTCGAGGGGGAAAATATGAACCAAGTACTATTAATCGGAAGATTGACAAAAGATCCCGAGTTGAAATACTCTCAATCGGGAAAAGCTTTCTGCAGATTTTCGATAGCTGTAACAAAAGAATTTAACAGAAACGAAACTGATTTTTTTGACTGTGTTGCATGGAACAAAACGGCGGAAATTATAGCCGAGTATATGAGAAAAGGTAAGAAAATAGCAATACAGGGCAGATTGGAAACGGGAAGCTACGAAAAAGAAGGAAGAAATATAAAAACATACAGCATTATAGTTGATAAATTTGAGTTTGTGGACTCAGCAGGAGGACAGGGACAACAACAGTCTTCATCTTATTCTCAGGGAACACAGCCAAAGGAAACATTTGCTGACAATGATAATGACGAAATAATGGATGACGATGATTTTCCATTTTAGGAAAAATTAGGAGGTGACTAAAGTAATGAAACCGGCTACAGAATTTAAAAGAAGAAAAAGAAGACCGAAAGTAAAATTTAAAGTAGAAGATATAAACTATAAAAATGTGGATTTATTAAAAAACTTTATGAACGATAAAGGAAAAATCTCTCCGGCAAGAGTTACCGGATTAGAGGCTAAAATCCAAAGAAAAATAGCAAAAGCTATAAAAAGATCAAGACAAATAGCTTTGATGCCTTACACAAGAATAGAAAAATAATTATTTATAGAGCTGTCTTAAAATGAAAAGTTTTAAAACAGTTCTTTTTATTTGCGGTTATAGATGAAAATATCAGAGGAACAGTCTCAAATAAATTTTTAGTATATAAATTCTAAGTAAAATAACAGTAAAAATAATTCCTATTTTTGAAATTTTATAGTATAATTAAAATATTAAAACAATCTGAAATGAGGGATTAAGATGATAAATAAAAAAGTTTGGCTGATATTACTTCTTCCGATATTACTTTTTGTTGCGTGTCAAAATAAAGAAAAGGAAGAAACTAAAAATAAAATTCAGGATAAAGCTCAGGAATTTAAAGTGTTTTCAGATAAGTCGGTAGAAAAAGTAATCGAAGAATTTGAAAAAAATTCCCGAAGAAATAAAATAAGTATAGAAAAATTTGAAAAACTTACATTTGAAAATAAAAACTATTATCATTCAAAAATTAATATAAAGAAAAATTCCGCTTATACTATAAATTATGACGGAATAGAAGTAACAAGCCTTGTAGTGAAAATAGGCTCGGTAACAGGGACTGATTTGGGAACGATAGAAGATTTGGTAGTCAATCTTATAGAAGTTTCAGATGAAAATATAAAAGATGAAGAAGCCAGAAAACTGTATGCCGAAATACTCGCAGGCATGAAAGAAGGCTCGTTATCTAATGAATTATCTTATAAAAATACAATAAAATATGCAATAACAATAAGTAAAGATACAGGAGAACTTATCTTTATAGCTCAGCAAATATAATAGTGGCAAAAATAGTCAATTTCGGTTATAATATAAAAAAATATTTAGGAGGAAATATGAATTTGGAAGCATTGTTAGGACTTTTAGGAGGACAGGATTTGGGTGCATTAACTTCGCAAATAGGAGGAAGTGAAAATCAAGTTAAAAACGGCTTGGAAGCTGCATTACCTGCTATGCTTGCAGCACTAAACAAAAATACGAATAGTGAAAAAGGAGCGGAATCTTTAAATAAAGCATTGGAAACAAAACATGACGGCTCGATACTTAATAATTTGCAGGGATATTTGAGTAATCCTGATTTGAAAGACGGAGAAGGAATATTGAATCATCTGTTCGGAAATCAAACTTCAAATGTTGCAAATGCAGTTTCTCAATCAAGCGGACTGGATGCAAACGGAAGTATGAAAATGCTTCAAATGTTGGCTCCTGTTGTTTTGGGTGCGTTAGGACAGCAAAAAAAGGAAAACAACCTTGATGCGGGAGGTCTGAATGCATTGACATCAATGCTTAGCGGAAGTCTTGGAGGAAATGAAAAAGCATCGGGAATGATGGGACTTGTTACAAATATGTTGGATGCAAATAAAGACGGAAATGTTATGGACGATATAATGGGAATGGTCGGAAAATTTTTAGGCGGGAAGAAGTAATTTTCCGATCTGTAAAGAAAGATATTTCGAAATTGTCGGAAAGTGAGTGAGGATGATAAGTCCTCACGACTTTTTAAATAAAAAGTTGTGAAAGGAGTTTAAATATGCTTATTATAAAGAAGCTGGCTGATAAATACGGAATGAAAACTGTAACGGAAAAAAGTCGAAAATACAGATTCGGATTATCTCTTTTAGAAAATATGATGGACAATATTATTTTTATTGCTTACGGTATAGTAGACGGTTATTATGTTTCGGTAAGTAAAGAAGAAGTAAAAAAACAGATAACTTTAAAAATAAATATTGATAACGAAACGGATAAAAGTGAGTTAAGAAAGTTGTTTAATTCGTTAAAGGAAAGAAAATATGTAACTGAAATAAAAATTGAAAAAAGTTATATACAAATAATTTTGGATAAAAGAGAGATGAAAGGTAAAAATGGCGAACTGGAAATAACTCAGGAAATTATTGATGAAATAACGGACTATTTGAAAAAGCATAATTTTGGGAGCAAGTGTGCTTATACAGGAAAAGATGACGGGGAAATAGCATTTGTAAATATAAAATCAGCTTACAATACTTTAAACGGAAATTATAAAATAAAAAGAATGGTATGAAAATTTAGAATAAAAAAGAACTGTTTAAAATCAAATGATTTAGAAACAGCTCTTTTTTTGTTGATTATAAAAACATCATTATTAAATATCCTGAAATTATGGAAAATATCCATAAAGTAACCCCGAAAGCCATATTTTTGCCTGTCATTTTTTTAATAGTCTTTATGTTTAGTGATGTACCGATTAAATAAAGGGCAAGGGCAAGTAACATTTTTCCTGCCTGAGTAAGCAGGCTGTAGAAGCTCGGTAGATTAACAAAACTTGCAATAACTGATGCCAAAATGAAAAACAGAATAAAAATCGGAAATTTTATATTTTTACTGTCCGATTTGTTGAAAAAACTTAAAATGATGACAATGGGAATAATCCAGAGAGTTCTTGTGAGTTTCATGATAGTTGCGATTTTTAAAGCTTCCGTACTGTGAAAAGCGGCTGCCGATACGACTGAACTCGTGTCGTGAATACTTAGAGCGGTCCATATACCTGTCTGTTCTGCATTCAGCTTGAAATAACTTATAAGAAAGGCAAACAGAAACAGTGCTACAGTATTTAAAATAAATACTATACCTGTGGATAGTGCAATATCTTCGTCGGAAGCTTCAATAACAGGAGAAGTTGCAGCAATGGCACTTCCTCCGCATATAGCAGTACCGAATATTATTAATTGTGACAATTTTTTCTCCATTTTAAACAGTTTTGCAAGGATAAGTCCGATTATTATTACAAATACGAGACTTACAGCAGTTTGTAATATTCCTTTGCTGCCCACGGCAATAACTTTATTTATATTAAGTCCGAAACCGAATAATACAACTGCCGAATTTAATGTAAATTTTCTTATTTTTCCCAAGTTTTTGGGGGTTGAAATCAAATAAAAACTCGCTAAAATAATTCCTGTTAAAAGGGCAATCCCTGAAGCAAAAGCGTGAACACTTTTAATTAAGGGAAGAATTAAAGCAAAAATACATCCTGCATAAAATACAATTTTTTTACTCATTCTAATACTCCGTTCTTTTTAAAATTCCAATATTAATATATCAATATATAGAGTTTTTGTAAATAAAAAATTTGAATGGCTTGATAATTTTATAATATTAAGATATAATTTAATTGAGGGAGGGGATAAATATGCCGATTATAGCAAAATTTTACGGTATTATTATTAAAATGTATTTTCAGCAAAGTGAGCATAATCCTCCGCATTTTCATTGTATATATGGAGAATATGCCGGAATTGTTGAAATAAAAACACTTGAAATGCTGGAAGGAGATATGCCTAAAAAAGCTTTGGAAATGGTAAAAGAATGGGGAAGAAAATATCAAAATGAGTTACTTGAAATGTGGGAAACACAGGAATTTGTCAAGTTACCGCCTCTAAAATGAAAGGAGACGATCAGGTATGTTCTATAAAATAGTAAATGTGAAAACAATGACTGATTACAATTTACTTGTACAATTTCAAAACGGAGTAGAAAAAATATACAATCTGAATCCGCTATTTGAAAAATGGGAAGATTTTAAAGATTTGATGAATATTCGGGGATTATTCGAACAAGTGAAAGTGGATAAAGGCGGTTACGGAATAAGCTGGAATGATGAAATCGACTTGTCCTGTAATGAGCTTTGGAATAACGGAGAAATTGTAAAAGAAAAAATCGAATAAAAGTACTTTTTAAAAAGAAATACACTCAAATTATGGGAAATAAAAAGAGTGTATTTTTGTTTTTAGTATGGAAATAAGTTTATTCCCCTTGATTTTAGAGGGAAAACGTATTACAATATAGAAGAAAAACTTATATATAAAGAACAGGAAGGAACTGCAGAATGAACAGACAGGGAAAAACAGAAGAAGCGAATGCAAGAATAAGGCTTATAGTTGCAATGACTATATTCGGAACCATAGGAATATTTGTAAAGCATATTCCTTTGCCGTCAAGTATAATTGCATTGGCAAGAGGTATAATCGGAACAGGATTTCTTCTGATTTTTACTAAAATCAAAAAAATAAAAATCTCTTTTTCGGAAATAAAAAATAATTTTCCGATTTTATCATTATCGGGTATGTTAATCGGGATTCACTGGATATTTTTATTTGAAGCATATCACCATACAACCGTTGCTGTTGCTACTTTATGTTATTATCTGGCACCTGTATTTATAATCATAGCTTCGCCTTTTGTACTGAAAGAAAAACTTTCTTCAAAAAAAATAATATGCGTAATAGCTGCATTGACAGGAATGATTTTTGTTTCGGGTATTTTTAAAGAGGGAGGAACTGAAAATCTCCAGATAAAAGGAATATTATTCGGAGTAGGTGCTGCAATAATTTATGCAACGGTGATATTGCTTAACAAACATTTGAAAAATATATCTTCTTACGGAATGACTATAATGCAGATAGGTATTGCGGCGGTGATTTTACTTCCGTACACTGCTGTTACACAAAATTTCGGAAATTTGTCTTTTGACTTTTTAACGATAGTATTGTTACTTATTGTCGGGATTTTAAATACAGGAATAACTTACAGTCTTTATTTTTCTTCGATAAAAGAGCTGAAAGCACAGACAATAGCTATTTTCAGTTATATAGATCCTATAGTTGCCATTTTTCTGTCAACATTTTTTTTGAAAGAAAAACCGGATATATATACTGTCATCGGAGGAATACTCATACTGGGAGCAACTTTTGTCAGCGAATTGCAGAAAGATTAAATAATATTATAATAAAGGAGTGATGAATTGTGAAATTGTATATGAAGCAGAAAGTATTCTCGCTTAATGACAAATTTACTATAAAAGATGAGGAGGGAAATGATAAATACAAAGTAGAAGGGGAAATATTTACATTAGGGAAAAAACTTCATGTTTATAATATGGAAGAACGAGAAATAGCCTTTATTGAACAAAAACTGATGACTTTTATGCCGAAATTTTTTGTATATGTGAATGGTGAAAAAATAATCGAGATAGTAAAGAAATTTACTTTTTTGAAACCTAAATATGAAATAATCGGTAAAGACTGGATAACAACAGGCGATATTTGGGGACATGAATATACTATAAGTGACGTAAACAACGGCTCTCAAATTGCAAATATAAAAAAAGAGTGGATGACTTGGGGAGACTCTTATCTTATAGATATAGCCGATAATCAGGATGAAACGGCTGTAATGGCTATAATATTGGGGATAGATGCGGCTGTAGCTTCTCAAAATAATTAAGTGAATAAAAGAGGCTGTTTCAAAAAAATAAATTTTGAGACAGCCTTATCTATTTTGTTTTGAAAGTCTTAAGACTCTTTATATATTACTGAGTATTCAATATTCCGAAAGTTATCATTTGAAAATATTCTTTGTTTGAATAAGGATCGGGAAACCATTTGTCCTGTGCTTTTTTATAAACAATATCAAAAGTTTTTTCGTTGTATTTTAAATTATTGGCATCGTTTAATTTTTCTTTTATTAAATCAGTCATGATTTTATCTGAACCTTCTGCCTGAAGTTTAGGATCCTGCATTATTTTCACGATGGCTTCTTTCATGACACCGCTTAAATCGGGAGCTTTCATAGTTACGTTTATAATAGCTTCGTCCTTATTTACAGTAGTTTTGTTTATTTTATACGTAATTTTTTTGTATGCTTCACCGAATGTTTTCATAACTTCGGGATTTATTGTTGCATTCTCTGAATTTTGGGACATTTTTGTGAAATCTCCGCTTTGGTATATTTTCATAGTACTTTCAAAATCTTTTACTGCCGGATGTTTTCCGCCGCAACTCATCACAAATATTAATAGTAATCCGAAAATCAGGATTATTTTCTTTTTCATGGCATTACCTTCTTTCTTAAATTTTTTATTACACATGTATTATATATTAAATAAATAAAAATATCCACTGTTTTAAAAATTTAATTTAATGAAAGAAATCAAATAATATGCTACAATATAACTGAAATAAAAAAAATAGGAGTAAAAATGAGTTTAGTCCAATTTAACAGAGTATATAAGCAGTTTGCAGGAGAATTTATATTAAGAGATATAAATTTTTCCATAGAAGAAAAGGATAAAATAGGGTTGGTAGGATTGAACGGAGTCGGGAAATCCACAATTATAAGAATGATATTGGGAAAGGAAAGAGTGGACGGAGCCGAAAATAATCCTAACGAAATAGGGGAAATCATTAAAAGCCCGTCAATGAAAATCGGATATTTATCTCAAAATCACGAATTTTCCAATGAAAAAAATACAATATACGAAGAAATGATGTCGGTATTTGCCGAAGAAAGAAAAATATGGGATGAATTACAGAAAGTAAATATGCTTTTAGGAACGGCAACGGGAGAAGAACTGGAAAGTCTTATAAACCGTTCGGCAGAGCTGTCTTCGTTATACGAAGCGAAAAACGGTTATGAGATAGAATATAAGATAAAACAGATATTGACAGGTCTTGAACTGACCGAAGAATACTATAATCTGTATTTGAAAGATCTGAGTGGAGGAGAAAGAACGAGAGTTTCTTTAGCGAAACTGTTGTTACTTGAGCCTGATTTACTTATTCTCGATGAGCCCACAAACCATTTGGATTTGATTTCTATAGAGTGGCTTGAAGATTATTTGAAGAGATATAACAAGGCATTTTTACTTGTATCTCATGATAGAATATTTTTAAACAATGTATGTAACAGAATATATGAAATTGAAAACAAAAAACTTTATAAATATGACGGAAATTTTTCATCTTTTATACTCCAAAAAGAAATGATTTTAAAAGGGAAAATAAAAAGATATGAAAAAGAACAGGAAAAAATCAGAAAAATGGAAGAGTACATTGACAGATTTCGTGCGGGAATTAAGGCAAGACAGGCTAAAGGACGACAAAAAATTCTCGACAGAATAGAAAGAATGGACGACCCTGTTTTCAATCCTCAAAGAATGAAACTGAAATTTGAAACTGACGGAATCAGCGGAGATAATGTTCTGAAAGTCAAAAATGTAGAAAAAAGTTTCGGAGATAAAAAAGTTCTGAATAATATAAGTTTTAATCTGTATAAAGGAGAAAGAGTAGGAATAATAGGGAAAAATGGGATAGGAAAGTCCACTCTTCTTAAAATAATAGTCGACAAGCTGAAAAAAGATACGGGAGAAATAGAATTTGGTTCAAGAGTGAAAACGGGATATTACGATCAGGATCATCAGGATTTGTCAAATGCAAATAATATTTTACAGGAAATAAATGTTTCGTTGAATTTGACCGAAGAATATTTAAGAACTTTGGCAGGAGCATTTTTGTTTTCAGGTGATGATGTATTGAAAAAAGTGGAGAAATTAAGCGGAGGAGAAAAAGTAAGAGTTTCCTTTTTGAAACTTTATATGGAAAGAGCCAATTTTCTTATACTTGACGAGCCGACAAACCATTTGGATATATATTCCATAGAAGTATTGGAAGACGCTCTCGAGGACTTTGACGGAACGATGCTTGTAGTTTCCCATAACAGACATTTTTTGGACAGTGTCTGCAATACTATTTATTATTTGGATGAAAACGGATTGACAAAATTCAAAGGAAATTACGAAGACTATAAAGAGAGCCTTAAAAGTGCAAAAATGACTTCTGTTTCGGGAACGGACACGGAAATAAAAGAAGAACAGAAGTTATCATATCAGGAGCAGAAAGAACTGAACAAAAAAATTTCAAAACTCAAAAGAGATGTGGCAAAACTCGAGGATGAAATGGAAAAAATCACGCTGAAAAGAGAAGAGCTTAACAGGGAATATGAGGTTGCGGGTAAACAGAATGATGTAGGAAAACTGATGGAAATACAGGAACAGTTTGATAAACTTGAACAGGAAGAAATGGAAAAAATGGAAGAGTGGGATGAGAAGTCCGAAGAATTAAAGAAAATCGAAAAGAATTAAGATTAAGGCAAAGGGAAGGTGTCAAAATGAGAAAGAATAATTTATTTAAAGTTTTGATTTTGGGAGCAATGTTTGGAATGACAGTGTTTTTAAACGGAACGGCAAAAACAGGAAAAACGCCAAATAAAAAAGAAAAACAGGAAGATTGCTATATTCCTAAGGGAGAGCTGACTTGTGTAACAGATATAAATACTGTAAAAGGATCTATAAAATTAGCCGAAAAAGAAGCAGAAAAAGACAAGCTGTTTAAAGATGCTGAAAAATATTTTAAGAAAGGCCGATTCGGAAATGAAAATGTAGGATTTATAGATTATCCCGAAGGGTGGATGATGTTTGTAGATCCTGATTCGGGTCCGTCAACTATGCAAATTTCAAGAGAAGGATTTGATATTTATACACTGGATGTTTTGTATATTGTAGATGAAAGTATAAACCTTACGAAAATTACAGAAGAAATAGCAAAACAAAATTATGATGATCTTTTGAAAGCAGGGCATACAAAAGACAATCTTGAAATAAAAGATGTTGTAATAAACGGGTATAAAGGAAAATCCGTAAAAGTGAAAAGAGTATCAGGAAAATCATGGATAACATACTATATTCCTAATAAAAAGAAAATGCATATTATAGTTGTCGAGGGGCTTCCTCAGCATACCGATAAAATGCAGAAATTTGTAGAAAAATCGTGGAATCCTTATAAATAAAGAAAGTTGGGAATCTGAATGAAAGTAAGTAAAAATGAAGTATATTTTGCATTTTTTATTGGATTTATTCTGATTGCAATGTCGATGTATAATATAGTTTTAGGTCTGAACAGAGACAGCAAAGCGAAAGAAATATATGCTTCGGAAATAAAAAAGCTGAAAGAAAAATATAATCTGATAATAGATAAAGATAAATACACGGTAAAATATAAAGGACAATCCTGTGGCGGATGTATAGCTAAAGGTTATGATTTTTATATAATGAAAAAAAAGGAAAAAGAAAAATATAAATCAAAATATTTTTCAAAAGAAAAAGAGGAAAAAAGTAACACATATATGATTACACCGAGTAATGACTATATTTTAGTACATTCATGGTCTGAAGTAAATTCGGTTTTTGAAAATAAAGAACATCTTCTTGAAGAACCGGGATCGGGATTTTTATTGGAAATGATAGAAACATTCGGCTTCAAACCCTATATATTTAATGAGTTTTTGTATGATAAAACGAAAGGAAATGATTTTCAGGAAATAGAAAAAATATTCGATAATTATAAAGAAGGAAAAATTTATTATTATTCTCAGTATCCTGTGTGGGATTGCGGAACAGTCAAAAATAATGTAAGACAGGGGTCTATGCTTTTTGTTGAAGACGAAGAATGCGGAATTTCCGATGAAAAAGATAAAAAAGGAAGATATTCATTAAGAAAGTTAAAAGAATACGGAAACAGATTCAGTCAGTATTTCAGCAAAAAGAGAGATTTTGAAACGATAGACTGGTATGAATTTAAAAAATTCAATAATCTTCATCCTGTTATAATTTTTGAAGTGTATAATGCCGAAAAGAAAGAATTGGAAAAAATGAGAGATGAAATAAAAAAATATTATAACGATAAAGAACTGACAGTAGTTCTTGTCGGATACCCTGAAAAAAACTTCAGATCGGGAAAAGATAAGGAGAAAGAGCTTGTTGCAGTGTGGTAGTTATTATGCCGAAAGGGCAGGTGAAATAAAGTGAAATTTTTAAAAATACTTACAATTATTATATTATCCATGATACTTTCATCGTGTATATTGACGATTTCTTCGTTGTTACTGATAAGCCATATAATAGAAAAAAAACAGGAAAAAAGAGAAATACAAAAAGAACAGGAAATAGAAGAGTATTTTGATCTTGTAACGGAAATATTTGAAAAAGACTATAATCTGTCAATGGATAAAGAAAAGTATGAAGTCGAGTACGTTAATCTGCTGAGAGGCGGAGGGATACGTTCTCCTAACAGTTATATAATGAAAAAAAGGGATGGATAACTTACGAATCAAAATATCTTTATACTAATAAACCTGAATATGAAAATATTTTAATTGTTGAAAATGGTGCAAACGGAGCTTTTTTAAGAGAAAAAAATCCTGACGATTATTATAAAAAAGAAAGATTATCTCTACTTCTTGCAGTCATGGACAGATTGGAGTTCAGAAAGTACGTATTAAATGAGCTTTTATATGATAAATCAAAAGGAAATGATTTTCAGGAGATAGAAAAGATATTTGACAGTTATAAAGATGTTAAGATACATAGAAGAAGAGATTGGTACAATAATTATGATAAGTATTTACAGGAATTACAGTTTTATAATGAAAATGTTGAAAAATCTACAAATGCAGGTAATACTTTTTTGTTTTATAAGAAAAAAATAAAAGAAGAAGATAAATTTCAATTTTTAGAACAGTACGGAAAGAAACTGGAAAAATATTTTTCAAAAAAGAGAAAATTTGAAGAGATAGACTGGGAAGAGTTTAAAAAATATAACGAACTGAGACCGATAGTAGAGTTTGAGTTTGAAAATATTACAGAAGAAGAGTTGGAAAAGATAAGAAAAAAAATTAAGCCGTATTATAATGAAGAGGAGGTTTTAATAAAATTATCAATATACACTCCTCCTAAAAGCGGGTATGATGACGAAAAATAATTATTATATAGAAAAGAAGGTGGAAATAATATAAGAAAAGATAGAGTTTTAAATGATTTAAAAATTAAATTTTCTAGTTATAAGATACCGGACAAAATAGAAATTATAAAAAGATTTGAAAGAACGGTTACTGGCAAAATTAAAAGAAAGGTGTAAATGAAATGAAAAAGAGTATATTAAAAATACTGAAAAAAAACAAAATAAAAGATGATGAAGAAAATATTATAGTAGATTCATTAGAATTTATAAGATTAATAGCAGATTTAGAAGAAAGTTATAAAATAAAATTTGATGATGAAGATTTAATTTTTGAAAATTTTTCTTCAATAAATCGAATTATTGAAATAATAAAAAAAAGGAAGTTATTAAATTATAAAAATTATCTAAATCAAAAAATAAAAGTGAAAGTAGATAGAAAATTAGGAGATAAACATCCGGAATACGGATATATTTATTCTTTAAATTATGGTTATATTCCTAATACTGAAAGTGAAGACGGTGAAGAAATAGATGTTTATATTTTAGGGGAGTTTGATCCATTAGAAGAATTTGAAGGAGTATGTCGGGCGATAATTTACAGAATAGATGATATAGAAAATAAATTAATTGTTACTGCGGAGGATAAAAAATATTCTATTGATCAAATAGAAGCTCTTGTGGAGTTTCAAGAAAGATTTTTTAAGACAGAAATAATAATGGAGAAATAATATGGAAATAATAATTTTTTTAACTGTATCACCAGAAAGTCATAGAACAGCAGAAGAAAATTATAGAAATAAAAAAACAAAAGAGTTTTTTGAGGATAAAAGAAGAATTTTTTAAAGAGATTAGAAAAACAGAATTAAAAGAAAAAATATTTTTTTAAGTAAAAAAGAAAGTATTATAAATTTAAGAACAGGAAAAAAAGATTATTTTTTTAGAGAATTTTGATTTTTTGAAAAAGGATATAACAAATAAATGGTTCTAAGTATTTAGTTAATAGAGATTGATATCCAAATATTGTTACACACGTATACTCTCCTGTCATTTTTATTTGATTATAGCATAAATCAGAAGAAAATATACAATTATAAAAAAGTTAAAACAGATAAGATAAATAAACATTTTGGAGAGATTTTCAGAAATTAGTAAAAATTGCCTTCACAAATCATATATAATATAAATCAAAAATATAAAATTAATATAAAATATATAACAAAAATATTTCCGAAAAATTATAAAAACCTTGACACAAGGGCTTAAATATTATAAAATAATCAAGTTATAACTCATAAACTAAATGTTGAAAAAAATATGTATTTTTATACATATTTTTTGGAGTGAATTTAGAGTAAATCGCTATATTCGACATGGATATACAATGTGTTTGATAAAGAAACATAGATTGAAGAAATGAGCTTTTTAAAAGTTTTAGTTTATAAAATAACGCAGAAAATATATAGAAAGAATGTTGAAAGGAGGAAATATGCCTACTATTAATCAATTAGTAAGATTTGGTAGAAGTACATCCGAGAAAAAGAAAAAATCACCTGCATTAAAAGGTAACCCGCAAAAAAGAGGTGTGTGTGTCAGAGTATATACAACAACACCTAAAAAGCCTAACTCGGCGTTAAGAAAAGTAGCAAGGGTTAAATTGGTAAACGGAATAGAAGTTACAGCTTATATTCCGGGAATCGGACATAATCTTCAGGAACACAGTATTGTTCTTTTAAGAGGAGGAAGAACGAAAGATTTGCCGGGGGTAAGATATAAAATAATCAGAGGAGCTTTGGATACAGCCGGAGTTGTAAACAGAAAACAGGGTAGATCAAGATACGGTGCTAAAAAACCTGCAGCAGCAAGTTCAAACTAAAATTTTTAAAAAGTAAGGAGGACAAATAAGTGTCAAGAAGAAGAAGAGCGGAAAAAAGAGACGTTTTACCTGATTCTCAATTTAATGATAAAGTAGTTACGAAGTTTATAAACGGATTAATGAAAGACGGAAAAAAATCATTAGCTGAAAAAATATTTTATACAGCATTAAAAGAAATAGCTGAAGAAACACAGGAAGAAGGAATAGAAGTATTCAGAAGAGCAATGGAAAATGTAAGGCCTCAGTTGGAAGTAAGATCAAGAAGAATCGGAGGGGCGACTTATCAAGTGCCGGTTGAAGTGAGAAAAGAAAGACAACAGGCTTTAGCTATAAGATGGATAGTTAAGTATACAAGAGAAAGAAAAGAATACGGAATGGTAAACAAATTGAAAAAAGAATTGATTGCAGCTGCAAATAATGAAGGCGGATCAGTTAAGAAAAAAGACGATACATATAAAATGGCAGAAGCTAACAGAGCGTTTGCACATTATAAATGGTAGTCTGAACTGTGATTATCCGTACGTCTGCGTCGGATGAGTAAAATTATAAGGAGGAAATAACGTAATGGCAAGAAAAGTTGCTTTGAAAGATACCAGAAACATCGGTATCATGGCACATATAGATGCCGGGAAAACAACTACGACTGAAAGAATATTGTTTTATACGGGAGTAAACCATAAGATCGGAGAAGTTCACGAAGGAGCTGCTACGATGGATTATATGGAACAGGAGCAGGAAAGAGGTATCACAATAACTTCTGCGGCGACAACTGCCTTCTGGAACGGAAACAGAATTAACATTATAGACACACCAGGTCACGTGGACTTTACGGTGGAAGTTGAAAGATCGTTAAGGGTGTTGGATGGAGCAGTTGCAGTATTCTCTGCAGTAGACGGAGTTCAGCCTCAGTCTGAAACTGTTTGGAGACAAGCTGATAAATATAACGTACCGAGAATGGCATTTTTAAATAAAATGGACAGGGTCGGAGCGGACTTCAATATGTGTGTCAGTGATATTAAACAAAAATTGGGAGGAAACGGTGTACCGATACAACTTCCGATAGGTGCTGAAGATACGTTTGAAGGTATTATAGATTTGATAACAATGAAAGAATATCTGTTTAAAGATGATACTATGGGAGCTGACTATGATATAGCCGATGTAAGACCTGAATTATTGGAAGAAGCTCAAATAGCAAGAGAACATATGTTGGAATCTGTAGTTGAAACTGATGAAGCATTAATGGAAAAATATTTCGGAGGAGAAGAAATTTCCGAAGATGAAATAAGAAAAGCTATAAGAATTGCTACAATAGGTGGAATAGTAGTTCCGGTTTTATGCGGAACAGCATTTAAAAACAAAGGAATACAACCTTTACTTGATGCAGTAGTTTATTACATGCCGTCACCTTTAGATATAGGAGCTGTAAAAGGTATAGATCCTAAAACTGAATCGCCTATGGAAAGACAACCTTCAGATGAAGAGCCTTTCGCAGCATTGGCATTTAAAATATTGACAGATCCGTTTGTAGGAAGATTGTCATTCTTCAGAGTTTACTCAGGAATTTTAAACAAAGGTTCTTATGTATTGAACTCGACAAAAGGTAAAAAAGAAAGAATGGGAAGATTGCTTCAAATGCATGCTAACAAAAGAGAAGAACTTGATATAGTTTACTCCGGAGATATAGCTGCGGCAGTAGGATTGAAGGAAACTACAACGGGAGATACTCTTTGTGATGAAAACAAACCTATAATATTGGAAAAAATGGAATTCCCTGATACAGTTATACAAATAGCTGTTGAGCCTAAAACAAAAGCCGATCAGGAAAAAATGGGAACAGCTCTTGCGAAATTGGCAGAAGAAGATCCTACATTTAAAGTTACTTCCAACCAGGAAACAGGACAAACACTTATTTCAGGAATGGGAGAACTTCACTTGGAAATTATCGTAGACAGAATGAAGAGAGAATTTAAAGTCGAAGCGAATGTAGGTAAACCGCAAGTTGCTTACAGAGAAACAATTACAGGAAATTCTGATGTTGAAGAAAAATATGCTAAACAGTCCGGAGGTAGAGGACAATACGGACATGTTAAAATCAGAGTGGAATCCAATCCTGATAAAGGATATGAATTTGTTAACGAAATTACAGGAGGAGCAATTCCTAGAGAATATATACCAGCTGTAGATAAAGGTATACAGGAAGCGTTAGAAGCCGGAGTTGTTGCAGGATATCCTGTACAGGATGTAAAAGTAACATTATATGACGGAACTTACCATGAAGTCGATTCATCGGAAATGGCATTTAAAATAGCAGGGTCAATGGCTATTAAAAAAGCTATGAGAGCTGCAAATCCTGTATTGTTGGAACCTATATTCAAAGTAGAAGTTACAACACCTGAAGAATACATGGGAGACGTTATCGGAGATTTGAACTCAAGAAGAGGACAAGTTTCAGGAATGACTGACAGAAACAATGCAAAAATAATTAACGCACAAGTACCGTTGTCACAAATGTTCGGTTATGCAACAGACTTGAGATCGAAAACTCAAGGAAGAGCATCTTATTCAATGGAATTTGAAAAATATGTACAGGTTCCGAATAATATAGCTCAACAGGTAATAGCTGAAAGACAAGGTAAATAAATTAAATAAAATATTAAAAATAATAATGAAAACGGAGGAAAGAGATAATGGCAAAAGCTAAATTTGAGAGAAGTAAACCACACGTAAACGTTGGAACTATAGGACACGTAGACCACGGGAAAACAACATTGACAGCAGCTATATCCAAAGTATTATCTGACAAAGGATTGGCTGAAAAAGTAGATTTTGAAAACATAGATCAGGCACCTGAAGAAAGAGAAAGAGGAATAACAATTAACACGGCTCACATTGAGTATGAAACAGCAAACAGACACTATGCACACGTTGACTGTCCGGGACACGCGGATTATGTAAAAAACATGATAACAGGAGCTGCACAAATGGACGGAGCTATATTGGTAGTTTCTGCAGCTGACGGACCTATGCCTCAAACAAGAGAACACATCTTGCTTGCAAGACAGGTTGGAGTTCCTTATATAGTAGTATTCTTGAATAAAGTTGATATGGTAGACGACGAAGAGTTGTTGGAATTAGTAGAAATGGAAGTAAGAGAATTATTGACAGAATACTCATTCCCTGGAGATGAAATACCTATAGTAAAAGGATCTGCTTTAGGAGCATTAAACGGAGAAGGACAATGGGAAGATAAAATAATGGAATTGATGGATGCAGTAGACAGTTATGTGCCTACACCTGAAAGACCGGTAGACCAAGCGTTCTTGATGCCTATAGAAGATGTATTTACAATAACAGGAAGAGGAACAGTAGTGACAGGAAGAGTAGAAAGAGGAGTAGTAAAAGTAGGGAAGAAGTGGAAATAATAGGAATCAAACCTACAGCAAAACAACAGTAACAGGAGTAGAAATGTTCAGAAAGTTATTGGATTCAGGACAAGCAGGAGATAACATCGGAGCATTGTTAAGAGGAACTAAGAAAGAAGAAGTGGAAAGAGGACAAGTATTGGCAAAACCTGGATCAGTAAAACCTCATACATCGTTCAAATCGGAAGTATACGTATTGACAAAAGATGAAGGAGGAAGACATACACCATTCTTTACAGGATACAAACCACAATTTTACTTCAGAACGACAGATATAACAGGAGAAGTAAACTTGCCTGACGGAGTGGAAATGGTAATGCCTGGAGATAATATAGAAATGTCAGTAGAATTGATACACCCTATCGCAATGGAAGAAGGATTAAGATTTGCGATAAGAGAAGGTGGAAGAACGGTAGCTTCAGGAGTTGTTGCAACTATCGTTAAATAATAATTTCAGAATAATTAGGAGGAAGAACTTTGGATAAATTAAGAATATATCTTCAATCTTACGACCATAAATTATTAGATCAGTCTGCAAAAAAAATAGCTGAAGTAGTAAAGAAAAACGGTTCGGAATTGGCCGGACCTCTTCCTTTACCTACTAAAACTAAAAAGTATACTGTTTTAAGATCGGTTCACGTAAATAAAGATTCAAGAGAACAATTTGAAATGAGAATACACAGAAGATTTGTTGAAATTAAAAATTCAAGTCAACAAATTATTGCGGCATTGAGTTCATTAAACTTGCCGTCAGGTGTAGGAATAGAAATTAAGCAATTATAGGCTTAATACAAGTTGGTAAAAATACCAACCAATATATTAAGGAGGCTAAATAAAAATGATATTAGGTAAAAAAATCGGAATGACACAAATTTTCGAAAATGAAAAATTAATACCGGTTACAGTAATCGAAGCCGGACCGAACTTCGTAGTTCAAAAAAAATCCGAAGAAAAAGACGGGTATAACGCTGTAACATTGGCATATGATGATAAAAAAGAAAAAAATACAATAAAACCTGAAATGGGAATATTCAAAAAAGCAGGAATTTCTCCTAAAAAATTCTTGAAAGAATTTAAAGTTGCAGAATTGGAATCATTTGAATTAGGTCAGGAATTTAAAGTAGACGTATTGGAAGGAATCGAGTTTGTTGATATAGTAGGAACTTCAAAAGGTAAAGGAACTGCCGGAGTTATGAAAAGACATAATTTCGGAGGAAACAGAGCAACTCACGGGGTTTCAAGAAACCATAGATTGGGAGGATCAAACGCCGGAGGAGCTGCATCAAACAGTAATGTACCTAAAGGTAAAAAAATGGCAGGAAGATTGGGAAATGAGCAAGTGACTGTTCAAAACCTTAAAGTAGTTAAATTTGATGCTGAAAACAATCTGTTGTTAGTAAAAGGTGCTGTTCCGGGACCTAAAAACGGATATCTTGTTATCAAAAAATCGGTTAAGAAATACTAATAGAGGAAAAGAGAGGAGGATAAAATGCCAGTTTTAAATACATATAAATTAGACGGTTCAAAAGCGGGAACTGTTGAAGTAAAAGAAGAAATATTCGGAATTGAGCCGAATAAAACAGTTATGCACGAAGTTCTGGTTGCAGAGTTGGCAGGAGCAAGAGAAGGAAATGCTTCTACAAAAACAAGAGCTGAAGTGAGAGGTGGAGGAAGAAAACCTTTCAGACAAAAAGGAACAGGTAGAGCAAGACAAGGTTCTACAAGAGCTCCTCATATGGTAGGCGGTGGAGTTGTTCACGGTCCTAAACCGAGAGATTATACTAAAAAAGTAAATAAAAAAGTAAGAAGATTAGCTTTAAGATCGGCATTGGCCACAAAAATAAATAACGGAGATTTAATAGTGTTGGATGACTTCACATTGGATGTACCGAAAACTAAGACTTTTGTGCAATTTGCAAAAGCATTAAATTTCGCAGGAGAAAAACAATTATTCATAGCTGACTATAACGGAGAAACATTCAATAGAGATATAAACCTTGAATATTCAGTAAGAAACTTGGAAAAAGTAATGACTTTGGATTCAAGAAGTTTAAGCATTTTCTGGTTGATAAAACAGGATAAAATAGTTGTTACTAAAGAGGCTCTTGCAACTATCGAGGAGGTGTTGGCATAATGCATATTACGGATATAATTAAAAAACCTGTGGTAAACACTGAAAAAGCAAGAATCTTAATGGAAAGCAACGAATACGTTTTCATAGTAGACAGAAGAGCTAACAAATTACAAATAAGAGAAGCTGTGGAAAAATTATTCAATGTAAAAGTTGCGAGTGTAAATACATTGAATGTAAAACCTAAAATGGAAAGATTCAGAATGTCCATGTATAAAACTCCGGCTATAAAAAAAGCAATCGTTAAATTACAGGACGGAGAAAAAATAGCATCTTATGAACAAAATCTATAATTTTTTATAGGAATTACATAAGAAAAATGATATAATATAAAAACGTTGTAAAAACGTCATAAAAAGAATTGGAGGTAAAAAAGTTATGCCGATTAAGAAATTAAAACCGATGACTAGTGGGACAAGGCATATGTCGATATTAGTCAATCATGAGTTAGATAAAGTAAGACCTGAAAAATCTCTGACAGAACCTCTGGGGTCGTCTTACGGAATTGATAATTACGGACACAGAACAGGTAGAAACAGACACAAAGGACACAAAAGACTTTACAGAGTAATAGACTGGAAAAGAAATAAAATAGGTGTTCCTGCGAAGGTTGCTACTATTGAATATGATCCTAACAGAACGGCTAATATCGCATTATTGCATTATGTTGACGGAGAAAAAAGATATATACTTGCACCGAACGGATTGAAAAAAGGAGATACTGTTTTAGCAGGAGATTCAGCTGAAATCAAACCGGGAAATGCATTGAAATTAAAAGATTTACCGATAGGGACAGTTATACATAACGTAGAATTGATGCCGGGTAAAGGCGGACAGTTGGCAAGATCTGCAGGAACTTCTGCAAGACTTGTAGCAAAAGAAGGAACTTACTGTCACGTTGAATTGCCTTCAGGAGAATTAAGACTTTTACATAAAGAATGTATGGCTACAATCGGAACAGTAGGAAATTCCGAACACTCTCTTGTATCATTAGGAAAAGCGGGAAGAAACAGACACTTAGGTAGAAAACCTCATGTAAGAGGATCGGTAATGAACCCTGTGGATCACCCACACGGAGGAGGAGAAGGAAGATCGCCTATAGGAAGAAAATCACCTGTTACTCCTTGGGGTAAACCTACTCTCGGTAAGAAAACAAGAGGTAAAAAACTTAGTGATAAATTCATCGTTAGAAAAAGAAAAAAATAGTAAATCGGAAATATATATAAATGTTGCTTGACACATCTTTAATAGAAATATTAAAAGATGTGTGCTGCAAACATGAACTCGATTAGTATAATGACAGAAAATAATGAAATAAGGAGGAAAGAATGGCTCGTTCATTAAAAAAAGGACCTTTTGTTGATGCACACTTATTGAAAAAAGTAGAATCAATGGGAGAAAAAAAGCAGGTTATCAAAACATGGTCCAGAAGATCTACTATATTCCCTCAATTTATCGGACACACTTTCGCAGTATATAACGGGAAAAAACATATCCCTGTGTATGTAACTGAAGAAATGGTAGGACATAAATTAGGAGAATTTGCACCTACAAGAACTTTCTACGGACACGGAAAAGATGCTAAAAAAGATGCAAAAAGAAAATAAATATAGGATAAAATAAGAGCCGAAACCGTCGGCATAAAGCAAAAATGAAAGGAGGCCTTTAAATGGCAGTAGTAGCTAAATTACGTTATCAAAGATTAAGTCCTCAAAAAGCAAGACTTGTGGCGGATATCGTCAGAGGAAAAAATGCTTTACAGGCGTTAAACGTATTGAGATTTACAAATAAAAAGGCGGCAAAATACATAGAAAAAACATTAAAATCGGCAATCGCAAATGCTGAACATAATTTCCAAATGGATCCTGATAAACTATTTGTTTCAAGAATACTTATAGATAAAGGACCTGTATTAAAAAGAGTTAATCCCAGAGCGATGGGAAGAGCGGATGTTATAAGAAAGCCGACTGCACACATTACTGTGGAAGTTGACGAAAGAAACTAATCATAATAAGGAGGTAAGTCTGTGGGACAAAAGGTAGATCCTAGAGGTATGAGAATCGGAATCGTTAAAACATGGGATTCAAGATGGTTTGCCGAAGGGAAAGATTACTTAAATAATTTTCATGAAGATCTTAAAATAAAAAAATATATTAAGAAAAATTACTATCATGCTGGAATTTCAACTATTCAAATAGAAAGAACATCACCGACTGATATAACAATTATAATAGAAACAGGTAAAGCCGGAATATTAATAGGAAGAAAAGGGCAGGAAATAGAAGCTTTAAAAGTAAATTTGGAAAAATTGACAGGTAAAAAAGTACAAGTTAAAGTACAGGAAATCAAAAATCCTAACAAAGATGCTCAGTTAATTGCTGAAAGTATCGCAACAGCTATTGAAAAAAGGGTTGCTTATAAAAGAGCGGTTCAACAGGCTATTCAAAGAGCTGAAAAATCCGGAGTAAAAGGAATTAAAATAATGGTATCCGGAAGATTGAACGGTGCCGAAATAGCGAGAAGTGAATGGACACTTTCGGGAAGAGTACCATTACATACTTTAAGAGCGGATGTTGATTACGCAACTGCCACTGCACATACTACATACGGTGCATTAGGATTAAAAGTATGGGTATTTAACGGTGAGGTGCTTCCAACTAAAAAGGAAGGAGGAAATGAGTAATGTTAATACCTAAAAGAACAAAATACAGAAAACAGTTCAGAGGAAAAATCGGCGGAATAGCTACTAAAGGAAACAAAGTAGATTTCGGAGAATTCGGACTGGCAGCTAAAGAATTCGGATGGATAACATCAAGACAAATAGAAGCGTGCAGGGTAACAATAAACAGAACGTTTAAAAGAGAAGGTAAAATCTGGATCAGAATATTCCCTGACAAACCTTATACAAAAAGACCTGAAGGAACAAGAATGGGTAAAGGTAAAGGTAATGCAGAAGGTTGGGTAGCAGTAGTGAAAAAAGGAAAAATAATGTTTGAAGTTGGCGGAGTATCTGAAGAAAAAGCTAAAGAAGCATTAAGAAAAGCCGGACACAAACTGCCTATAAAAGTTAGATTTGTAAGAAGAGAAGAAGTGGGTGGTGATAAGTAATGACAGCAAACGAAATAAGAGAATTATCATTGGATGAATTAGATACACAAGTAAAAGAACTGAAACAGGAATTATTTAATTTAAAATTTCAAAAAACTCTTGGACAATTACATAACACTACTAAAATAAAACAGGTTAAAAGAGATATTGCGAGAATGAAAACAATAATAACTGAGAAAAAAACTGTGAAATAGGAGGATTCGTCAGTGGAAAATAAAAGAAACGAAAGAAAAGTGAGAGAAGGAATCGTTGTTTCCGACAAAATGGATAAAACTGTAGTTGTTCTTGAAGAAACAATGAAACTGCACAAACTTTATAAAAAAAGAGTAAAAACTTCTAAAAAATATAAAGCACACGATGAAAACAACGAATGCGGTATCGGCGACAAAGTGCAAATCATGGAAACAAGACCGCTAAGTAAAGATAAAAGATGGAGAGTCGTGACTATTTTAGAAAAAGCTAAATAGTATTACAGTAAAATTGAGAGGAGGAAATTTTAAATGGTTCAACAACAAACTATGCTTAATGTTGCTGATAATACCGGAGCAAAAAAAATAATGGTAATCAGAGTATTAGGCGGTTCAAGAAGAAGATTCGGGAAAATAGGGGACATCGTTGTAGCATCTGTAAAAGAAGCTATACCTAACGGAAACGTTAAAAAAGGTGATGTTGTAAAAGCCGTAATTGTAAGAACTAGAAAAGAATTAAAAAGACCGGACGGATCATATATAAAATTTGATGATAACGCAGCAGTTATATTAAACTCAAACTTGGAAATAAGAGGTACGAGAATTTTTGGACCTGTAGCGAGAGAGTTAAGGGCAAAAAATTTTATGAAAATAGTATCTCTGGCACCGGAAGTATTATAGGAAGGAGGGTTTGCGAAGAATGGCTAAACCAAGAATAAAATCAATACCTAAAAAATTACACGTTAAAACCGGAGATACGGTTGTTGTAATTAGCGGAAGATCAAAAGATTTGCCTAGAAATGATAAAGCAGGTCAGGATCAGACGGGAGATAAAGGAAAAGTCGGAAAAGTGTTAAAAGTATTCCCTAAAACAGGAAAAATCGTTGTGGAAGGTGTTAATATTCAAAAAAGACATGTTAAACCTAATGCAAACAACCCACAAGGGACAGTTGTAGAAAAAGAAATGCCGATTTTTTCATCAAAAGTAATGCTTTGGGATGAAAAAGCAAAAAAAGGAACGAGAGTAAGATACGAAGTAAGAGATAATAAAAAAGTAAGAATATCGGTAGTTTCCGGTAATGAAATATAGGATATAGAGAGGAGGAGACCTTAATTGGCTGAAAAATATATTCCAAGATTACAGAAAGAATATAAGGAAGAAATTATACCTGCTTTAATGAAAGATTTGGATATAAAAAATATAATGCAGGTACCTAAAATTGAAAAAATAATAGTAAATATGGGGATTGGAGAAGCTACAAGCAATCCTAAATTAATAGAAACTGCAATGAAAGAATTGGCACAAATAACAGGACAACAGCCTGTACCGAGAGCTGCCAGAAAATCCGAAGCAGGATTCAAATTAAGAGAAGGTCAGAAAATCGGAGCAAAAGTTACTTTGAGAAAAGAAAAAATGTACGAATTTCTTGACAGATTAATAAGCATCACATTACCGAGAGTAAGAGACTTTGAAGGAGTATCTCCTAAAGCATTTGACGGTAGAGGTAACTATACATTGGGAATCAAAGAACAAATAGTTTTCCCTGAAATCGAAATCGATAAAGTGGATAAAATATTCGGAATGGGAATTACAATAGTAACAACTGCAAAAAATGACGAAGAAGGAAGAGCATTATTAAAAGCATTCGGAATGCCGTTTGCAAAATAGTTCTATTTTGAAGGAGGTGTAACTAAATAAATGGCTAAGAGAGCAATGGTTGAAAGAAACTTAAAAAGAGAAAAAACAGTTGATAAATATGCGGCAAAAAGAGCCGAATTAAAAGAAAGAGCAAAAAAAGGTGATAGAGAAGCTATAGCTGAATTATCTGCATTACCGAGAAATGCATCGCCTACTAGAGTAAGAAACAGATGTCAAATAAACGGAAGACCTAGAGGATTTATGAGAGAATTCGGTATTTCGAGAGTAATGTTCAGACAGTTAGCGGGAGAAGGAGCTATCCCGGGAGTAAAAAAATCAAGCTGGTAATTTTGAGAGGAGGACAAATAAATGCATTTAACAGATCCTATTGCTGATATGCTTACTAGAATCAGAAACGGTAATATTGCTAAACATTCGGAAGTTAAAATACCGTTTTCAAAAATAAAAGAAAGCATGGCAAATATACTAAAAAATGAAGGATATATAGCCGGTTACGAAATAAAAGAAGAAGGAACTAAAAAAGATATAGCAGTAACTTTAAAATATATGGACGGAGATGCTGTAATCAAAGGTTTGAAAAGAATTTCAAAACCCGGAAGAAGAGTTTACACATCAGTTGAAAATATGCCTAAAGTATTGGGCGGATTGGGAATTGCCATTGTCTCAACACCAAAAGGTGTTATTACGGACAAGGAATGCAGAAAGCATAATGTAGGCGGAGAAATTCTCTGCTACGTGTGGTAATTTACGCATTTTATAATATAGGAGGAGAGTCATGTCAAGAATAGGTAGAAAACCTATAACTATACCTGCAGGTGTAGAAATAAAACAGGACGGTAACAAGTTTATCGTAAAAGGTCCTAAAGGGCAATTGGAAAGAGAACTAAGCAGTGAAATAAAAGTAAATATAAAAGACGGAGAAATAACATTTGAAAGACCTAACGATTTGCCTAATATAAGAGCTTTGCATGGAACTACAAGAGCAAACCTTAACAATATGATAACAGGGGTAAGCGACGGATTTGCAATTAAATTGGAATTGGTCGGAGTAGGATACAGAGTACAGGCTAACGGTAAAGGACTTACTTTAGCATTAGGATATTCTCATCCTGTAGAAATCGAAGCAGTTGACGGAATAACTTTCAAAGTTGAAGGAAACAATAAAATAACTGTTGAAGGAATTGACAAACAATTAGTTGGACAAATTGCCGCAAATATAAGAGCAAAAAGACCTCCTGAACCTTACAAAGGAAAAGGAGTTAAATATGCCGACGAAGTAATCAGAAGAAAAGAAGGTAAGAAAGGATAGGAGGTAGATTTTAGTGATTAAAAAACTTGATAGAAATAAATTAAGACAGAAAAAACATAAAAGTATAAGAAGTAAAATCGTTGGAACTGCTGAAAGACCTAGACTTTCTGTGTATAGAAGCTTGAAAAACATATTTGTTCAAATAATCGATGATCAAGCCGGAAAAACATTAGTTTCAGCATCTACTATTGAAAAAGGAGCAAAAACTGAAAACGGTTCAAATGTGGAAGCTGCTAAAAAAATCGGAGAAGCAATAGCAAAAAAAGCATTGGAAAAAGGAATAGATACTGTAGTATTCGATAGAAGCGGATATGTTTACACAGGAAGAGTAAAAGCACTTGCAGATGCTGCAAGAGAAGCAGGATTAAAATTCTAGAGAAAAGGAGGATTTACTTTGGCCAGAGAAGTAAAAGCTAGTGAATATAAAGAAAGTCTTTTAAGAATAAGCAGAGTTTCCAAAACCGTTAAAGGAGGAAGAAGAATATCTTTCTCAGTATTGGCGGCAATCGGAGATGAAAAAGGAAAAGTAGGTATAGGGTTGGGAAAAGCTAACGGTGTACCTGAAGCTATAAGAAAAGCTATAGCTAATGCTAAGAAAAATATGATAACAGTATCTTTAAAAGGTGGAACATTACCTCATGAGCAATTAGGTAAATATAATGCCACAAGTGTATTATTGAAACCTGCTTCAAAAGGTACGGGAGTTATCGCCGGTTCTGCAACAAGGGAATTATTGGAATTGGCAGGAGTTACAGACGTACTTACAAAAATCAGAGGATCAAAAAATAAAGATAACGTTGCAAGAGCAACATTGGACGGATTAAAACAATTGAGATCGGTTGAAGAAGTGGCAAGACTTAGAGGAAAATCGGTTGAAGAAATTTTAGGATAATAGGTTAGGAGGTAAAATTAATGTCTAAAGTAAAAGTAACACTTATTAAAGGAATTAATGGAAGAAAACCTAATCATATTGATACTGTTAAATCACTTGGATTAAGAAAGATAAGTCAAAGTGTAGTTCATAACAAGACAGCAGATATAGAAGGAAAAATTAAATTAGTTTCTTATTTACTTAAAGTAGAGGAGGTTTAGAATAAATGAATCTTAATGAGTTAAGACCTGCCGAAGGATCAAAAAGAGAAAGAAGAAGAATAGGTAGAGGTCACGGGTCCGGTTGGGGAAAAACAGCAGGAAAAGGACATAACGGGCAAAAACAAAGATCGGGAACATATGTATCACCTGTATTTGAAGGTGGACAAATGCCTATTATCAGAAGAATTCCTAAAAGAGGATTCTCAAATTCGGCATTCAAAAAAGATACAATAGTAATTTCATTATTTGATATTGTTGAAAAATTCAACGACGGAGATGTAGTAAGCTTGGAAACATTAGTAGAAAACGGAATAATCAAAAATCCTAAATTCATCACTAAATATTCTGATGCTGCATTAAGAGAAACAAAAGGTAAAAAAGCTGTAAAACAATATTTACTTGAAAATGTTGAATCTTATGTTAAAGAAAAAGATTTTTCAAGTATTTTGAAAATAATAGGAAATGCTGAAGTTAATAAAAAATTAACTGTAAAAGCTCATAAAATTTCCGAATCAGCTAAAGAATTAATAGAAAAAGCCGGAGGAAGTGTAGAAGTATTGGAAGTTAAGTCGTACTCTGCAAAAGCGGGAAATAATAAAAAAGAAGATGAGAATAAGTAAGATTTTAATCTTGCTTTTTCTTCATATATGAGGAGTGGTAGAATTGACTTTAACTGAAGCAATAGTAAATAGAATACAGTCTATCTTCAAAATACCCGAATTAAAGAAAAGAGTAGCTTTTACATTAGTAATGTTCGCAATAGCGAGAATAGGTGTTCATATTGCCGTTCCCGGAATTAATATGGCAGCATTCAAAAATTTTCAGAATAATGCCATAGCAGGATTTTTAAATCTGTTTTCAGGAGGAGCGGTTCAGAGAGCGTCTATTTTCTCGTTGGGAATCATCCCTTACATTAACTCTTCGATAGTATTTCAACTTTTAGGAGTAATTTTCCCTAAAATAGATGAAATGCAGAAAGAAGGGGGAAAAGAAAGAGATAAAATTACTCAATGGACAAGATACGTAACAATAATATTGGCAATAGCGCAATCATTCGGAATTGCTATAACACTTATAAATCAGCCCGGACTGGTTGTTGAGCCGGGACCGAAATTTATTATAAGTACAATGGCTTTGATGACAGGAGGAACTGCGTTCTTAATGTGGATTTCTGAAAGAATTTCCATAAGAGGAATAGGTAACGGATCGTCAATGCTTATCTTTCTTGGAATTGTTGTAAACTTGCCTCAAGTTATTCAACAAATGGTATCAAGTAATATAAACTTTATATTTTTCGGATTATCAATAATATTATTTGTAGTTATAATAGCTCTAATGGTGGATATACAACTGGCTGAAAGAAGAATACCTATACAGTATGCAGGAAAAGGAAGTTTAGGTTTCGGAGGAGGACAAAGTGCAGTAGGTAGAAGAACATATTTACCTTTGAAAATAAACACTGCAGGAGTTATGCCAATAATCTTTGCATCAGTATTGATGGCGGCACCGCCGTTTATAGTACAAATGCTTAAAGCTAATGCATTCTGGCAAAAACAGTTTTCACAAACGGGAGTTTTATACTTACTTTTATTTGCCTTTTTAATTATAGTATTTTCATTTTTCTATACATTGACTATCGCTTTCGATCCTGAAAAAGTATCAGAAGATTTGAAACAAAGCGGTGGGACAATACCTACGGTAAGAGCAGGGAAAGAAACTGCCGATTATTTGGAAAAAGTAGTTACAAGAGTAACTTTCGGAAGTGCACTGTTTCTGGCAATATTAGGGATATTCCCTAATATATGGTTCGGATATTTTCTGCATATACCGGTATTACTCGGAGGAACAAGTTTACTTATCCTTGTAGGAGTTGCCGTAGAATTGATACAACAAATTGATTCTTATTTGGCGGTTAAGAAAATGAAAGGATTTATAAGTACAAGCGGAAAAAATAATAGATAGAATTAAAAAATGGAGCTTTAGAGCTTCATTTTTTTGATTTTTAAGAAAAATATATTTTCAGAACATTAGTAAAATTTTGAAAATAATAAGTTCTCAAAAAAATTAAAATTGTTTAACAGCAAATTATAATTGAAAGAAATAAAGGGTCATGATATAATTATCTGAAATTGGATAAAATAGAAGATAGAGTTTATCCCGAAATAAAAAAAGTGGAGTCGGAAAAGGAGTTGAGGGCTCAACTAAATATAAGAATAACAATGTTTCCGTTGAAATAAGGAGGAGTTTAAAAGAATGAAAAAACTTGCACAGTCAATAGTAGCTTTTATTGTAGGAATATTCGGAATGAATGCCGGTAAGATAATAGGAATTTTCCTGATATCGATGCTTCCTGTAATTGAATTAAGGGGAAGCATTCCTGTGGGATTTTCTCAGGGATTACCGTGGTACACAAATATGATTACTTCTATTGTAGGAAATATGCTTCCTGTACCTTTTATACTTTTATTTGTTGTAAAAGTATTTGAGTTTATGAAAAAGCATAATATAATGGTAAAATTTATCGAAAAATTGGAAAAAAGAGCATTAAGTAGAAGTGAAAGTGTTGCAAATAAAGAATTTTTGGGATTAATGCTGTTTGTTGCAGTACCTTTTCCCGGAACGGGAGCATGGACAGGGGCATTGATAGCGGCACTTCTTAAACTGAATCCGAAAAAATCTTTTTTTACAATACTGCTTGGAGTAATATTAGCAGCAGCTGTAGTAACTTTAGGTGTGTACGGAGTATTCGGATTTTTGAAAAATATGATATAATAAAAAATATTATAGAGAAAGGAGACGGGGAAGTCTTTGAAAAATTTCCCGAGTTGTAAAAATCACCAAAGCCGGAAAGATTATATATAACGGGAATGCGAGGGCAAAAACCTTTTGATATGAAAGCCCTTTAAGATAACCTCAATAAAAAATGAGCAAAGGAATATTAGTAACGAGTTTCGGAACATCTCACAAAGATACGAGAGAAAAATGTCTTGATTCGATTCAGAAAGAAGTTGAGAGAAAGTACGGAAGTGAAAAAGTCGAAAGAGCCTATACTTCAGGAGTAGTAAGAAGAATAGTCGAAAAAAAAGAGGGTATTCACATATATGATCAGGAAGAAGGTCTGAAAGCCCTTAAAGATAAAGGATACGATGAAATTATAACAATGTCTTTACATATTCTGAACGGAATAGAATATTCAAAACTCAGTGATAAATACGGTAAAATAACAAAACCTCTTTTGACAACGGAAGAAGATTATAAAAGAATAGTAAATGATGCTGAATTTAATGATTTTGAAGGTAATGACGTAATTATTTTTATGGGACACGGTTCTGAAAGTGCTGCCGATATTACGTATGAAAAATTGCAGGAAGAGTATAATAAAGCAGGAAAAAATAATGTTTTTGTAGCTACTGTGGAAGGAAAAGTAACTATTGAAGATGTTATTGAGAAGCTGAAACAGACAGATTATAAAAAGATATTGTTAAAACCGTTTATGATAGTTGCAGGAGATCATGCAAAAAACGATATGGCTTCTGATGAAGAAGATTCATGGAAAACAATTCTGCAGAACAACGGATATGAAGTAACACCGGTTTTAAGAGGAATGGGAGAATATAAACTTATTCGTGACATGTTTATGGAAAAACTTGACGAAGTATATGGGAAAAATGAAAAAAATAATACTGAATTAATTATTAAAGAGGAGGAACCTAAAATGACAAAAAGATTATACAGATCAAGAACTGATAAAAAAATAGCCGGAGTGTGCGGAGGACTTGGAAAATATTTCAATATAGATCCTACTATCGTAAGAATAGTATGCGTTATACTGATGTTAGGATGGGGAATAGGCTTATTTACTTACGTTATCGCAGCTTTTGTAATACCTGAAGAACCTATTGAAAACAATAAAAAAAATGAAGATATAATCGAAGCTGAAAAAGTGGACGATTAGGAGGAAATATAAAAAGGAGTTTATGAAGTCTGTAACTTATTAAAATCTGCAATTTTATAAAAAATAAATATTAAAACACTATATTCAAAATGGGTATAAACTTTTTAAAAGAAATTTTTATTTACCCCTTGACAAATTCTGAAAAAGTAGTATACTGTTAATAGAGTTTTAGGTGTTTTTACAAACTTAATAAGGAAATCGGTTGAAATCCGATACAGCCCCCACTACTGTGAAACTGACGAAAGTACATGAAAACCACTGAAAATAATATTTTCGGGAAGGGTACGAGTAGGATGAAGTTAGTCAGGAGACTTGCCTAATATTTATTATTTAAATTTTCTGGGAAGGGAAAGTTTGATATACATCAATAAAAATAAATCAACGGCGATTTAGTTCTATTATAATAAAGTTATACAACGGTAGTATAATCAGTATTATAGAGCTTTTGGCGTGTATTGAATTTCGGCTTTCAGCTGATTTTTTTTTTAACCTAATCAAAATTTTATTTCAAAAGGAGAGTCTAAATGAAAAAGAGAACATCATTGTTTCTTGTTTTAACAGGAATGTTTGTATTATTTGCAAACGGTTATTCAATGCACATTATGGAAGGTTTTTTACCTAAACAATGGGTAGTAGTATGGTTTATCGTATGTGTGCCGTTTTGGGCATCCAATAAAGACGCAGCAGTAAAAGATGCGGTCTGCAGTAGTATGGTTTATCGTATGTGTGCCGTTTTGGGTTATCGGGATTAAAAAAATTCAAAGTGTCTCAAAAGGAAGTGTACGTGAAAAAATGACACTTGCGTTGGCAGGGGCGTTTATATTTATTCTTTCGGCATTAAAAATTCCTTCGGTAACAGGAAGTTCGTCACATCCTACAGGAGTGGGACTTTCGGCTATATTATACGGTCCATTTGTAACTTCAATACTTGGAACTATAGTATTGATATTTCAGGCAGGATTGCTTGCACACGGAGGATTTACAACATTGGGAGCAAATACATTCTCAATGGCAATAGCGGGACCTATAGTGTCTTATCTGATTTATAAAGGACTGGCTAAAAAGAACAGAACACTTGCAATATTTTTAGCAGCAGCTGTAGGAGATTTGGCTACATATGTAGTTACATCTTTCCAATTAGCACTTGCATATCCTTCAGCAGACGGAGGAGTTATGGCTTCATTTATAAGATTCGGAATGGTATTTGCGGTAACACAGGTTCCTTTGGCTATTATTGAAGGATTGCTTACAAACGTAATTATGAACATACTTGATAAATACAACGCGAAAGAGGTGGAAGCATAATGGCTGAAAATAAAGATAAAAATGTATTCAAAAAAAATATAATTTTAGTTGTAATAATACTGTTAATAGGTGCAGTACCTCTATTTACAGTGAAAGCCGATTTTGGCGGTTCCGACGATAAAGGAGAAGAAATAATAGGAGAAATTAATCCTGATTACAAGCCTTGGGCCAGCAGTTTAATAGAAGAATTACCCAGTGAAACTGAAAGTTTATTGTTTGCATTGCAGGCGGCAATAGGTGCAGGAGTTATAGGATATGTATTAGGTTATTTCAAAGGCGAAAGAAAAAATGCTGATAGATAAAATATCTTACGGGAATCCGATTAAAGATATAAATCCCGGAATAAAGTTTTTATTGTCAATGACGACATTAATATTTTTACTTTGTACAGAGAACAAAGGAGTTATTGTATTTAATCTTGTGTTATTTAATTTGCTCCTTTTGTTCGTTGTGAAAGTAAAAGTATCGGACTTGCTGAAACTGAACTTTATTCCGGCTTTATTTATTTTAACTACTGTGATTTCTTTGTTGCTGATAAAAGCTGATATATGGTTATTTCTGCTACGTTCTTTTGCAGGACTTTCTGTAGTATATTTTCTGATTTGCTCCACTCCGATAATAGATTTGGATTATATATTCGGAAAATTGAGATTTCCCAAAATATTCAGAGAAATGTTCCTGCTCATTTACAGATATATATTTCTTTTATTCGACAATAAAGAAAAATTGCAAAACTCTCAGGAAGTAAGACTGGGTTACAGCAGTTTCAAAAACAGTATGAAATCATTCCCGATGCTGGTGGTCGCTATATTAAGAAAAACCTATTATTATAATTCCAATTCTATAAAAGCGGTAGAATCAAGACTGGGAAAAGAATTTATTTTTTCTCCGAGAAAATATAAAAAAATCGGAATTGAAGCGGTTTTTACAATATCAGTAATAATAATAAATTTATATTTGGTGGTAAGATATTATGCTTAAATTGGAAAATATAACTTTTTCTTATGATGAAGAAACTGAAGCGTTAAAGGATATATCTCTTAATATTGAAAAAGGTAAAAAAACAGTTTTTCTCGGAGAAAACGGTTCGGGAAAATCTACTGTATTTTCAATAATGAACGGACTTTTACAGGCACAAAAAGGGAGTGTATATTTAAACGGCGAAAAAGTACTACATAAGAAAAAAAATCTTGAAGAGCTTAGAAAAAAAGTGGGAATAGTGTTTCAAGATCCTGAAATACAAATATTTGCTCCTCTTGTTTTTCAGGAAGTTTCTTACGGACCTGAAAATCTGGGCTATTCTAAAGAAAAAGTAGAAAAAAATATAACAAAAGCAATGGAAGAAATTAATATACTCGATTTGAAAGACAGACCGTGTCATCATCTCAGTTACGGACAGAAAAAAAGAGTATCCATAGCTGCAATAACGGCAATGGAGCCGGATTTGCTTATTTTGGACGAGCCTACTGCGTGGCTTGATTCCAAAAATACGAAGAGTGTATCGGAAATTCTGAATAATTTTGCCGATGCAGGGAAAACCCTTGTCGTGTCTACTCATGATACGGATTTTGCCTATGATTTCGCAGACTATATTTATGTTTTGGATAAAGGTAAAATCGTAAGACAGGGAAGTCGGGATGAAGTTTTTGAAGATTTTAAGTTTTTAAAAGAATTGAATCTTAATATTCCCGCAGTTTTAAAAATAACACGTTATTTAAAAAGTAAAAATATAGACGTAAATGATTATTATACATTCTTGGAGGAGAACAACTTATTATGAAAAAAATACTTATAGCGGGAGCAATGAGCGGCAGCGGAAAAACAACATTGAGCAGTATACTTATGTCCTCTTTTGAAAATGTTGCTCCCTTTAAAGTAGGACCTGATTATATCGATCCCAGTTATCATGAAGTGTTTACAGGGAATAAATCCCGTAATCTTGATGCTTTTATGTTTGACGAAGCTACTTTAAAACATATATTTGAAACAGGGGCGAAAGGTAAAGATATAGCTGTAGTTGAAGGAGTTATGGGGCTTTATGACGGAATAGGTCATGAAAAGGATAATTTCAGTACGGCTCATGTATCGAGAATGCTTGATATCCCTGTAATACTGGTTGTAAATGCTAAAGGTATCTCTACAAGTATTGCAGCGGAAGTTTTGGGCTTTAAAATGTTTGATAAAAATGTTAAAATAAAAGGCGTTATACTGAATAACGTTTCATCAGAAAAGTTGTATCTGAATCTGAAAGAAGCCGTAGAAAGATTTACGGGAATAGAATGTTTGGGATTTCTTCCGAGAAATGAAAAACTGACTATCGAAAGCAGACATTTGGGACTGAAACAGGCTTTTGAAATGAATGCATCGGAAGAATTGGCAGAGAAAAAGGCACTATTTAAAGAGATAGCCGAAAATAATCTTGATTTAAAAAGAATATGGGAAATTGCCGAGGATTTTGAGCCTGAAAGCAGTATGGATGATTTTGAGCCGTTAAAAGAGTTGAAAGACAGATATAAAGGAAAAAGAGTGGCGATGGCGAAAGACGGAGCATTTTCTTTTTATTATGAATCAAACTTGGAGCTTATGAGATTTTCAGGATTGGAAATAGTAGAATTCAGCCCGGTAAAAGATAAAAAACTGCCCGAAAATATTGATATGGTTTATTTAGGTGGAGGATACCCCGAACTGTATTATAAAGAATTATCCGAAAATATTTCTATGAAAGAAAGTATAAAGGAAGCCTTTGAAAAGGGAGTAAAAATATACGGAGAATGCGGAGGGTTTATTTATCTGACGAAAAAGCTGAATCTGACAGACGGAAACAGCGGAGATTTCTGCGGACTGATAGATGCGGAAATTTCTATGAGAAATCGACTTAATATAGGAAGATTCGGATATATAAACATAGAAACCGGAAACGGAATAAAAACTAAAGGACACGAATTTCATTATTCGGAAATATCTGAAGATAATGAAAAATCTAAGGGTCATAACCATTTTTATAAAATCGAAAAAAATGACGAAAGAAATTGGAGTTGCGGTTATAAGAAAAAAAGCCTGTTAGCAGGGTATCCGCACATTTCTTTCTATTCAAATATAGAGTTTTTCAAATATATATTGGAAACATTATAATAAAAAAGTAATTCAAATAATTGAATTAGATAAAATAAAAAAATTACAGGAGGAAATTGGAAAATGTCATACATTAAAGATCCGAAAGGCATAGAAGTTAGAAGTTTTGAAATGATTACTGAAGAATTGGGGGATAGAGCCGACAGATTTAGCGAGCAGGAAAAACCTATCGTGAAAAGACTTATTCACACGACTGCCGACTTTGAATATGCTGATATTGTAGAATTTCAGAACGATGCTGTAAATTCAGCAATGGAAGCTTTAAGATCGGGATGTAAAATATACTGTGATACAAATATGATTGTAACAGGATTAAATAAAATAGGGCTTGGAAAATTCGGAGCTTCGGCTTATTGCCTTGTAAACGATGAGGATGTAGCAAGAGAAGCAAAAGAAAGAGGAGTTACAAGATCAATGGTAGCCATTGAAAGAGCAGTAGCTGATAAAGATACAAAAATATTCTTAATAGGAAATGCACCTACAGCATTATTTATGTTGCTTGAAAAAATGGATAAAGAGGGTGAAAATAAACCTAAACTTATTGCAGGAGTGCCTGTAGGATTTGTAGGATGTCCTGAATCTAAAGCGGAACTTTCCAAATATGATGTTCCGTTTATAAGAACTAACGGAAGAAAAGGAGGAAGTACGGTAGCGGTAGCGGTACTTCACGGGATACTTTATCAAATGTACGAAAGAGATAGATATTAGGGGTAATAAATAAAGGGAAGGAATGAAACAGAATGGAAGAATATGTATATTTTCAGGGTAAAAGATTAAGATACGGCTATACTACGGGAAGCTCTGCAACTGCAGCGACTAAAGCGGCATTGACATATCTTCTGGAAAACGGCAAAAACGACATACCCGAAGTAACAATAGAACTTCCCTCAGGACAACCTTTATCAATAAAGATAAATTCTGTGTTAAAAAGAGAGGACTATGCTTTGGCATCGGTTCTGAAAGACGGAGGGGATGACCCTGATGTTACTCACGGATTGGAAATTTTTTCAAAAGTAAGTTTGCGTAACGATTCGGAAATAAATGTTTTCGGAGGAATAGGAGTGGGAAAAGTTACTAAAAAGGGATTGCCCGTCGAGCCGGGTAATTCTGCAATAAATCCTACTCCTATGAAAATGATAAGAAGTACTGTGGAGAGTATACTTCCCGAAGGTATGGGAGCCGACGTGGAAATATTTGTGCCTAAAGGAGAAGAAGCAGCCAAAAAGACACTAAATTCTAAATTGGGAATAGTCGGCGGAATATCTATTTTAGGAACAATGGGGATAGTAAAGCCTATGTCCGAAGAAGCATGGAAAGTCTCCCTTGCCGTAGAGCTGAAAATGGCTCTTGCTATAACGGGAACCAAAGAAGCAATATTTCTTTTCGGAAACAGAGGGAAAAAGTATTTGAGTGATCACTTCAAGGATAATACTTCCCAAGCAGTTGTAATAAGTAACTTTGTAGGATATATGTTTGACAGAGCGTGTGAATTTGAGGCAAAAAAGATTTATTTTATAGGGGAATTGGGTAAATTTGTAAAAGTCGCCGGAGGAATATTCCACACTCACAGCAGAGTTTCCGATGCCAAAATGGAAATACTTACGGCAAACTGTCTGCTTGTAGGTGAAAGTATGGAAAACCTGAAAAAAATAATGGCTTCAAATACGACCGAAGAAGCTACAAAATATATTGAAAAAAAAGAAGTTTATAATCTTCTCGCAAAAAAAGCAAAGCAAAAATGTGAGGAATATTGCAGAAGAAACGGTTGGGATTTGGAAGTGGAAACTTTAATAATTTCCGCTGAAAGAGAAGAACTCGGAAGCAGTAAGAACTTTTTTGAACATTTTAAAAGAAAAGACGAAACAGAAGTTTAATAAACAGAACTTAGGAGCAATATGAAAATAAATGTATTAGGATTGGGACCGGGCAGCCTTGATTATATACTGCCTGCAGCTATAAAAAAACTGAAAGAATCGGAAGTTATCGTAGGAGGAAAAAGGCATATTGAAAGTTTGGGAGAGTATGCTGCAAATAAAGAATACTGCTATATAACAGGAGATTTGGAAAGTGTATTGAAATTTATAAAAGAAAATAGAGATAAAAAAATGTCTTTGATATTATCGGGAGATACGGGATTTTACAGTATGCTTACTTTTATGAAAAAACATTTTTCCGATGATGAATTGGAAGTAATTCCCGGAATTTCTTCAGTTCAGTATATGTTTGCAAAAATATCCGACTACTGGTATGACGCATTTATTTCAAGTGCACACGGTAAAGAGTTTGACTATGTTGCAAAGCTTGAAGAATACGGGAAAGTGGGAATGCTTACCGATAATAAAAATACGCCTCAGGAAATCGCAAGACAGCTTTCTGAAAACGGAATGGGAGAAAGTACGGTTTACGTGGGGGAAAATCTTTCCTACGAAGATGAGAAAATATATAAATATAAAGCACTGGAATTAAAAGATGTTGATTATAAATTTAAGATGAATGTCGTTGTTTTGAAAAAATAATGTACCGTTTTGTGAGGTAATGAAATGAATAAATTACAGTGGAAACGTGTTTATGATTCTGTATCTGAAGATGACGGATTCAGAATTCTGATAGATCGTCTTTGGCCGAGAGGAGAAAAGAAAGAAGCTGCAAAAATAGATTGTTGGGCAAAAGAAATAACTCCGACTAAAGAATTACGGGAATCTTATCATAAAGGTATGATTGATTACGAAACATTTTCTGAAAAATATGGGAAAGAACTTGAAGAAAATACTGAATTTAAAAATTTTGTTCAATTAATCGAAAAAGAGCTGCAAAAAGAAAATGTGACAATGGTATCTGCGGTAAAAGAACCTGAAACAAGTCATATACCTGTTTTAAGAAAATATATAGAAAGATTTCTGCAGTAGAAAAGAGGAAACAGAATGGAAGAATGGGATGCGTATAACAGGAATGGAGAAAAACTTGAAGGTACTTTAATAAGAGGCAAGTCTATTCCTGAAGGAATGTATCATATTGTTTGTGAAGTATTTGTAGAACATAAAGACGGTACATATCTCTGCACAAAAAGAGCAAAGGCGAAAGAAAAGTTTCCCGAATATTATGAAACGACTGCAGGTGGTTCGGCATTAAAAGGAGAAGACAAGTATTCCTGTATAAAAAGAGAACTTATGGAAGAAACAGGAATCGTATGTAATGATTTTACCCAAGTAAAAAGAACGATTGTTGATAAGGAAAGTTTTATAATGTACTCTTTTGTGTGTACTGTTGATTATGATAAAAATTCTGTCAAACTCCAGCCCGGAGAAACCGAAGATTATAAATGGCTTACTAAAGAAGAATTTGTTAAGTTTATTAATTCGAATAGAATAATAAAAGATCAGAAAGAAAGATTTTATAATTATTTTTTGGAAAAAAATATAATTGGATGAGGGTTTGAAAAGTCTTGAAGAAACTGTAAAAAACGAAGCTAAAAAATTATAAAAATTGAATAAAAACAGACAGGGAAAAGAATGTCAAAAAATTTAGAAAAAATTAAAAAAATCTTTTGACATTTTGGAAATTTGTGGTATAATATTGATGAAAATTGATGAAAAGTTCATGTTTAATACCAAAAAACCCCTGTGTCAGCAGGGGTTTTTTCATACAATTCTTATTTTTTACGAAAATGTTTTTCGATATATTTAATTATAAAATATACAATTAAATCTGAAAGAACATTAATAAGAACTGCTTTGATGATCAGTTGCACGTTCAATTACCTCCTTTCTGCTTTAATATAAAGCGAAAGTCTGTTGTTATTATAACATATTTTTAATTAAAATTAAATATTTTTTGCTAAGAAAGGAAAAAAATGTTTCATATAAAGGATGAAGAATTTATAAGGGGAAAAGCACCGATGACAAAAGAGGAAATACGTGCTGTCAGCCTTGCAAAACTGGAAATGAAAAATGACGATATTTGCCTTGATATAGGCGGAGGTACAGGAAGCGTTACGATGGAAATGGCACAGTTTGCAAAAGACGGACATGTTTATGTCATCGAACAGAAAGAAGATGCTTTCGAGCTTATAAAACAGAATGTTGAAAAATTTGATTTGAAAAATGTAACTTATATAAAAGGAGAGGCACCTGAAGGTCTTAGTCATTTGGATGTGAAATTTGACAAAATATTTATTGGAGGATCAGGTGGAAATCTGGAAGATATAATTCAATATTCTTATGACAACCTGAAAGAGAAAGGTATTCTCGTATTGAATTTTATTGTTTTGGAAAATGTGTTCAATGCTATAGAAACATTAAAAAAAATACCTTTTAAGGATACCGATATATGTCAGATAATAGTAAGTAAAAACAGAAAAGTAAAAGACTTTAATATGATGATGGCTGAAAATCCTATTTATGTTATAACTGCGAGAAAATAAGAAACAGAAAAATGATTTCAAAATGAAAAAGTAATGTGTTTTATTTAAAAGAAAGGAAATCAATGGAAAATAAAAAAGGAAATTTCTACGGAATCGGTGTAGGAGTGGGAGATGAAGAAAATATAACATTGAAAGCTGTGAAAAAACTCGCCGATGTAGATGTGATAATACTGCCTGAAGCAAAAACGGGAGAAGGAAGTACGGCATTCAGCATTGTAAAAAATTATGTGAAAGATGATGTGGAACAGGTTTTTCTTGAGTTTCCTATGGTTAGAGATCTTGAGGCAAGAAAAACTTTCAGAAAAAACAATGCCGATATTATAAACGGATTATTGTCCGAAGGGAAAAATGTAGCATTTCTGACGATCGGAGATCCTATGACTTACAGTACATATACTTATGTATTGGAGCATATTTTACCTGAAATAAAAGTAGAAACAATAGCGGGAATAAATTCTTTCAATAGTATGGCTGCAAGGCTGAATATTCCTTTGATGATAGGAGATGAAGATTTGAAAGTGATCTCTGTCAATAAAAAAACGGATATTCGTAAAGAAATAGAAAATAATGATAATGTAGTTTTTATGAAAATCAGCAGAGATCTTGACAGATTGAGAGAAGCGATAGTGGCTACAGGAAATACCGAAAATATAATAATTGTTTCAAATTGCGGTAAAGAAAGTGAAGAAATATACACAGATATAGAAAAACTGGAAAGTGTACATTATTTTTCCACGTTAATACTTAAAAAGAAAGGGATAAATCAATGGAAAAGGTTTATTTTATAGGAGCAGGACCGGGAGATCCGGATTTGATAACTGTAAAAGGGGAAAAAATAGTAGAAAAGGCTGATGTAATAATATATGCGGGCTCACTTGTAAATAAAGAAATTATAGGTTGTCATAAAGAAGGAGCGGAAATTTATAATTCGGCTTCCATGAACCTCGATGAAGTGATAGAAGTTACTGTGAAAGCCCAAAAAGAAGGAAAACTAGTTGCGAGAGTACATACGGGAGATCCGAGTATTTACGGGGCGATAAGAGAACAGATGGATATGCTTGATGAATATGGTATAGAATATGAAGTGATACCGGGAGTAAGTTCTTTCGTGGCGGCAGCAGCAGCGATAAAAAAAGAGTTTACATTGCCTGATGTAAGTCAGACAGTAATATGTACAAGACTTGAAGGAAGAACTCCTGTTCCCGAATCGGAAAGTTTGGAAAGTCTTGCTTCACATAAATGCTCAATGGCAATATTTCTGTCCGTTCAGATGATAGACGGAGTAGTGGAAAGACTAAGAAAACATTATGATATAAATACACCTATTGCTATTATACAGAAAGCTACTTGGGAAGATCAGAAAATAGTAATGGGAACTCTTGAAAACATAGCAGAATTGGCAAAAAAAGAAAAAATAACAAAAACTGCACAGATTTTAGTAGGAAACTTCATGGGAAATGATTATTCCAAATCCAAACTTTATGATAAAACATTCAGTCATGAGTTCAGAAAAGGTATAAAAGAATAGAAATTTGAGGAGTATGATGAAAACAGCGATTTATTGTGTGAGTAAAAACGGATATAATATAGCTTTAAGTGTGAGAAACAGGGTTTATCCGGACAGTGATATTTATATTTCCGAGAGGGTATATAAGCTGCTGAATTTAGAAAATGAAAATATAGAAAAGCTTTTTGTAATAACGGAAAGAGTGCCTTTATTGTTGGATAAAATATTTAATGAATATGACCTTCATATATTTGTAGCGGCAACAGGGGCGGTAGTAAGGCTTATTAATGGGAAATTCAAAAGCAAAGATACAGATCCGGCAGTTCTTACAATAGATGAACAGTCAAACTTTGTGATTTCGCTACTTTCAGGGCATCTGGGAGGAGCCAATGAAGAATGCAGAAAAATTGCTCAGGAGTTGGAGGCGATTCCTGTCGTTACAACAGCGACTGATGTAAGCGGAAAAATAGCCGTAGACATTCTTTCACAAAAAATAAAAGCCAGACTGGAAGACCTTGAAGGTGCCAAAAGAGTAACTTCGCTGATTGTAAACGGTGAAAAAGTAGGACTTCATTTGCCTAAACATATTGTAGATGTTAATGAAAATACCGCAGGAGCGATTATAGTTTCCAACAGAAAAAAAATAGAAATATCCAAGATTATTCCTCAAAATATTTTTATAGGAATAGGATGTAAAAGAAATACGCCTAAAGAACATATAGTAGCAAAATTAAAAGAAGTAATGGAAAATCAGAATTTGGAAATGACTTCCATAAAAACTGCAGCTTCTGCATGGGTAAAGGCTGATGAAACAGGATTACTTGAAGCGATGGAAGAACTTAATATTCCGATAAAATTTTTTGATAAAGAAGAAATTTTAAAAGTGGAAGATCTGATAGAAGACAGATCCGATTATGTAAAACAGACAATCGGAGTGTACGGTGTTTCTGAACCGTGTGCATTTCTGGCTTCTTCAGGAAAAGGGAAATTTCTTGTAAAAAAAATAAGATTGGGAGGACTGACCCTGTCTATTTTTGAAGAAGAAATGACCGAAGTGAAAGAATAATCTAATATTGAAAATAAAAAATTAATATAAATCTAAAATAAAAAGAAACGGAGAGATATAAATGAATAAAACAGGAAAAATTTATGTGGTAGGAATAGGACCGGGAAAAAAGGCGGACATGACATACAGAGCTTATGAAGCAATGGAAAAAAGTGATATTATTGTAGGGTACAAAACGTATGTAGACTTGATAAAAGAATATTATCCTGGAAAAGAAATGAAAAACTCGGCGATGACAAAAGAAGTGGACAGATGTATAGAAGTGCTGGAAATGGCAAAACAGGGAAAAAATATAAGTCTTATAAGCAGCGGAGATGCAGGAGTTTACGGAATGGCGGGAATTATGCTGGAAGTGGCAACTGAAGATGTGGAAGTGGAGATCATTCCGGGAGTAACAGCTACAAATGCTGCAGCTGCTATTGCGGGAGCCCCTGTAATGCATGATTACGCTATAATAAGTTTAAGTGATTTGCTGACTGACTGGGAATTAATCAAGAAAAGAATAGATTTAGCAGCACAGGCTGACTTTGTAATGAGTATATACAACCCTAAGAGCCGTGGAAGAGCTACGCAAATAGAAGAAGCAAGAGAAATCATGATGAAATACAAACCTGCAGATACTCCTGTGGCAATAGTAAAAAATGCAGGAAGAGAAGACGAAACAAAAGTTATAACTACCCTTGAAGAAATGCTTTCTCATGAGATAGATATGCTTACAATAATAATAATCGGAAATTCAAATACGTTCATTAAAAACGGTAAAATGATAACTCCGAGAGGATATAAGGAGAAATATACTTATTAATTTGTTATTTTGCTTTTTTATAAAAAGTAACAAAAATCTTTACCTACTTTTTTAGAAAAAAAGTAGCAAAAAACAACCAACTAAAATTTTTAATTGCTTTTTTCATAAAAAGCAACAAAAAACAACCCACCAAAATTTTACTAACTCGAAATTACTCACTGCACTATAAAAACAACAAACTCGCTTTGGATTGAAAATCCTCGCTCAGACAGTTGTTTTTATAACGTTTCGTTTCGTATTTCTCGAAGTAAAATTTTAATGTCGGAGAAAATATTTAATTTTATAAAACAATTTTTCGCTTCCTTTTTTACCAAAAAAGGAAGATTATAATATTGATTTAACTTAAATTCTAAACTATAATAAAACTGAAGAAATTAATTACTATAAGGAGGAAGAATTTAAAATGAGTAAAATGTTTAAAAGAACAATGTTGTTGGCTATGCTGGTAATAGGATTTTTAATAAGTTGCCAAAAGAGTAACGACACGAAAGAAACAAAAAAAGACGGAGCTGAAAGTGCTTCAAAAGGTACGTTGAAGGTTATAGCAGCTTATGATGCAAAAGAAAAAATCTTTGAAGAATTTACTAAAAAGACAGGAATAAAAGTGGAATTTTTAGACATTTCTTCAGGAGAAGTTTTATCTAAACTGAATGCCGAAAACGGTAAAATCGGTGCAGACGTATGGTTCGGAGGAGGAGCCGACAGCTTTATCGTTGCAGGAGAAAAAGGATATTTGGAAAATTATGTATCGCCTGAAGAAAAAGCAATGGATCAGAGATTTATCGGAAATGAATACTGGACAGGAGTTTCTATCGTAACAGCAGGATTTTTGGTAAATACTGATGTACTTCAAAAAAAGGATATTCCTGAACCTAAATCATGGGCAGATTTGAAAAATCCTAAATATAAAGACGAATTGATTATGGCAGATCCTGCTATTTCAGGAACAAACTATGCGGTTGTTTACAATATTTTACAATCTATGGGAGAAGAAGCAGGATGGGCTTATTTGGAATCAATTAAAGATAATATTCCTTTCTATGCTCAAAGGGGTTCAGAGCCTACAGCAAAAGTTAAAAATGCGGAAATGGCTGTAGGAATAATACCTTTAGGAGGAGATACTTATAAAATGGAACAGGAATTTAAAGTAAAAAATATAATTCCTTCAGACGGGTTACCATGGGTTCCTGCAGGTATGGCTATATTTAAAAATGCTGAAAATAAAGATGCTGCAAAAGCCTTTGTAGATTGGGCATTATCTAAAGAAGGTCAGGGGTTTCTGAAAACAGCAGCTCCACGTATGATGGTAAGAAGTGATGTTACACCTCCTGCCGAATTAAAAGGAATGACTCCTGATAAACTAATGAAAATGGATATTAACGGAATGGGAACAAGAAGAGATGAAATCTTAAAACTTTGGAAAGAAAAAATGGGGAAATAAAATATGAAATTATTCAAAAAGAAGAATAAATCAGAGAATATTTTAAATGAGGACCTTAATAAGCTCTCAGATTCCCGTTATAAAAAGCTTGAAAACGGGGATTTTTTAAAATTTTTAACATTAAAACAATCTCGTTCTTTCTTTTTTATGGAAATAATGGATAAACTGTTTTATCTATTAGCTGTTATTCCTGTAATAATATTTATACTATGGCCTATAACTGCGTTATTTACGAAAAGTATTTTTCTTGAGGGAAGTTTTACACTGGAGTTATACGTCGGTCTTTTTAAAGAAAATGTGCCGATAATAGTAAACAGTATATGGGTATGTATTCTTTCGACGGTTTTAGCAGTAATAATAGGAACTGTAATAGCAGTATATACATCTTATACGTCAAAATTGAAAAAAAGACTGATTACACTGCTGCTTATGCTTACAATGATCTCACCGCCTTTTTTGTCTTCACTTTCGTATATATTGCTGTTTGGAAAAAGAGGCTTTATAACAGCGGATTTACTTCATTTAAATGTGAATCCTTACGGTTGGCACGGCATTGTAGTAATGCAGACTTTCAGTGAAATATCCTTAGCAGCTCTTATTTTAATCGGAGGACTTACAACAATACCTTTCAGTATAATAGAAGCCGGGAAAGACTTAGGCTCAAAGTCGGGAGACGTACTTTGGGAAATTATACTTCCGATGCTTAAAACATCAATAGTTGCAGTGTTTTTTATAGTTTTTGTAAAAAATATTGCAGATTTTGGAACACCTATTATTGTAGGCGGAAACTTTAAAATGATTGCAACGGAAGCATATAAAGGTGTTATTTCTTATGGAGAAATAGATAAAGCTGCAGCTATAAGTTTTCTCATTTTTTTGCCGATAGTTTTTATTTTTTTAATATATCGGCATGAACTTGTAAATTCCAATGTTATGGGAAATTTTTCCGAGAAATCGGGTCAGACAAAAGAAAAAGTTTATGAATTGCCGAAATCTTTAAAAATAATTTTCGGACTTATAACATTGTTATTTGCGGTTTATATGCTTATACAGTATACTTCAATCTTTGTTTCGGCAGTAACAAGTAATCGTGGAAACAGGTTTCACTGGACTTTGGAATATGTGGAAGCCTTCTCGTTTACAAAAATACCGAGTTTAGTGAGAAGTGTTGTATATTCTTTAATAGCAGGATTTGTTTCAAGTTTCTTGGGAGTGCTTTTCTCATATTATATAGACAGACGTAAAATAAGATTTTCCAGAAGTTTCGGTTTTATTGCAGCATTGCCTTATATATTGCCGGGCCCGTTTTTCGGTATAGCGTATATCTTGGCATTTAATAATCCACCGCTTTTACTCACAGGAACAGGTGCCATAGTGGTATTAAACTGTATTTTCAGGCAAATGCCTGTAACAACTAAAGCTGCAAGTGCCAATTTATATCAGATAAGTTCGCTTACAGAAGACGCAGCAAGGGATTTGGGAACTCCGAAAATACCAGTATTTTTCCGTGTAATACTTCCTCAGCTGAAACCTGCATTTCTTGTAGGATTTATTAATACATTTACGGCAACAATGACGACAGTGGGAGCAATTATATTTCTGATTACTCCTTCGGCTAAGGTTGCTACTGTTGAATTGTTTAATGTTATCAGGGACGGAGATTACAGAATGGCTTCGGTTATTGCAAGTTTACTTATTTTAGTAATATTGGCTGTAAATATTCTGTTTTCAATACTTGTTTTAAGAGAAAAGAAGGTGAAATAATGTATCTTGAATTGAAAAATCTGTCTAAAAAATACGGAGAAAATGCAGTTGTAGATAATTTTAATATCAATGTGGAAAAAGGAGAGCTTATAAGTATTCTTGGACCGAGTGGATGCGGCAAAACAACTACACTCAGAATGATAGCGGGATTTATTAATCCGACCGGGGGGCATATTTTTCTTTCAGGAGAAGATATAACCGGCTTTCCGCCGGAAATAAGACCTGTAAGTACGGTTTTTCAAAATTATGCTTTATTTCCTCATTTAACAGTATATGAAAATATTGATTACGGATTGCGTTATCCTTTGAAAGTCGGAGAAAAATTGAATAAAAAGCAAAAAAAAGAAAGAATAGAAAAAATTCTCGAACTCATAAATTTAAAAGATCTGGAAAAAAGAAAAATAGATCAGTTAAGCGGAGGGCAGCAGCAAAGAGTGGCTTTGGCACGTTCTCTTGTTTTGGAGCCTAAAGTGTTGTTACTGGATGAACCTCTGTCCAATATTGATACAAAGTTAAGAGAAACTGTAAGAAATGAAATAAGAAAAATACAGAAAAAATTAGGCATTACTATGATTTTTGTTACTCATGATCAGGAAGAAGCTATGAGTATTTCCGACAGAATAGTAGTGATGAATCGGGGAAAAATAGAGCAGACAGGTACTCCACGTGAAATTTACAGAACGCCTGAATCGGTTTTCGTCGCGGAATTTATCGGAAAAGCAAATATTTTCAGGGAAAATGGAAAAACTTTTATGGTTCGACCTGAAAATATTAGATTATCAAGTGAAGAAATAAATGATGAACTTTCGGGAATTGCCGAAATTACAAGAAAAGAATACAGAGGAACAGTAATTTTATATGAATTGGAAAACTCTAAAAATAAGGAAATAAATGTCATAACAGTTTCAAATAACAGAGAATACAATATCGGAGAGAAAATAAGATATTCAGCTGATAAAAAAGATTTATATGAAATTACATCGGAAAGAAAAGAGGAAATATGAGTGTAATTTATGTAACAGGAGGAGCTAAAAGCGGAAAAAGCAAGTTTGCAGAAGAACTGTTACTCGGAATGAATAATGGCAAGCAGCAAAATATATATTTGGCGACTTCTATTGTCTTTGATGAAGAAATGGAAGTAAAAGTGGCTCTTCACAAAGAAAGACGGAAAGATAAATGGATTACTGTGGAAAGTTACAAAAATTTTTCCGACAGCTTAAAAAATACTTTTTCGGAAAATCCTAAAAATAGTATACTTGTTGACTGTCTCACAAATATGATAAGTAATATTATTTTTGAAATACAGGATATTGACTGGGATAATCCTTCAAAAGAAGAACGGAAATTATGTGATGTTTCTGTAGAAAAAGAAGTAGAAGAGTTAATCGGAATTTTTGATAAATTTGAAAATATTGTTATTGTTTCCAATGAATTGGGAATGGGAATCATTCCGGGATATCCGTTGGGAAGATATTTCAGAGAAATAGTCGGCAAGATGAATCAACGAATAGCGGATATAGCTGATGAAGTATATTTTGTTGTTTCGGGAATACCTATGAAAATTAAATAGAAATAAACAGGGGATAAAAAAGAACTATATTTAAAAAATATTAAATACAGTTTGACTATTGAAAAAAATTTTGGTATAATAATTACGATAAATGAGATAGCATTTTTAGTAACCAAAAACCCCTGGGGTACAACAGGGGTTTTTCTTTTCACTTTTTTAAGTGCTCTTCAATATACTTAATAATAAAATAACTTATTAAGTTTGAAGCAATACTTACCAAAAGTGATACTGCTATCTGAGACAGCATTCTTGCCAACCTCCTTTCTCCTTAAAACAAAAGGGAAAGTCTGAATATATTATATCATAATTTTAAAAATAAATTAATAGAAAATTATAAAAATATTGAAATATAAATTGATAATTTTAGGGATTTATGGTATAATAATTTTGCGATATATTAAGTAATGAGCAATAATACCAAAACTCCCTGTTCACATCAGGGAGTTTTCTTTTACTTCTTATTTTTGCGGTTTTCGAGAAAATTGATTATATAGTATACAACCAGTCTTGATGTCCCACATTAATAAGAAACTCGATTAAGTAATGAGACAATTTTTACCTCCTTTCTACTCTGTAAAGAGTGAAAGTCTAATATATTATAACATAAATTTTTAAAAATATTAATTTTTATTTTATTAAATATTAAAAAGGAGCTTTCATGCAAAAAAAACATAAAAATATAATGCTGTTGGGAACCGGGTCCAACGTCGGGAAAAGTATAATTACTGCGGGACTTTGCAGAATGTTTTATCAGGACGGATACAAAGTGTCTCCTTTCAAATCTCAAAATATGGCATTAAATTCTTTTATTACCAAAGACGGAAAAGAAATGGGAAGGGCTCAGGTAGTACAGGCAGAAGCTGCCAATATTGAACCTGAAGCATTTATGAATCCTATTTTGCTAAAGCCGACAACTGACAGAAAATCACAGGTTATCGTAAACGGAAAAGTATACAGGAATATGGATGCGAGGGAATACTTTGCATACAAACATAATTTGAAAAAAGATATAATGTCCGCATACGATCATATAAGAGAAAATTTTGATATTTGTGTGTTGGAAGGTGCAGGAAGTCCTGCAGAAATCAATTTAAAAGAAGATGATATAGTAAATACGGGAATGGCGGAAATGGCTGATTCACCTGTTGTTTTAGTGGCAGATATAGATCGCGGGGGAGTCTTTGCTGCAATTTATGGGACAATAATGCTGCTTGAAGAAAGTGAAAGAAATAGAATAAAAGGAGTTATTATAAATAAATTCAGAGGAGATAAGACATTGCTCACTCCGGGAATTGAAATGATAGAAAAACTGACAAATGTACCTGTTTTGGGAGTTGTACCTTTTGTTCCTTTAGGCATTGAAGAAGAAGACAGTTTGGGAATTGATAAATATAATGTAAAAAAAGAAGGAAAAATAAGAATATCAGTTATAAAATTAAAGCATATATCAAATTTTACAGACATTGATGCGTTGAGCCATTATAATGATGTTTCTTTAAAATATGTCACAAAAAGTTCAGATTTGGGAAATGAGGATATTATTATTATTCCCGGATCGAAAAATACTGTGGAAGATATGAAAGATCTTATTGAAAAAGAGATAAATACAAAGATAATAAGGCTTGCAAAAGAAGGAACTGTGGTTTTCGGCATATGCGGAGGATTCCAGATGTTAGGTCAGAAAATTATGGATCCTGAGGGATTGGAGTCCGATTTAAAGGAAATATCGGGACTTGATTTACTTAACATGGAAACGGTCATGGAAAAAAGCAAAATTACTACACAATATAAAAATAAAATAAAAAAGACTTCGGGGCTTTTAACAGGAGCTGAAGGTATAGAAATAAAAGGGTATGAAATACATCAGGGATACAGTTATCCTGCATCTGAAGAAAAAAATACTATAGAGTGTATATTTGACGATGAAATGCTGAAAGGAGCTGTAAAAGATAATATTATAGGCACTTATATCCATGGGATATTCGACAATTCCGAATTTACGAATTATTTTTTAAATAAAGTCAGAAAATTAAAAGGCTTGGATAATATAGAGGAAAATTTCAGCTTCAGTGAATACAAGAACAGAGAATATGATAAACTTGCACAGGTTTTAAGGGAAAACCTGGATATGGAAAAAATATACGAAATAATGGAAGTGAAAAGATAAATGCTTATAATAAAAATATGGACAGCTTATGTACTCGATTTGATATTCGGCGATCCCCAAAATATTATTCATCCTGTGCAGATAATAGGAAAACTGATAAGTTTCGGAGAAAAGATTTTGTTGAAGGAAAAATATAAATTTTTTGCAGGAATAATACTCAATTTGACTGTTCTTTCTGTAACTTACGGAGTAAATTATATAATTTTCCGTTCTGCAAAAAATTCGGGAATATTTGCTATTATTGAAATATATCTGATGTATACGATATTTTCGGTAAATTCTCTCGCAAGGGAAGGAAACAGAGTGTACAGAATATTGAAAGAGGGAAATATTGAAAAAGCAAGAAAAGACTTGTCTTATCTTGTGTCGAGAGATACCGGTACAATGGACGAAAAAATGATAATTAGAAGCACAATGGAAACAATATCCGAAAATACAGTAGACGGAATAGTGGCCCCGATGTTTTATATGTTTATAGGAGGCTTACCTCTCGGGATGACTTATAAAGCTATAAATACTTTGGATTCAATGGTGGGATATAAAAATGAAAAATATATGGAATTTGGAAAATTTTCTGCAAAAGTTGACGATGTTGCGAATTTTATCCCTGCAAGAATAACAGGGATTTTCATAATAATAGTAAGTTTTATTTTACATTATGATTATAAAAATTCTTTTAAAATATTTTTCCGAGACAGAAAAAATCACAGCAGTCCCAATTCTGCACATGCCGAAGCAAGTGTTGCCGGAGCATTGGGAGTGCAGTTTGGCGGAAGAGTGTCATATTTCGGAAAAGAAACCGAAAAACCTACAATAGGAGATAAAATAAAAGATTTTGAACTTGAGGATATTAAGAAAAATATAAAAATAATGTACGTAACGAGCTTTCTAAGTTTGGTGATATTCTCATTAATATTCGGAATAATTAGTTTGATTTAATGAATGGAGATTAAAAATGGATTTTCACGGGGGAAATATTTACAAAATATTCAGAGAAAAAAATATAAAAGAAATATTGGACTACAGTTCCAATATAAATCCTTACGGGATACCGGAAAGTTTGAAAAAGAAAATAGTCAAAAATACTGAAATTCTTGAAAGATACCCTGATCCCGATTATGTGGAGCTAAGAGAAAAAATAGCTTTGTTAAATAAAGTTGACATATCTAATGTCATAATAGGGAACGGTGCAACAGAAATAATATTTTTATTTATGAAAGTCATAAAACCTGAAAAAGTTTTAATAGTGTCGCCTACTTTCGGAGAATACGAAAGAGCATTAAGAGCTTCGGAAAATAAAGAAATAAAAATAGAATATTTTGAATTGGAAGAAAAAGATGAGTTTAAACTGAATATAGAAAAACTTAAAAAAGAACTTGAGAAAAAATATGATTTGTTGGTAATGTGTAATCCGAACAATCCCACAGGAAAATTTATGAAACTTTCCGAAACAGAGGAAGTTTTAAAAGAATGTAATAAATACGAAACAAAACTTTTTGTAGACGAAGCATTTATAGAATTTCTGGAAGACGGATATAAAGAAAGTATTATAAATACTGGTGAAAACAAACAAAATCTGTTTGTAACAAGGGCATTTACCAAGTTCTTTGCTATTCCCGGACTGAGATTGGGATATGGAATATTTTTCAATAAAAATCTGGAAAAAGAAATAGCCGAAAAAAAAGAGCCTTGGAGCGTGAATAATATTGCCGAAATGGCGGGAATAACATTGCTTGAAGATAAAGAATATATAGAAAAAACTCTAAAATGGATAACCGAAGAAAAAAAATATATGTATGAAAAATTAAGAGAAATTCAGGGAATAAAACCGTATGAAACTGATGTGAACTTCATTTCGGTAAAAATAAATGAAGATATCTATTCTACAGGATTGAACGTGAAAAAATTGAGAGAAAAAATGTTGGAACAGGGAATATTGATAAGAGATGCTTCCAATTTTAAATATCTGGATGATAGATTTTTCAGACTTGCAATAAAAGACAGAGAGAATAATGATAAGGTTTTGAGAGTTCTATCTACTTTTTTTCTTCCTTTTTATTAAAAAGGAAGCGAAAAATATCCGACTAAAATTTTACTAACTCGAAATTACTCACTCCACTATAAAAACAACAAACTCACTTCGGATTTAAAAAATCCTTGCTCAGACAGTTGTTTTTATAACGTTCCGTTTCATATTTCTCAAAGTAAAATTTTAATGTCGGGGAAAAAAATAAAATATCCCGCATTTTCGGAGTCGGCGAAGTCGTGTAGAACGCGGGTAGCAAGAGTATGAGGGCGGCAATGAGCCCTCATGAAATAGTTATAAAATACGAGTTGCTTAGTTTTTTGTCTTACTTTTTTGCAAAAAAAGTAAGGCATAAGTTTTAAAACAATTCAGGAGCCGAAAGTATTTCGAGATTTTCATTAATTTCAAAGATTAAGGGCTTTCCTGTAGGCAAGTTTAATTCGAGGATTTTTGTATTATCGATTTTTAACAGATATTGTATTAAAGCTCTAAGACTGTTTCCGTGAGCGGCAATAATCACATTTTTACCTTCTTTTATTTCTTTAGAAATATGAGAATCCCAATAAGGAAGAACTCTGTGAATAGTATCTTTCAGACTTTCTCCTCTAGGGCATTCATCTACGGGAATATTTTTGTATCTTTCCTGAAATAGCGGATAATTTTCTTTATCATCGATATTTATTAACGGGGGAGCTATGTCAAAGCTTCTTCTCCAAATATGGACCTGTTCATCACCGTATTTTTTCGCAGTTTCAGCTTTGTTTAATCCCTGTAAAGCACCGTAATGTCTTTCATTAAGACGCCATGATTTGTAAACGGGAATATATAACTGATCAATTTCTTCAAGTATGTAATTAAGAGTTTTAATAGCTCTTTTTTGAAAAGAAGTAAATGCGACATCAAAAATATAGCCGAGTTCTTTTAAGGTTTTTCCGGCAGCTTTGGCTTCGCTGATACCTTTTTCGGTAAGATCTACATCAACCCAGCCTGTGAATCTGTTTTGGAGATTCCATTCGCTTTCGCCGTGACGGACTAATACAAGTTTCATAATATTACCTCCTGTTTCAGTATTATGATAAACTGATATGATGTTATTACATATTTATTATATACCTGTTGTAGTAAAAAATAAAGAAAATAATATTAATATATGATATAATTTATAAAATTACATTGGAATAAAAGATGAAAGAGGTCAAATATGGAAAAATTTGTATACAGAATAATAATATCCTTTATTTTAATCGGAACAGTAGTAAAATCTGAATATGCAATTAAAAATGGAGATTTATATTATAGCTTTAAAGAGTCTAATTCGGAATATAAAATGACTGAAGCGGACATAAAAACTTTAAAAGTTCTGAACGATAATTATGCAATAGACGGAAAACATGTATTTTTCCAGAAAAATATCATAGAAAATACTGATTTGAAGACATTTAAAATTTTAGAAGGTTTTTACTCAAAAGACAGAAAAAATGTATACTATAGAGAGCATAAAATTTCAGGGGCAAATCATGAAACATTTGAGATTTTAGATGATTCTTATTCAAAGGACAGAAAAAATGTGTATTTCATGTACGATGTTTTAAAAGGAGCCGATCCGAAAAGTTTTCGCCGTATTCCGGAAACAGATTTTTACAGAGATAAAAACAATATATTTTATAGCAGTGAAAAAGTCGGAAGTATAAAAGGAGAAAATATTAAAAGAATAAATCAGAATTTAATAAAAAATGACGGTAGTCTTTTTATGGCTTTCTGGAAATATGATAAATTTAAGAATAAAAAAATAGAAATAATAACAAGAAACGACAGTAGTCTTAGTTATTATATAAAAGACGGGAAAAATATCTACTATCTGGCACGTTCGATGGAAGAAGAAGTGGACGGAAAACTTTTAAAATTGAAAGAGATTGATTATGCTACTTTTGATTTTATTGATAAGGAGTTTTCTACATATATAAAGGATAAAAACGGTATTTATTATGTTTCAAGAGGCGGTGCAAATAAAATTAATGCAGACAGAGACACATTTAAAATTATAAATGTTATATTTTCTAAAGATAAAAACAATGTTTTTTATGATAATGTTAATCTCGGTATTCATTCGGAAGGATTTGAGATACTGGCTTATGTGTGGGATTCGACTTATTATTTAAGAGATAAAAATAATGTTTATTATTTGGATGCATATATAGGACCTCCTACAGTAAAAATTGTAAAAGGGGCAGATGTAAAAAGTTTCACTGTAATTGATAATTTATATTCAAAAGACAGAAATAATATTTTTTGTAACGCGGAGATTTTAAAAGGTGCAGACATAAAAACTTTTGAAATTGCTTCGGATGACGGTGAAATAACGGCAAAAGACAGTAAAAATAAATATGACAGAAATTGTAAAATAATAAAATAACAGGAGAAAAAATGAGTGAAAACGCAGAAAAAAATTTTTATATTATAAGTTTCAGTTATAAAAATTTGAATTTGGAAGAAAGAGAAAACTTTGTAAAAAAAGGATATAAGGAAATATTGGGGAACTATCTTGAAAAGTCTTTAATAAAGGGCTATATTGCTGTGGAAACTTGTCTAAGAATAGAACTTTATATGGAAATTACCAATGATTTTAATATTGAAATGATGAAAAGAGATTTTGGAATAGAAAAAATGAAGGTTTATAAAGATACTGACGGAATAAAGTATCTTTTAAAAGTAATATGCGGACTTGATTCTATTATAAAAGGAGAAGATCAGATACTTGTTCAGCTGAAAAAAGCATATTTTGAAGCATTGGAAAAAGGAACGACTTCCACGCTTTTAAATATTGTGTTTAATCAGGCAATCGAAACAGGGAAAAAATTTCGGAGCGAGAGTAAAATAAACGAAAAGAATATTTCTCTTGATTCTATAGCCGTGAAATTTATAAAAACGAAGTTTGAAAGCCTTGAAAATAAAAATATATTTGTAATAGGGGTAGGAGATTTGAGTCAGTCTATACTGGCATTGCTGCATAAAATGAATAACTGTAAACTTACTATGACAAACAGAAGTTTAAGACGGTCAATCGAGCTGCAGAAAGTATTTCCCGATGTGGAAACGAGTGAATTTAATCAAAAATACGAAATTATAAAAGAAAGCGACATTATAATAAGTGCGACGTCAGCTCCCCATTTGGTAGTAGTCAAGGAAAAAATGAAAGATATACTGAATGACGGAAAGAAAAGATTTTTCCTTGATTTGGCAGTTCCGAGAGATATTGAAACGAGTATAGGTCAAAATGAAAACACTTCTCTTTATCATCTGGAAGACATATGGGCGGAATACAATAAAAACGTCGAAAAAAGAGATGAAATAGTAGAAAAATATTTTTATATTATTGAAGAACAGCTGGAAAAAATATCGGAAAAACTTGAAAAAAGGAAAAATACGGAAATTTATCAAAAAACGGATTAGAGGAAAGAAGATGAAATCAAATAAAATAATAATCGGGACAAGAGGAAGTATACTTGCTCTTGCACAGGCTGAAAAAGTTAAAGAAATGCTTATTGCAAAATACGATGAACTCAGAAAAAAAGAAGATTTTAAGGGAATAAGCGATTTTAATAAAAATGAATCACTCACAATAGAACTGAAAATAATAGTTACTACAGGAGATAAGGATTTAAGAGATTTTGACAAAATAAAAGGGACGACTCAAAAAGAATTGTTTGTAAAAGAGATAGAAAAAGAAATGCTTGAAAATAAAATAGATTTTGCGGTGCATTCATTGAAAGATATGCCTCAACAGACGCCCGAAGGACTTCTTAATGCCTGTTTTCCTTTGAGAGAGGACAACAGAGACGTAATCGTTTCCAAAAGCGGAAAAAAACTAAACGAATTACGTGAAAAATCGGTAATAGGAACGGGAAGTATAAGACGGGAAACGGAACTTTTGAATTTAAGAAAAGATATTATAATAAAGCCGATAAGAGGAAATATACATACAAGGTTGAAAAAGCTCGATAACGGAGAATACGATGCTATAATACTTGCAGCAGCAGGACTGAAAAGAACAGGACTTTCAGACAGAATTACAGAATATTTTGAAGACGAAGTATTCATGCCGGCTCCGGGGCAAGGAATATTATGTATTCAGTGCAGAGAAAATGATGACAGAATAAGAGAATTATTGGAAATAATAAACGATAAAGAAGTGGGAATAATGTGTGAAGCCGAAAGAGAATTTTCAAGAATATTTGACGGCGGATGTCATACTCCCATAGGATGTTCTTCGACTATAGAAGGGAATACATTGAAATTAAAAGGAGTATACAACAAAGACGGGAAAAGAATATTTTCCGAAATAGAAGGAGATAAAAATAATCCGAAAGAAATTGCACAAAAATTAGCTAAGGAGATAAAAAATAATGAGTAAAGGAAAAGTTTACATAGCCGGAGCAGGTTGTGGAGATGAGAAGCTTATAACTGTGAAGTTGAGAAATATAATAAAAGAAGCAGAATGTATAATTTATGACAGACTTGTAAATGAAAGTATTTTACAATATGCACAACCTGATGCAGAATTGATTTATATGGGGAAAGCCAATACTGAAGGTGGAGAATTACAGAGAGAGATAAATGAAACAATAGTAAAAAAAGGAAAAGAAGGACTGAAAGTATTGAGACTGAAAGGGGGAGATCCTTTTGTTTTCGGTCGGGGCGGCGAGGAAATTGAGGTTTTGATTGCAGAAAATATAGATTTTGAAGTCATTCCCGGAATAACTTCTTCCATAGCAGTCCCTGCTTATGCGGGAATACCCGTTACTCATAGAGGGATAAATACTTCTTTTCATGTGTTTACAGGGCATATGAAAATAGACGGAAATGAACTTGATTTCCCGACTATTGCCAAATTGGACGGAACTTTGATTTTCCTAATGGGATTAAGCAATCTTGAAAAAATAGTAACAAACCTTATAAAAAACGGGAAAAATCCTGAAACTCCCGTGGGAATAATAAAGGACGGAACGACTGCGAAGCAGAAAACATATGTCGGAACAATGTCAAATATAGTAGATATCGTAAAGGAAAATAACATAAAATCTCCCGTTATAATAATAATCGGAGAAGTAGTAAATCTGAGAGAAAAAATGAAATGGTTTGAAGACAAGCCTTTATTTGGGAAAAATATTCTTGTAACAAGAAATAAGGAAAAACAGGGAGATATAACGAATAAAATCAACGAACTGGGAGGACAGGCATTAAATCTTCCGTTTATAAATATAGAATATATTGATTATGAAATGCCCGATTTGAGCAAATACAGTGCAATACTGTTTAACAGTATAAACTCTGTTGCCGGATTTATGAGAAAAATAAAAGATATAAGAATACTGGGAAATGTTAAAATCGGTGTTGTAGGGGAAAAAACCGATGAAGAAATGAGAAAATATAAAATAATTCCGGATTTTTATCCGAAAAAATATACTGTAGAAAAACTTGCAGAGGAATGTGTAAACTTTACAAAAGAGGGAGATAATGTCCTGTTTATAGTATCGGATATCTCTCCTGTAAATGAAGAAGAATACACAAAACTATACAAAAGAAACTGTAAAAAACTGGTTGTATATAATACAAAAAAAGTTAAAGTGGAAAAAGAAAAAGCCGAAAGATATGTTGAAAAAAGTGATATTCTGATGTTTTTAAGTTTCTCGACTTTTGAAGCTTTTGCTGAAAGTATTGATTTGACTGGAAATGAAGAAATGAAAAAGATTTTAAATGAAAAAACAGTAGCTTCGATAGGTCCTGTTACTACAAAAACTATAGAAAAGTATGGAATAAAAGTGGGAATTGAAGCAGAGAAATTTACTGAAGAAGGTATTGTTGATGCTCTTTTGAAAAGAAAACAAAAAATTTTATCTGCTTTTTTAGAAAAAGTAGCAAAAAACAGGCGACTAAAATTTTACTAACTCGAAATAACTCACTCCACTATAAAAACAACAAACTCGCTTCGGATTAAAAATCCTCGCTCAAACAGTTGTTTTTATAACGCTTCGTTTCGTATTTCTCGAAGTAAAATTTTAATGTCGGGGAAAGTAGGCATATATAATTGCAACATTCATATTTTATAACGTGAAAAATGTGATAGTGAGCGTAAAATGAAAACAACTATTTTGTTTTCATAGCGAACGGGCATTTTTAAGTATATAAAATATGAGTTGCTTGATTTTTTGTCTTATTTTTTTATAAAAAAAGTAAGTTGGTAGAGGCAATGAGCCCTCATCAAATTCATCTGTAAAGGAGAAAAAAATGAAAACCGAAAATTCCAAACAATTATTTGAAGAGGCGAAAAAAGCCATACCGGGAGGAGTAAACAGTCCTGTGAGGGCGTTCGGCTCAGTAAAAAAGGATTATCCGATATTTATAGAAAGAGCAAAAGGCAGTAAAATCTATGACGAAGACAGTAATGAATATATAGACTGTATAGGTTCGTGGGGACCTATGATTTTAGGACACAATTATCCTGAAGTATTGGAGTGTATAAAAAAAGAAGTGGAAAAAGGGACGTCTTTCGGACTGCCCACAAAAAAAGAAGTGGAATTGGCAGAACTGGTGAAAGATTGTTTTCCGTCCATTGAAAAATTAAGGCTGACAACTTCGGGAACGGAGGCTGCAATGGCGGCAGTCAGAGTTGCCCGTGCCTATACAGGTAAGAATAAAATACTGAAATTTGAAGGATGCTATCACGGGCATTCGGATTCGTTAATGGTAAAAGCAGGTTCAGGACTTCTCACATTTGAACATCAGGACAGTAACGGTATTACTGACGGAGTAATAAAAGATACGATAACATTACCTTTCGGAGATATAAAAAAGGTACGTGAATTGTTTGAAAAAGAAAAAGATATCGCATGTATAATATTGGAGCCGATTCCGGCAAATATGGGACTAATTGAAACTGAAAAAGAATATTTGGAAGAATTGAGAAAAATAACCGAAAAAGAAAATGTGCTTTTAATATTTGATGAGGTAATAAGCGGTTTCAGAGTGGCTTTAGGAGGAGCACAGCAACTGTACGGGATAACTCCCGATTTGACAGTGCTTGGGAAAATAATCGGAGGAGGTTATCCTGTAGGCGGTTTCGGGGGATGTGAAGATATTATGAATCTTATTTCTCCGTTGGGAAATGTCTATCATGCGGGAACTTTATCGGGAAATCCTGTTTCTGTAGCAGCAGGAATAAAGACAATTTCTATATTAAAAGATAATCCTGATATGTATACAAAATTAAATGAAAAAGTTGCACAGTTTGTTAAAAAACTTGAGAAATTAGTAGAGAAATATAATATAAGTGCAACTGTAAACAGTGCAGGGAGTTTGTTTACAATATTTTTTTCCGATAAAAAAGTGAAAAACCTTGATGATGCAATAAATACAAGTGATGAGATGTATAATATATATTTTGATACTATGACTGAAAACGGAATAATGGTACCGCCTTCAAAATATGAAGCTCATTTTATATCTATAATTCATAGCGAAGAAGAAATGCAAAAAATACTTGAAATTACAGAAAAGGCTTTTCAAAAAATGAGAAAGTAAAAATAGAAATCTAATTTACTGTTATATTGGAGAATTGTTATGGAAAAGATAATGTTGGCAGGGAGTACAGGATATTTGGGAAGTTATATTCTGTCGGAACTTCTTAAAAGAAACTACTCTGTAAAAGCTGTTGTGAGAAATAAAAGTAAAATAAAAGAAGAATTTTTAAAAAATAAAAATTTGGAAATCTTTGAAGCTGAACTGACAAATCCTCAAACTCTCAAGGATTGCTGCAAAGATGTAGATGTTGTGATTTCTACTGTAGGAATAACAAGGCAGAAAGATGGACTGACTTATATGGATGTGGATTATCAGGCGAATGTTAATTTGTTGAGGGAAGCCGAAAAGTTTGTCGATAACGGAAAAAGTAAAAAAAGATTTATTTATATTTCGGTATTTAACGAAGAAAAAATCGAGAATACAGCTCTTTGCAAGGCAAAAGAAAAATTTGTAAAAGAGTTGAAAAATTCACGATTGGATTATTGTGTTATAAGACCGACAGGATTTTTTTCGGATATATCGGAAATATTTAAAATGGCTGAAAGAGGGAAAGTATATTTATTCGGAAAAGGGGAATACAGAATGAATCCCATACACGGTGAAGATTTGGCAGAATTTTGCGTGAACCGTATTCACAGTTCTGAGCAGGAATTCCCTGTAGGAGGTCCCGAAATATTTACTCAAAAGGAACTTTCCCGAGTTGCATTTAAAATATCCGGAAAAAAAGAAAAGATAGTTTATATTTCCGATAAAATAAGAGTCTTAATTTTGAAAATTGGAAAGTTTTTAATGCCTAAAACTAAATTCGGTCCGATTGAGTTTTTTCTGAATGCAATGTCAATAGATATGGTTGCTCCCGAATACGGAAAACACACAATAGAAGAATATTTTGAAGAATTGAAAAATCAGTAAACAAAGAAAGGGAAAGTTTTGATGGGATATTCTGAAATTTTAAATGAAACTTTGGAAAAAATAGTACCTTTGAATAAAGAAAGAATGGAAAATAAACAAAAAGAACTTAATTCTCTTTTGAAAACTCCTGACGGATTGGGAAAACTGGAAAAACTGGCTGTTCAGCTGGAAAGAATAAAAGAAAATTACAGTCCCGAAAAAAAAGTTGTAACGGTAATGGCTGCAGATAACGGAGTGGAAAGAGAAAATGTAAGTAAATCCAAACGTGTTATAACTCAATATGTAGTAGAAGCGATGCTACAGGGGAAATCTTCCATAAATGCTCTCGGAAATACATTCGGAAGCGATGTGAAAGTCGTTGATCTGGGAATCGATGAAAAAACGGATGTTAAAAAAGAGATAGATTTAACAGGAATTATAAATAAAAAAATTATGCAGGAAGGAACTGATAATATAGCTGAAGGTCCTGCCATGTCTTATGAAACAGCTTTAAAAGCTATAGAAATCGGGATAGAAACTGTAGATGAACTTATTTCAGAAGGATATAATCTGTTTGCAACAGGAGAAATGGGAATAGGCAACACAACAACAAGCAGTGCAGTGCTGAAAGTCTTTACGGACTTGCCCTTAGGAGACATTGTCGGTTACGGAAGCGGAATAAGCGACGAAACTTTGGAGCATAAGAAAAATATTGTGAGAAAAGCAATAGAAATAAATAATCGCATAGAAAAAATAAATATTAAAGATCCTGTAGATGTACTGGCTAAAGTGGGAGGACTTGATATTGCAGGAATGACAGGTGTATATTTGGGATGTGCAAAAAATAAAGTCCCTGTGGTAATAGACGGTCTTATTTCGTCAGTTGGGGCATTGGCAGCCTACAGACTTTGCAAAGATGTAAAAGGATACATGATACCCTCTCATTTGAGTGAAGAGCCGGGAATGAAATACATAATGAAAGAACTGGAAATAGAGCCGTTTCTTTTTATGAATATGAAACTGGGTGAAGGAACAGGGGCTATAATGATGTTTCCTGTGATAGAAGCGGCATGTAATATAACAAAAATGGTAAGGAAATATCCGATATTACTTTAATAGAAGATATTACAGAAAATTATTTTGTAAAATCCTGTATTTTCGGAATCAACCTAAAAAATAAGAAAACACAGATAACGAGAGTATTAGGAAAGTATAAACTCTCATTTGGAGGATGAATGGATAATAGCGGAAATGTTTTGAAGCTTTATATTGTAAGGCACGGAGAAACCAAATGGAATGTAGAAAAAAGGTTTCAGGGACAGACAGATTCAGACTTGACCGAAAAAGGAAAGGAAAAAGTCGGGAAAACAGGAGAAGAATTGAAAAATATTTTATTTGATGCAGTTTATACAAGTGAACTCGGAAGGGCTGTAAAATCTGCTGAAATAATTTTGTCAAAAAATATTAATAAAAAAAATAGATTACAAAAATTGACCGAGTTAAATGAAGTTTATTTCGGTAAATGGCAGGGATTGAGTTATAATGAAATATTTGAAAAATATCCCGAAGAAGCAAATAATTATTTTTATGATATAAAAAAATACTATGCTAAAAATATTGAAGCGGAAGAGTTGAAAGATGCTCTGGACAGATTTTTGAAAGGAATGGATAAAATAGTAAAAAATCATAAATCCGGGAATATACTTGTTGTTACTCACGGAACGGTACTTGAAATGTTCATTAATCATGTGATAAATAAGGATACAAAAGATATTGATGAAAGAAAACTCATAGGAAACGGTAAATATAGAATATTTACTTATAAAAACGGGGAATTTTTAACTGCGGATTAGAAAATAACTAATTAATATAGATTTGAAAGGAGAATCAAAATGATTTGGATAATAGGAGGAACAAAAGATTCGAGAGATATTCTTGAAAGGCTTATAAAAGAAACGGACAAGGATATAATCGTAAGCACTGCCACAGGATATGGAGGAAAATTGCTGGAAGAGTATACTGAAAATAACGGGAATGGTAAAAGAGAAATAAAAGTAATTTCCGAAAGACTGAACGAAGAGCAGATGAAAGCCCTGATAAAAGAAAATAATATAACGGAAATAGTGGATGCAAGTCATCCTTATGCGATAAATGTAAGTAATTCGGTAATTAAAGTAAAAAATGAGACCGGAATAAAATATATAAGATTTGAAAGAAAAATGCTTGATTACGGAAATGATAAAGTGGAAAAATTTGACAGTCTTGAAGAAGTAAATAATTATGTGAAAGGGCTGAGCGGAAAAAATATACTGAGTACATTGGGTTCAAATAATCTGGGCGATATAAAAGAAATGGGAGAAAACAATAATCTTTATGTAAGAATATTGCCGACAACGGATTCTATAAAAAAAGCTGAAGATTTGGGATATTTACCGTCAAGAATAATAGCTGTTCAGGGACCTATTGATAAAGTGTTGAATAAAGCAATGCTTGAAAGCTATAAAATAGACTATCTTATAACAAAAGAAAGCGGAGCAACAGGAGGAGAACAGGAAAAAGTCGAAGCGTGCAGAGAAAACGGTACGACAGTCCTTGTTGTAAAAAGACCTTTTGTAGATTACGGAACAGTTTATAACGAAATTGATGATTTGATGAAGGAATTTAGATAAAAATTTTTAAATTTTATACTGTTTTGAAAGTTATTATTTAATATATGAAATTTCACATATAAAGCACTCCCGCTATTTGTAATTCCATACAATTGCGGGAGTTTTAATGTCTAACTACAATATATGTATTGCTTCTTCGTCAATTCCAAATGTAAGCATTTCACCCACTTTTTTTATTTCTTTTCCATGAGGGTTACTAAGGATTATTTCAATAATTTCATTTTCTGATTGTACTTCATATTCATGATTTTCACCCATAAATACACTTTTTACAACTTTAAGAGTATTTGAATTCTTTGAGAAATCCATAGATTCAGGTCTTACTACTATTTTAATGTTATCTCCAACATTATGTGTTGTAGTTTCAGGGACATTGTATTCCGAATTAAGTAATTTTATTTTAGTAAAATTACTGTGTTTTTCTAGAATTTCGGCATTTAATATATTTGCTCTGCCTATAAATTTAGCAACAAATTCACTATTCGGTTTTTGATATATTTCCGTAGGACTTCCGACTTGAATTATTTCTCCATCACGCATTAAAATTATTTTATCTGAAAGAGCCATTGCCTCAGCTTGGTCATGAGTTACGTAGATAGAGGTAATACCGACTTCCTGTTGTAATTTTCTTATTTCGTCTCTCATGTGAAGTCTCAGTTTTGCATCAAGATTTGATAAAGGTTCATCAAACAATAATACTGAAGAGTTCATTATTAAGGCCCTTGCCAGTGATACTCTTTGTTGCTGTCCTCCCGACATTTGAGAAGGAACTCTTTCAGCAAAATCTTCCATTTTCATTAATTGCAGAATTTTCTTCACACGCTCGTCGATTTCCTGTTTACCTTTTTTCTGAAGTTTAAGACCGTAAGCAATATTATCATATACATTCATATGAGGAAAGAGAGCATAATTCTGAAAAACCATTGATATACCTCTTTTGTCGGGAGTAAGATAGGCAATATCTTTTCCGCCTATTTCTATACTTCCTGATGTAGGAATTTCAAATCCTGCAATCATTCTGAGGACAGTAGTTTTTCCACAGCCTGAAGGACCTAGAAGACAAATAAATTCTCCTGAATTAATAGATAAATTAACGTTTTTTACAGCTTCAACTCTTCTTGTTTTTGTTATAAATGTTTTGGTTAAATTTTTTATTATTAAGCTTTTTGATTCACTCATTTCAGTTAATCTCCTTTAATTATTTTTTTGCATTTGTAAATGACATAAGTATTTTTACAATTATCATAAATGTTGAAACTATTATTATCAAAATTGTACAGTATGCCGAAGCGATTCCTATTCTTCCCTGATCTATATGGTTCATTATTTCCGGCGTTAATAATTTCCATTTGGCTGAAATAAGAAATACTACGGTACTTACCAATGTCATACTTCTTGCGAAAGAGTATATTAATCCGCTAAGAAATGCCTCTCTTATCATGGGTATTGTAACTTTAAAAAATGTTTGTCTACTTGATGCTCCCAGTATTGTAGAAGCTTCTTCAATAGAAGGATCTATTTGATTTAAAGCACTCATTCCCGAGCGAACTCCTACAGGTAGACTTCTTATTATAAATGCCATTACAATTATAAACGCAGTACCTGTTAGTGTAGGTATCAGAGTTATATTTGTAAAAGGAATTTTATAAACTTTATTATAACTGATTGCATATCCGATACCGATTATTGTTCCCGGAATAGCTAATGCCATAATAGTAGTAAATTCTATAAATGTTTTTCCGATAAAATTTTTTCTGACTATCAAAAATGCGATAATCATTGAAAAAACACTCGCAATCAGTGTAGCCCAAAGAGATAAATTTGTTGTTGCAATTATAGGAGCGATCCTATTTTTAAATCTAAAAATTTCCTGATAGTGTCTTAATGTAAAATTATTTTTAATACCGAATATTTCTACAAAAGAACTTAAAGGTATTAATATATACATTATAATAACAAATGAAGTTAGAAGAATCAGCACTGTAAATATCGGAGTTACTATTTTTTTACTGTCAATTAATTCTCTTTCTCTCGAAACCTTTCCTGTTACAGTAACATAAGATTTTTTGTTAATATAATATCTTTGTATTGTAAACATTGTGATAGACAAAGAAAGTAATATAATAGACAATGCCGTAGCAATACCCAATTCGTAATTTCCTACACCTTCCTGAAATATTTTTACTGCTATTGTAGTAAACTTTCCTCCAATAACAAAAGGATTTGCATAATCAGCAATGGATTGTATAAAAACGAGTAAAAAAGCATTTGCAAGTCCCGGTAACATAAGAGGAAATGTTATTGTGGTAAATACTTTTAATCTTGATGCTCCCAGTGAACGTGAAGCTTCTTCCACAGAAGGATCTATCATTTGTAAAAGACCTACAAGCATCATATATGCAATAGGGAAAAAACTCAAGACTTGTACTAATACCAAACCGTGAAATCCGTAGATTTCGAATCCTTTCATTCCTAACATTCTGCTTGTGATAATCCCCTGTCTTCCAAATAACATTATAGCGGATAAAGCTATAACAAAAGGGGGAGAAATTATAGGTAACATTGCGATGAAGTCAAAAATCTTTTTTCCTTTGATTTTAATATAAACAGAAACATACGCAAAGAAAAATCCGATAATTAAGGAAATTATTGAAGTTACAAATCCTAATAGTATAGTATTCAATATTACTTGAAAATTACCGCTTGCAGTGAAAGATTCAATATAATTTTCCAATCCGATTTTCCCTTTTCCTATTTTTAAACTTTCTAAAAGTATATTCCATAATGGTACTAATACAAAAAAAGTAACAACGGCTAAAGAAAAAATAATAGTTAAAAGTAATACAGGGTCATTTATAAGTTTTCTTATATTTTTCAGTTCATGATTCAATTTTAACTTAAAATCGTTGTTCATTGTTTTCCTCCGTTAAGAAAATTTACTGAGAATACATATGTATTCTCAGTATTTAGATAATTCTTAATTTTATTATTTTATAAAAATGTATATTATTCTTTAGGTAAAGTTGTATTAGTATCTTTGGTAAATCTATCAACTAATCTTTTTTTATTTTTACCCGCCCAATCAAAGTTATATTTTATTAATTTTGCACCTTCAACTACTTTTGCTTCTTCAGGATTTATAGCATCTTTATTAGTAAGAAACTGGAATGAACCTACAGTTTTACCTAATTCCTGAACTTTTTTGGAAAGAACCCAGTCAATAAATTTTTTTGCATTTTCCTGATCAGGTCCGTTTTTAAGAAGAGCAACGCCTCCTATTTCAAAACCTGTACCTTCACTAGGAGTAGCTAAAATGATATCGCTGTATCCTTCTTTTTGATATTTAATACCGTCATGTAGGAAAGTAATTCCTATAGTAGCTTCACCTGTCCCGACCATTCTTCCTGGTGCGGTTCCGGATTTAGTATATTGTCTTACTTGACCGTTAAATTTTTTAAAATATTCCATAGCTTTTTCTTCTCCCATTAATTGGACAAGAGTTGCAAGCATTGTGTATGCTGTTCCTGAAGAACCCGGATGTGCCACAACTATTTCTCCTTTATATTCAGGTTTTAATAGATCGGCCCATGATGAAGGCATAGGTATTTTTTTCTCTTCAAGCATTTTTTTATTTCCTACAAATCCTAAATATCCTACGTATATTCCTGTCCAGTATCCTTTAGAATCTTTATATTCAGGTTTTATATTTGCAGCTTCAGGAGAAATGTAAGATTCTATAAGTCCTTCATCAATTGCTGCAATCATACCGTCAACAGGACCGCCGTACCAAACAGAAGCTGTCATATTGTCTTTTTCGGCTTTTAATCTTGCTAAAGTTTCTCCGCTACTTAACCTTACAAATTCAGTTTTTATTCCGGTTTCTTTTTCAAACTCCTGTGCAATTAAAGCAGCGTGATCTTCTTGCAATCCTGCATAAAATAAAAGTTTCCCCTTCCCCTCTTTTTTATCAGAGTCATCACTTGCCCCACATGATAAAGTAAGAATGATTAATAATATTGCTAAAAATATTTTTTTCATATTTCCCTCCTAATTTTTATATATTTTAAAATAGTTGATATGAATAAAATTAAAATAATCTTTTTATTAATATACCTCATTTTTTCAATATGTCAATAAAAAACAAATGTTTAAATATAAATTTAATAGTTTTGCAGTTAAATTTTATATGTTTTGTATAGGTTGACAAATTTATTTTAAAAGATATAATTTATTAAGACAAAATATAGAAAAGGAGTTAAATATGGATAATAAAAATATATACGGTTCCAAAAAATATATAATAGCACTGGATCAGGGAACGACAAGCTCGAGAGCCGTTATTTTCAATAAAAATACAGATATAATTTCATCAGCTCAAAGGGAGTACACTCAAATATATCCTCAACCGGGCTGGGTAGAGCACAATCCCATGGAAATATGGGCTACTCAAAGGTCAGTATTGACAGAAGTTATAGCGGCTTCAGGCATATCGCTCAAAGACGTTGCAGCTATAGGTATTACCAATCAGAGAGAAACTACAATAGTTTGGGATAAGAATACAGGAGAACCTGTTTACAATGCTATTGTCTGGCAATGCAGAAGAACGGCGGATATTTGTGAAAAGCTGAAAGAAAAAGGCTTGGAAGAATATATCAAAGAAAATACAGGCCTTATAATAGATGCTTATTTTTCGGGAACAAAGTTGAAATGGATACTTGATAATGTCGAAGGTGCGAGAGAAAAAGCCGAAAAAGGAGAACTTCTGTTCGGAACGGTAGATACTTGGCTCGTATGGAAACTGACGGCAGGAAAAGTTCATGTAACCGACTATACAAATGCTTCTCGTACAATGCTTTTTAATATTAAAGAGCTGAAATGGGATAAAAAGATATTGAAAGAGCTGAATATACCCGAAAGTATGTTGCCGGAAGTAAAAAATTCAAGCGAAATATACGGGTATACCAAAATGGGACTGACTATGGGAGAAGAAAGCGGAACAAATATTCCTATAGCGGGAATTGCGGGAGATCAGCAGGCGGCATTATTCGGTCAGACATGCTTTAATAAAGGAGATATTAAAAATACATATGGAACAGGCTGTTTTATGCTTATGAATACAGGAGAAAACTGTATAAAATCAAATAACGGTCTGCTTACGACTATTGCTGTAGGGATAAACGGTAAAGTGGAATATGCTCTCGAAGGAAGTGTATTTATCGCAGGGGCTGTAATTCAATGGTTAAGAGATGAGATGAAATTTTTCAGCGATGCTGCAGATACCGAATATTTTGCAACAAAAATAGAAGATAACGGCGGAGTTTATCTTGTTCCGGCATTTGTAGGATTAGCCTCTCCTTACTGGGATATGTATGCGAGAGGTACAATAGTAGGACTTACGAGAGGATCGAACAGAAATCATATAATAAGAGCGGCTTTGGAGTCTATAGCTTATCAGTCCAAGGACCTTATTGATGCAATGAAAGAAGATTCCAGATTGGATTTGACTTCTTTGAAAGTAGACGGAGGTGCTGTGGCAAATAACTTTTTAATGCAGTTTCAGTCGGATATATTGAATATTGAAGTATTAAGACCTGAAATTATAGAAATAACTGCATTGGGAGCAGCGTATCTCGCCGGACTTGCAACGGGCTTTTGGAAAGATAAAGAAGAAATAATAAAAAAACAGAAATTAAACAGAAAATTCATGCCGAATTTGAGCGAAGAACTTAGAAGTAAGTATTTCAAAGGGTGGAAAAAAGCTGTTGAAAAAGCTAAAAACTGGGAAGATGCTGAATAAAGATATTTGATAATTATGTAGAAAATTAATTTAAAAGGGCTGTAAGCAGAACAAAATTTTTGTTCTGAAATAGCCCTTAATTTTTTAGAATTAGATAATTGTAAACTGTCAACCTTCAAATTTTACAACGTGAAAAATGTGTTAGTGAGCGTTATGAAAACATCTTTTTTGTTTTCATAGCGAACGGGCATTTTTGAGTATGTAAAATTTGGGGTTGCCTGCAGGAGTGTGAGGACGGCGAGTCCTCACGACTTTGTGAACGGACATTTTTAAGTATACAAAATTCAGGATTATCAGCAAAAGTATAAGGACGGCGAGTCCTCACGAATTAGGAGTTGGAGCTTTTTAATCACTTGCCAGTAAAAGATCATCAATTTTTTTAGTAATCTTGTCTTTCAGTTCACTTTCTTCAAAATAATCAAGGATATAAGTTCCCCCTAAAATATTGAGATACATAATAGTTTCATTAAATATTTCTCTTTTAATTTTAACACCGTTCTTTTCAAAATCCAGTACGGAAGATAAAAATGCCCTTGTAATAGTCGGATTATTAGTGAAATTACTTGAAAACAGATAAAGAAGTTTCGTTCTGAAGTCAGTGTTGAATACTTCCAAAAGCTCAAAAGGATCTTCCCTGTTTTCGTCATAAGCCATTTTTCCTGCCCACCATAATCTTGAAAGAGTATGTTCTATAAGAGAACGTTTTCTCCCTTTGGAAAAGAAAAATGAATTCTTTATATTATTTATATATGACTTGTTTCTATCAAGATATAAACGGTACTGCATATAATTCCAAAAAGTGCTGTGAGCCATTCCGACCCATAAACTTTCGCTTGTAGCTTCGACTACAGATAAATCTTTCAGTGAGCTGTAAAGAATTTTAATGTTTTCTATATCACTTTTTTCAGGCTTTTCATAAGACATATTAAGTTCAAAATCGGGCACTTCCTTTTTAAAATCGAGAAAAGGAGAAACATCTCCGAAAAAACTGAATATCCATTCGTTTGTAGGCAATGCGTAATTTGAAAAATTGTTTTCTATATTTTTTCTTAATGTTTCAAGAGGTATTTCCTTTAAAAATTGTAATTTCATTCGATTTCCTCCTCTTCTGTTTCAAGCGAAGTCATTACTTGAAGACTTCTGCTCACGGGAAAGTTTATTATTTTCTGGGCAAGATTGTAAGAAAGTTCCCTTTCCAGAGATTCTTTATCAAGCTCAATGTCTATATTATTTAATACTTTCTTTATAGTTTTAAACCAGTTAAAGTCTTCGTAAATTTCCAAATCGGACTTTTTAAGATTTTCAAAAACGTAAATCAGTGCAGGAAATATAATCGAAGAATGAAGTAACGCCTGATAATTTCCTTTGGAAAGAAGAGCGTAATGCTCGTAATCTTTTTTTGAAAGGGAAATCTGCAGTTTGTCCTGAAGCATCTCAATTTCTATTCCGTCTTTTCTGTCCGATTCTCTTTTTATTATAAGAAATATTGAAGGAACTTGGGCAAGATTGTCTTTTTCCTTTTCGATTTCCACATTATACTGCTTAGCAATAGCAAGAATATTCGCCTTTTCAATAGTAAATGAAATTCCCTCATAATCGGGATTGAAATTTACATTGGAGTAATTTTCGATTTCTTTTTTTGCAACGATGAAAAAACATACATTTACTCTATTGTTCAGTTTGGATTCGGGAATCGTTACAGTCTCGGTACCTGTAGCTGATTTAACAATATTTCTGTAAGAAGTGGAAGAACATTCTATATGAAAAACATATTCCGCCAATCCTTTCCCGATAAGCTCTTTTAATCCTTCGTCATCAGTATTTGCAGTCAATTCAAAAATTATGCCGTTTCCCAGTTTATCGAGTTTTAAGTTTGAAGTAAAGACCGAGTTTATATAATCATCCGAAAAATAATTCAGCACCGGATAAGGATACAGTTTATACTCTATATTCATACAGTTCCACCTCCATTGAGCAGTCATCGGAATAATTTAATATGAAAGACAATGAAAATTTCTGATTTTCATAAAGATTATTCATATAAATTTTATCCTGTTTTATTCTTAAAGGACTTGCAACATTATCATTTTCGTAAGCATTTCTTATTCTTGCACGCAGATTGCTCTGCTCTCCCGAAAGGCTTATTCTCACACATGCGTCGGGAATATTCTTTTTCGGAGTAATAACAAGTTTGTATTTTCTCAACTTCTTATTTAAAAGAATAAGACGGATGTCCGCATCGGAAACAAGAGAGATTTTCTTAACTTTAAGAAAGCCGTTTTCGTCTTTAATTATGGAAAATTCTTTTTCAAGGTTGTTTTCTTCAACTTCATCAATTCCGAAAGGAGCATCCCCTGCATCGGGAGTTCCTTCGGTAAAGTTTCCCGTTTCTGAAGATTCGTTAAATTCTTCTCGGCTTTTCGGAGTGGTTTTCGCATTTCTTTTTCTCGGAACCGAATCTATAGATTTTAGATCCATTTTTTTTGTCTTGTCGCTTACTTTGTCTATTTTATCTTCTTCTTTTTTCTTTTCAAGGAATATAAGGTCATCAGGCAGGAAATCTCCTATACCGTCTGCGTCCATTTGATCCTCTACGGCATTTTTTCCGAGTTCTACGATTTTATTCCTTATAAAAAGTTTCAGCTCTTTCAGCATATTTTTTGCATTTTTGTCCGAATGTCTGTCAGGTTCCCAGCTGTCATGCTGAGGGCTTTCCATTTCTCTGAAATATCCGTTAAGTTTTTCACCTTTCAGAGTGAAAACCGCTGAAAACTGAAGTGAAGACGGAAATCTGTCCAAGTCGAAGATTTTCATCCCGTTACTTCTGGAAATTAAAACTTTTCTGTTAAGGTCGTCATATAAAATTCTCAGTTCAAAATCGTCCAAATCTTTAAAATTATCGCCTAAAAGGAAACTGTTATCTACAACATTATTGCCGGAAGTAGAAAGAAGTACTCTGTAATAATCAACGATAAAGTGATTTTTCTTTTTTTCACTTATTTTCAGATTGTCTATCGTTTCTTTCAGAGTTTCTCTTGAAATAACCGTTTCATCGACTTTTACGATAAGGTTTCTGTTATAAATCGATATAAGGAAATTTTCCAGTACGGCAAAAATAAGTTCTTCTTTCCATTTGGAATCTTCTCTGAATCCCAATATATAAAGATCTGTTCCTCTTCTTCCTTTTCTTTTAAAAGAATTATCCAAATTTAAATCCTTGAAAACAGGAGTATTTTTTTCAGTTTCGCCGTAGTATCCGATACCCTGTGTAAATCTATCTTCGCTTATAGGAAAGGAAATCAGTCTGGAAACACCTTGAGTAGCCAAAACATTTTCCGTATCAAAAGTAGAGTAAAATACTGTTCTTATGTCTGAACATGCAAAAGGAGCTGATTTTCCGATACCGTAGCTTCCTCCGGAAACAGAGGATTTATCCGAAATACCCGAAGATTTTACAAGACTTTGCCAAGGATTGATAGACATATTGGATTCTCTGGAACCTCTTAATCCTGTAGTATTGAAGTCGCTCGCTCTTAATATACTTATTTTCGGATTTTCCATTTTTTTACAGGCATTTTCAAAAAACTTTTTCGCCTTTTCGTCGGAATCCGAATGTAAACATTTTTTTAAAGCTTCATTCAGCTCTGAATATCCGGGAATACTATCCGTTTTAATGTTGAATTTTGAAAATTCTACGGTTACAGGTTCCGAAAAATTCAGTTGTGCATCAAGGGAATTTTGGCATATTTCCTTTGCCAGAGAGCCGAAAAGAGAACCTCTGAAAGTTTCAATCCCGGCTTCGCTTATTCCCATTCTTTGAGAGTAGTTACTCTCGGGGAAATTCCAATTTATACTCATATTTTTAACTGAAACAAATTAATTCAGCTTTGCCCTCCTTATTTTTATATATCTAATTTAACACGATTAATAAAAAACAGTCAAGCATAAAAATTAAAATTATGATATAATACCGTATAAACAGAGATTATAGTAAAAGAGGTTGAAAAATGAATAATATAAAAAGATATTACAATAAATTTAAAATGATGAACCCGAAAAATACCGAATTGAAATTAGCTGTAATTATTACAGTTTTAGGATTTATGCTTTTTAGAGGGATTTCGGATTTTAATTTTTCTTGGGATATAGTAATTTCACTGTGCGTGTTCGTAATTTCTATGACCTTGCACGAAGTTGCTCATGGATACGTGGCGTACAGATTCGGAGACGATACTGCCAAAAGAGCCGGACGGCTTACACTGAATCCTTTAAAACATCTGGATCTGTTCGGAATGCTGTTGCCTATACTGCTTATATTAAGCGGATTTCCTTTTGTAATAGGTTGGGCAAAGCCTGTTCCGGTTAATTTTTACAGATTGAAACCCAACAGATTGGGGCTTTTCTGCGTGGCAATAGCGGGAATTGTAGTGAATTTAATAATAGCCGGGATTTCGCTGATTGCTTTGAGAACTCTTGCACACTCGGTAGACTTTTTTATGTCCGACACACTGCTGACAGTATTTTTATATATGTATATAATAAATCTGGCACTGGCTTTTTTCAATCTGATACCGATTACGCCCCTTGACGGAGGAAGAATAGTATATTCAATGGCAGGAGAAAAAGTCAGAAGTTTTTACAATCAGATAGAAAAATACGGAATAATAATTGTATTTATAATAGTTTATTCGGGTGTTTTCAGAGGAATTTTCATGGAGCTTCTGGATTTTTTCATAAATCTGACAAATTTGGGAATACCTGTGGATGTTATATAGAAAGTCTAAAAAATTGTTTTAAAAGGAGATATAATGATGAAAAAAATATTGTTGATTTTAACGATGCTTTTCGGAATAAGTTTCGGAGCAAATGCCTTTACGAGAAAAGAATATATACAGGAAAATTTATCAAAATTGGGAATAAAACAGGAAATAATAAACGAAACAATCAAACTGGATAAAGAAATAGGAGATACGACTTTAAATGAAAGTTCTGAAGGCGGAACGACAGAAAAAAAGAGAACACAGCAGCTAAAAAAAGCGAAAGAACTTTTTAAAAAAGATAAAAATAACTATATTATCCTTGAAAAAATACTGGGAATAGCTAAGAGTAAAGAAAGAAATGAAGAAATAAAAGAATATGAAAATCTGTATTTAAAAGCAAAAATTCCTGAAGATGCTAAAAATTTCTTTCTTGGAGAATATTTTTTCCTTTCAGGTCAAAGAGATAAAATGAACGAATATTTTAAAAAAGTTAAAGACAGCAGTAAAAATGTATTTTATCTGAAAATGACGGAATTTTATAAAATGCTCGAAATGAAAGAAGAAGCCGAAAATAACAATAAAGATACTGAAAAAGAAAACAAAAGAATAAAAGAATTTATTTCTACAGGGATTATTAAAACGGGAGAATTGAATAAAATACTGAATAACAGTTCTCTCATGAAAGAATCGGGAATTTCCGATGAGGAAGTTTATTCAAGACAGTTGGATGTAGAGATTTTGAGAGTATTCTTTTATGTTTTTAACGATGAGCTTGAAAAAGGAATAGATGATTATATTCAAAATATTGCAAATAAGAAAGTATCCAAAGATGTCCTCGAATATAATAAGGAAAAAGATGTTTTTACTATGATGATGACAATAATGACTCCTGTTTTCAAAATTATGTTCGGAGCTTTAACGGATACGAAAAATAAAGATGAAATAAATGAAAAATCCATTGAAAAAATAATGAAAAAATTTATAAAAACTGAAAAATACAGACAATTTGAAAAAGAAGGACTTATGGACGAAATAAATTTAAAATGAGGTAAAATAAATTGAAAACAGTATCAAAAGAAACAATCATAGAATTTGAAGAAAAAAAATCAAAATTTATAGGATATATAAAGCCTGTTTCAAGTGTAAACGAAGCTGAAAAATTTATAAAATCGGTAAGGAAAAAGCATCCTGAAGCTACTCACAACGTTCCTCTTTACAGAGTAATGGAAAATGGACAGGAGTATTTTAAATATAATGATGATGGTGAGCCGACAAATACTGCGGGAAAACCTATGGCGGAAATACTTAATATACTTGACATTTATAATGTAGCAATAGTTGCTACAAGATACTTCGGAGGGATAAAACTGGGGGCAGGCGGTCTTATAAGAAACTATGCAAAAACTGCAAAACTTGCGATAAATGAGGCGGAAATAACGGAATATGTTGAAAAATCCGAATTTATACTGGATTATGATTATGAATCTACTTCGGAAGTAGATTCATTTTTGAATATAAACGGGGAAAAATACAATATAGAAATTTCCGAGAGAAATTATTCTGACAGAGTAACCTTGAAAATAAAGGCGAATAGTGATATAGAAGAAAAACTGAATGAGATGAGCAGGGTGATTGTGATAAGGTTGTAGAATGCAGTTTCTATAATAAAAATTTATTTTTTGTAAAAATATGTATTTTAATATACTGAAAAACCTAAAACATAAATAAAACAAATTTAAGTATTAAAAAATAATATGAAAAATAGTATTGACTTTTATTGAAAATAAAGGTATTCTTCTAAGGAAGATATAATGAAATTTGAAAATTTAATAAAACTAAAGAAAGGAGTTTTAATGAAGAAAATAAAAAATCTTTCTTTTTTTCTTCTTTTGTGTTCGGCTGTTGTTAATGCAGCTCCCAAAGATGAGGCAAACAGGCTTCTTGATAAAGAGCAGCAAAGACTTGAACAGGAAAGGCAACTTAATGAACAGGAAAACAGAAGAAAAGAAATTGAAGGCAGTAAATTTACTCCTGACATAGAAGTTAAATCTGTAGAAGAAGAAAATGTAACGACTTTTCTATTAAAAGACCTTCAAATAATAGATAAAGATAAACTTTTATCTGAGGGAGATAAATTTCAGTTAAGTAAAAAATACAAATATAAAGAAATAGGTGTGAAAGAATTAAATATATTATTGAATGAAGCTAATGCAATACTCGTAAAAAAGGGATATGTTACAAGCAGAATTAATGTTAATACCGACAATATACAGCAAGGGGAAATTACTTTTGAAGTAATAACGGGAAGAATAGATAAAATAAAACTGAATAACAACAGTTTTGCAGATAAATTAAAAATATTTTTTAATAAGCCCAAAACTAAAGGTAATGTGCTGAATATAAGAGATATAGATACAATGACAGATAATTTTAATAAAAATGCATCAAATAATTTTGCAGTAAACATAGAGCCCTCTGATAAAGAAGGCTTTTCTAATATAATTGCAAAAAACGAAATAAAAGGAAAAACAACAGTAAGTGTAGGATATAATAATTACGGAGATGAACAGGGAGGAAAAAACAGACTTAAGATAGGACTTGATATAGAAAGTCCCTTAGGAGTAAATGACCTTTTAAGTATGAATATACAGGGAGTAAAAAGAAAGAAAGTGGATAGAAGCTGGAAGATACCTGAATCACAACTTTTACCGGGACAAATAGCACCGAGCGGACCTGTACCGGGATACGATCCTAAGATACACGGATTACTTCCCCCTCAAAGACAGACTTTACTGTGGAATATAACATACAGAATACCTTTCAGAAGTTACTCGTTAGTATTAAGCGGAAATAAGAGTGTATACAGAAGGTCAACTTATGCGTATAACACAATATATGATTTATCAGGATCAAGTACATCACTGATGGCAAATTTATCAAAAATATTGTATCGAGATAATAAAAGTAAACTTACAGGAAATATAGAAATAAAAAGAAAAAACAGTAAGTCATATTTTGAAGATGTGGAACTGACAAACAGAAACTTAACAATAGGAACATTGGGAGTAAATTATGACTTTGCATTGTTTAAGGGAGTAAGCGGCTTATCTGTATCATACAGTAAAGGAATGAGAATATTCCATGGAGAAAAAGATATAGAAAAAGGAGAAACAGCACCGAAAGCTGAAGCAACAAGATACAATGCAAGTTTTTACTGGTATAAGCCCATAAAGAATGCAGCATTCAGACTGACAGCAGAAATGCAGAAGTCAAAAGATGTAAATTACGGAAGTGAAAAGGTGAGTATAGGGGGAATAGGAAGTGTACCCGGATATCAATATGATAATATATCAGGAGACAGCGGATATTCAGTATTGGCAGAACTATCATACACATTCAGATATGAAAAACAGAGACTGATACCGTATATATCATACGGAATAGGAGAAACAAAGAATAATCATGATGAATCCGAATACAGACTTGGGAAAGTAAAAGGAGGAAGTATAGGGATAAGATTTTCAAGTACATATTTTGATATAGATGTATCTTATGCAAAGGCATTCAGTCAAAGTGAGTATGTGAAACCTAAAAATCATGAGGTTTATGCGAGTATGACTGTAAAATATTCTTTTTAATATAAATCTACTTTTTTAAGAAAAAAGTAGCCAAAAATAACCGACTAAAATTTTACTAACTCGAAATAACATCATTCCACTATAAAAACAACAAACTCGCTACGCTCAGACAGTTGTTTTTATGACGTTACATTCGTATTTCTCGAAGTGAAATTTTAATGTCGGAGAGAAGAAAACATTTGTAATTGCAACATTCAGATTTTACAACGTGAAAAATGTGATAGTGAGCGTAAAATGAAAACAACTATTTTGTTTTCATAGCGAACGAACATTTTTGAGTCTGTAAAATATGAGTTGCCAAATTTTTTCGCTTCCTTTTTTGTAAAAAAGGAAGATATATGAAACACGAAAGGAGAAAATTATGAAAGAAATAAGAAAGGAATTAAATAGAGTAATAGCAGCACTTCTATTAAGTCTTTTTATGTCCTTTAATATATTCGGGGCAGGAATAGAAGTGGACCCTAATGTTCCTCAAAATGTAAATGTGGACAGAGCTCCAAACGGAGTACCTGTAATAAATATATCCACACCTACAGATAAAGGAACTTCCGTAAACTCCTTTAAAGAATTCAACGTAGACCAAAGGGGAGTCGAAATATTAAATAATACAGGAGTGGGAAGAGGACACTTATCAGGAATAGTAAATCCAAATCCTAACCTAAGACCAGGACAGGAAGCAAGAACAGTAGTATTTAAAGTGACAGGAGCAAACAGAAGTGAAATAGAAGGCTACATATCGGCATTATCACCAAGACCGATAAATCTTTTTATTGCAAATGAGAACGGAATATATGTAAACGGAGGAGGATTCATAAATGTAAATCGAGCAGCCCTTGTAACAGGAAAGATAAATATACAGGATGGAGATGTTGTGTCCTTTACAACAAGAGACGGAAAAGTAATAATAGGGGAAAAAGGACTCGATATATCAAATGTAGAAAGAGTAGATATAATAACAAGAACACAGGAACTGGCAGGAAAAATAGTAGGACAGAAAGATGTAAATATAATACTGGGGCAGAATGAAGTAAATCTTGCAGGAATAGTAACACCCATAATAACAGCAGATAATAAACCTGCATTATCATTAAACGGAGGAGCATTAGGCTCAATCTATTCAAACGGACAGGTAAACATCATATCGACAGAAAAAGGGATAGGAGTAAACTTAAAATCAAGTGTATTATCGGAAAATGATATAAGAATGAAAATAAACGGTAATGCAGATATAAAAGAAATCATATCAAAAAACGCGGAAATACAAACAGAAGACCTGAAAACAGACAAAATAAATGCAAATAATCTGAATATAACAGCAAAAGACTATGAAAACAGAAAAGAAATAACAGCTCAAAATGTAAATATATCATCATCAAACTTTAAAAATAGCGAACTTACAGCAGGAAACCTTACACTTAATACAGGAAATACAGAAAGTAACAAAATATCAGCAAACAGTGTAAATATAACGGGGAATAACCTGAAAACAAATGTAATGGAAGGACAGAATATAAGCCTTGCAATAAGTAATAACATAAATAATATAGGAAATATCCTTGCAAATAATCTTGATATTAATTCCAAAAGTTTAAACAGTAACGGGATAACAGCAGATAACCTGAAAATAAACAGCGAAACAATATCAAGTAATAAAATAGAAGCCGGCAATACAGAGATAAAAGGAATAAACCTTACAACCGATAAATTGAAAAGCCGAAATATAAACCTTGATATATCCCGAAATATAATAAATACAGGAAATATAACAGGAAGTAAGGTAAATGTAAATACCGGGGATATTAAAAATAATGAAATTATTTCAGATGAACTTAACTTGAATGCAACAAAAAATATCGACAGTAATATAATATATTCAAATACTGCAAAAATAAAAGCCGAAAATCTTGATTCAAACTCCATAGAAGGACAGAATATAAGTCTTGCAATAAGCAATAATATAAATAATAAAGGAAACATCTTGGCAGAGAATCTTAATATATCCTCAAAAGATATATCAAGTAATGAAATAAAGGCGAATAAAATAATTATAGATTCAAAAAATGTAACAAGTAAGAAACTGACTTCAAATGAAGCGAAAATAAAAGTCGAAAGTTTTGTGAATAACGAAAAGACAGATTCCAAATCTGCCGATTTTGATATACAGAAAAACTTTGAAAATAAAGGAACATTGGCAGTGGATAACTTAACATTGAAAGCTGACAATGTAAATAACGATGGGAAAATATCAACAGATAAAGCTAAAATCAATATAAATAAAAATATAATAAATAATAATGAAATAGCTTCAAATGATTTAACGTTAAAAACTGAAAATTTAATAAATAATAATAAAATGACAGTAGTAAAAGCAGATGTTACGGCAATAAAAGATGTAACAAATAACGGTTTAATAATTGGAAATGATATAGCAGTCTCTTCGCAGAACATAATAAATAAAAATAAGATAGAAGCAGATAAATTAATAACCGAAGCAACAGGGATAACAGAAAATAAAGGAGAAATATCTGCTAATGAATATACTTCAACAACGACAGACTTTGTGAATGAAAATATCATTTCAGTAGGAAAAGGAATAATAAACGCAACAAATACGATAAGAAATGATAACAAGATAAACGCCAATGAACTTACAGCAACATCAAAAACGTTTGTAAATAATAAGAAAGTGGAAACAGGCAAAGGAAATATAACAGCAACAGAAAATATAGAAAATAATGACTTAATCGCAGCAAATGACCTGACATTAAAAGGGAAAAATATAATAAATGCAAAAGGCAAAACAATATTTACAACAAACGAACTTACAGCCAATGCAAGTGAAAGTATAGTAAATAACGGAGCTGAAATATTATCTCAGGGAAAAATAAACTTAACTGCCGCAACAGTAGATAATAAAGTGGGTAAAATAAAGGGAAGCAGATTAGTAGACATAACGGCAAATGTAGTAAATAACATAGGAAAAGCGGGAGATCTGACAAAGTATAAAAAGTATTGGGAAGCATGGGACGGAACAATATATACGGATGAAACGAAGATGATGCAAAGAAATCAGCCTGGAAGCTGGGAGCGAAACTATTATGCAGATCCGAGTAATGAAGGGGATAAATGGCAGGTGTTTCATAATTGGCTTACAGGATTGAAAAAACCTGAAGAGCCGTCTTACATAGCAAAGAATATGGAAGATATAGTAAAAAACAGAATGCGTGCAAATGAAGACGGAATAATGTTAAATTCAGCAGAATTTCCGATAATACCCCTTGTAAATAAAATAGAAAGTGAAGCACAGACAGAGTTTGCGGTAATATCAGGAGGAGATGTAAAAATAACTTCCACAGGAGAAGTAAACAATATAGACGGAATAATATCATCAGACGGCTTAACAAAAGTAGATGCACCGAAAATAGTAAACAGAGTAACAATAGATACAAATAATCCCGTACAGTTAAGAGACGGAATGGAGAACTTAAAGTGGTGGTATCATAAAAGCAAACACAGTAAGAAATCGACATATTATGTGGGATATTACAGATTCCTATCTCCTACAATAAGAACAGCTTATGTAGCAGGACAACCAAGTGTAATAGAAGGAAAGATACTGTCGGTAGATACAAGCAAGATAGTAGGAGAATCTTATGAAGAAGCCAAAGGAAAACTAAGTACAAATCCTACATATTCAAAAAATGTAGATAAACAGAATATAGAAATAGTAAAAAATATATCAGGAATAACAGAAGTAAAGAATACTGGTATAATCCCGATAAATATATCGGGAATAAACACCGGCAACACAGGAATAAGCCAAAGAAATGGAATAAATATAGGGAGTCTTTATGTTCCTTCAACAGATCCGAGTTCAAGATATGTAATAGAAAACAGAACAGAGTTCATAACAAGAGGAAACTACTATGGAGGAGATTACTTCCTAAGCAGAATGGGTTATGTGGAAGACTGGGACAGAGTAAAACTGTTGGGAGATGCATATTATGATAATATGCTGATAGAACAGACATTAATGGAAAAACTGGGAACAAGATACATAAACGGACTGTCAGGAGAAAAGTTGACAAAACAACTGATAGATAATGCAACAACAGCGAAAAAAGACTTACAGTTAAGACAGGGAGTAGCTTTAACAAAAGACCAGATAAATAACTTAAAAAATGATATAATATGGTATGAATATGAAACATTAAACGGTAAAAAGACATTAGTACCTAAAATATATTTATCAAAAGCAACAATAGAAAAACTGGAAGTAGACGGAAGAAGTAAAATGTACGGGACCGACTATACATTGGTAAATATAAAAGGAGACTATGAAAATAAAGGACTTAAAATAGGTTCGACAACAGGAGTAACATTAGTAAAGGCAAATAAAGTAAGAAATGAAACAGTAGCAAATGAAAGAGCAGAAATAACAGGAAGACAAGTAAGAGTAACAGCTTTAGAAGGCAATATAGAAAATATAGGCGGAAAAATAGTATCAGTAGAAAGAACTGAATTAATAGCTAAAAACGGAGATATAATAAACAACGGAACAAAAGTAACAAAAGGTTATGACTTGGGAGAAAACTTCAGAAGTAAATACGAAGAACTGGGAAATATAGGAGAAATATCAGGATCGGCAGTTTATCTTGAGGCAAACAATTACAACAGCACAGGAGGAGCATTAGCGACAAAAAATCTTGAGTTACAATTAACAGGCAATATAAATGAAAATGCCCTTGAACTAAATGGAGATGACAGATTCGGAAGAAACAGCAGTAACTATCAAACATATAAGTCAAAAGAACATATAGGGTCTGGAATAGTAGCAGAAAAAGCAACAGGAAAAGTAGGAGATATAAACCTTAAAGGGTCAGCTTTTGTAGTAGAAGACGGAAAAGGACTGAAGGTAGGCAATGTAAAAGCAGAATCAGCAGTAAACGAATATGATGTAGAGAAAAGAACAGGACAGAAAGGATTAGGCTATAGAGAAAGCAGCTTTACCCAAAGTCATACAGAAGAAAATGCAGCAAGTAACTTTAAGATAGGTGAAAATGCAAATATATCAGGAACAGTAACAGGCATAGGAAGTAATATCTATATAGGAGATAACAGCTTTGTAGGAGGAAAAGTAACAACAGACTCAAGAGAGTTGCATAATACTTACTATAATGAAGAAAAGAAAAGCGGCTTCAGTGCAAGTGCAAAGGGAACGAGTGTAAGTGCAGGATACGGAAAGAGTAAAAATACATATGATGAAAAAAGCACAATAAATGCAAAATCAAGTCTGCATGTAGGACATAATACGACTTTAAATAACGGAGCAGAGATAACAGCGACAGACTTTGAGCATGGAAAGATAGAAATAAATAACGGAGATGTAACATACGGAGCAAGAAAAGACACAAGAGATGTATCGACAACCTCAAAGAGCAGCTATATAGGAGTAACAGCAAGTGTAAAAAGTCCAGCCCTTGACAGAGTAAAACAGGCAAAAGAAGCAGTAGATCAGATAAAAAAAGGAGATACAGTAGGAGGAGCAGTAAATGCTGTAAACTTTATGACCGGTACTGTACATGGCCTTGCAGGAAATCAAGGAAACAGACAAAGAAACTACGATAAAAATGGAAGTGTAGGAAAACAGGGAGTAAAAGATGCTTCGGCAAATAACAACTTCTATGCGAATATAGGATTGGATGTAGGATTTAATACATCAAAAAGTGAAACAAACTCTCATGAAGAAAGTGCAGTAGTAACGACAATAAAAGGCATTAACGAAGAGTCAAGCATAACGTATAATAACGTAAAGAACATAAACTACATAGGAACACAGGCAAAAGATACAAAATTCATCTATAATGATGTAGAAAATATCAATAAAGAAGCAGTAGAGTTACATAACAGTTACAGCAGTAATTCAAAAGGTTTCGGAATAAGTGCAGGAGCAACAGTAGGATACGGACATAAAATACAGACGACAGGCAACGGTGGAAGTGTATCAGTAACAAGAAGTAATATGAATACAGAAGAAACACTGTATCAGAATGGAAGATTTACGAATGTAGAAGAAGTTCATAACGGCACAAAAAATATGAGACTGAGTGGCTTTAATCAGGAAGGTGGCAAAGTAACAGGAACAATAGAAAACCTTGTAGAAGAAAGTAAACAGAACATAAGTAAAACAACAGGAAGTAGCAGTGGAGTAACACTGGGGATAGGTTCAAACGGAGTACCGAGTTCAGCTTCAATAAGCGGAAGCAGAACGAATGGAAGCAGAGCCTATGTAGATAATCAGACAACATTTATCTTGGGAGAAGGAAGTAACCTTACAATAGGGAAAGTGGAAAATACGGCAGGAATAATAGGAGTGGAAGGAAACGGAAAACTAAAGATAAATGAATACAAAGGAAAAGATTTACATAATCATGATAACTTAACAACAACAGGTGGCTCAATAGGAGTGGACTTTGGAAAAGGCGGAGCAAAAGTCAATGGAATAGGCGTAAACAATGAAAGCCATAGAAAAGGAGGCATAACACGACATACAGTAATAGGAAATGTAGAAATAGGAAGTGCAACAGGAAGCCCTATAAACAGAGACAGAAGTAAAGCCAATGAAACAACAAGAGATGACCACAGCAGTACAAATGTGTATATAGAAGGACAGACAATAGATTATGCAACAAACCCTTCAAAACTTAAAGAAGATATAGGGAAAGCAAAAGACGAGATAGGAGATATAGGAAGAGCAATAAAAGAATCATTAAATGACAGAGGAGATGATAACAGAAACTTCTTAGGACAGTTAAGTGAGACAAGAATACAAAGAACCATAGAAAACATAGCAGGAGAAAGACTGAAAGTATCAACAACCCAGGAAGATATATCAAAGACACTAAAAGATACTTACAAAGACTTAGGCTATGATATAAATATAGTATTTACGACACCGGACAAAGCACCGCAACTAATAGATGAGAAAGGAAAAATAAAGGCAGGAACAGCGTATGTAGGAGAAGACGGAAAACATACGATAATAATAAACACAGAAGCAAAAGAAAACCAAGACAGAGCAGGGTTAATCGGAACGATAACAGAAGAAGGCAGTCATGTAATAGGAAAAGTAGAAGGAAGACAAAGAAAAGTACCAGAAGGTTCGGAAGAAAAAGGGTTGGAAAGTACGGGAAGAGCAACGAATGACTTCTTTAATAAGACGTATCAGGAAGGAAATATACAGATACAGACAAAGTCAGATGGAAAAGATTACAGTAAAGCTGATTTTGGTGAACATGTTGGAGATAAAGAATATAAGTTACTAGGAAAAATGAGTGCAGAAGAAATAATAAGGAATTCTAGAGAATATATATTAGAATCTAAAAAACAGGGATTGATTCATTCAGCAGAAGCTTTGGAACATTTTTTAAATAATAAAGGAACATCATTGAAAATTGATGAAGAATGGTATAGAGGTTATGATGATGTAAAAAAAGCAGAGCAGAGAAATATTAATAGATTTTTTTCCATAGAGTCAGGAAAAAGTGAGGGTGGAGAATGGTTCTCAGGATTTAAAGGAACACCATTAGTAGCACTTGATAAAATAAATAAAGACTATGGAGGATTTGATAAAATGAAAATAGGCGAATCTATAGAATTCAATGATTATTGGAAAACATCTGTTAAAATATCCGAAAAAGAAGATATAAAAAAAGCAGCAGACTTTTTTTTCACATTTGGTGCTACAATATTGAAAACAGAAGCAAAAGTTAAAGTAAAGAAGATTGATCAAGAGAATGTGAGTATAGAAATATCGAATGTCAAATATTCAATAGAAGATATGTATGACTGGCATCCTGGAAAAATAAGAATGCTCAATAAAAATGTTAAGTTTGATGAGAAATTAATTGAAGAAAAAACAGGGTTAAAAAATGTTTCAATTAATTTTGAAGATTCCGCTATGAAAAAATTAGTTAATGAAAAAAAAGCTAAAGAATTTAAGTTTGAATTAGAATATAAGGGAAGAGATAGAAGTAATAATATAAACATGAAGAAAATATTGAAGAAATATATGAAGATTGGAGGAGCTTGGAGAGAAAAATGGTTTTAGTATTAAAAAAAGGAATTATGCTCTTATTATTGTGGATATTTTGTATAATTTTATTTTCAGGAAGTGATATTTATGAGCAATTTATATTATTTGTTTTTAATATAATAATAACATTTCGTATTTTGTTTGATATAAAATATAGAAATAGAATATTGCTAATAAATTTATTTAGTTTTTTATTATTTATATTAATATTACCGAATATATATTACTTAGAAATTTATAAAATATATATATGCATGTATATATACATAATTATGTATATAATATTATTATATTGTGCTTTTAAAAATTATAAAAAAGGATGTTTAATAATATTATTAATTATGCTGTTTTTTACATTTTTTTCTTTCGTGAAAAGTTATAATAGAGTTTATGATTTTAGAAAACAAGAATTATATAAAATTATTGATATAATGAAAGATCAAAATTGAAATATCTTAATTTTTGCGTTAAAAATATTTAACAGGTAGAGAAAATGAATGTACTTCTATAAAAATGCTTGAATAGAAATCATTAAAAAAATTCCCGCATTTTCGGAGTCGACGTAAGGAGCGTAGAAAGCGGGTAGCAGGAGTATGAGGGGCGGCAATGAGCCCCTCATAGACTTCAGGAAGGTGGCAAAGTAACAGGGAGTATAGAAAACCTTGTAGAGGAAAGTAAACAGAACATAAGCAGAACAACAGGAAGCAGCAGTGGAATAAATGTAAATCTAAGCTCCAAAGGAGTACCTACAGGAGGAAGTGTAAACTACAGCCAAACAAACGGAAGCAGAGCCTATGTAGATAATCAGACAACATTTATCTTGGGAGAAGGAAGTAACCTTACAATAGGGAAAGCAGAAAATACAGCAGGAATAATAGGAGTAGAAGGAAACGGAAAACTAAAGATAAATGAATACAAAGGAAAAGACTTATACAATCATGACAGTTTAACAACAACAGGCGGCTCAATAGGAACAAGCGGAGCGGGAATAAGTAATGAAAATCATAGAAAAGAAGGAATAACAAGACATACAGTAATAGGAAATGTAGAAATAGGAAGTGCAACAGGAAGCCCTATAAACAGAGACAGAAGTAAAGCCAATAAAACAACAAGAGATGACCATAGCAGTACAAATGTATATGTAGAAAGTCAAACTATAGATTATGCATTACATCCTGCAAAGTTTAAAGAAGATGTAGGGATAGCAGTACTTGAAGGCAGTGCAACGGTAGAAGGAGCCTTAAAGAAAATAGATAATATATTAAGAGGAGATGATAACAGCGACATATCACAATCAGAAAAGAGAAGATATGAAGAGATAAAGGAAAATATAATAAGGGTAAAGACAGCTCCAGATATGAAGTTAATAGCAGAAGGAGATTTAAGTGACCCTGAAGTACAGAAACGGCTTGGGATAGGAGGAAGATTTAATCCAGATGATCCTAACTTACCTGAAAAGATAAAAGACAGAATAGCTCAGGTAAGAGAACAAGGACAGGAGATAAATTACTTTTACGATAAGGTAACAGGAAAGATATACATAAATGAGAATGCAGATGAGGATGAGATAAGAGCAGGAATAGGAAGAGAGTGGGGTATAAGAAACGAGTTTGACAGAGGAAGAACGAAACCTAACGGAGAAGGACAGGAAAAAGGAACGGTCGCAGGAGAGATAGCGTATAAGGAAATAGAAGACAGAACAAAAGGAAAGGGCGATAAGAAAGTAAATCCATATGACTTTGAGTACGCACAATTTGATCCTGATAGTGAGGTTAGTGGGGACTTTACAAAAGCTCATATAGATAAATTTTTTGCAGGACTGGGAGAAGCGGGAGCAAGATTAAGAAAAGGAGACATAAAAGGAGGTTTAGGTAAAGTAGCAGAAACCTTTGGCAAGACAGGAAAAGTTCTTGGAAAAGATACTAAAAATGTAATAGCAGGAGGAGATAAGCGAAAGAAAACAATAGAAGAATCAAAAAATGCGATAAAAGAAAAAGCAACAGAAGTAAAGGCAAGAAATGAGAAAAAGAGAAAAGCAGCAGAAGCAGAAAAAGCGAAGAAAAGACAGGAAGAAGAAAGGAAAAAACAGGAAGAAAAAAATAAAGAAATAGCTGAGATAAGTAAAAAATATATAGGAAGAAGAATAGTAAGTAAAGAAGACTATGATTATTTAATATATTTATCTAAAAATCCTGACTTGAGAAGTGAGTATAAGGATTATAATATTAAACTTATAAATACACTTGAAGGAAAATATTTAATAGAAGAAAGTCTGGGAAATCCAAAAGCAAAAGCATCAAAAGAATGGTTTGAAGAAAAATATTTAGCAAATAATGAACAATATTATTATTACACTACACCACAACCGACAATATCAGATTTCAGAAGAGATATAAATGCAGGAAGAGGGATATCGAGTGGCGGCTTATTCATAAAAGGATATGGGTTAACAAAAGAATATGCTGAAATGAATAAAGAAGAAAAAGTCGGAATGGTAATAGAAGGAACAGCACAGGGAGCAGGAGGAGTAATAAGAGCGGGAGCAGGAGCAAGTGCAGTTGGTATAGGTCTTGGAACGTGTGTGGAAACAGCAGGAGGAGGATGTTTAGCAGCAGGAGCAGGAGCAGCAAATGTAAGCTTTGGAGGGAATGAGGCATTTATGGGCGGACAAAAAATACTTCAAGGCTTTACAAATCAAGGATATACAATAAAAGGGACACCGGGAGAAGAGTATGCAAAGTTAAAGGCAGGAAAAGAAGCAAATGTAAATAGAAGTTTTAAAGGAATAATAAATCCAATAAAAAGTACAATGACAACTATAGGTTTTGGTGAAGATGATTATGATGTATTAAATATGATGACAGGACAAGGCATGCAATATGCCTCACAGTACGTACAAACTTATAGACCGATGTATGAAGCTAAGAGAGCAGTGATATTAGGGAATGGAAATAGTAATGTAAGAGCTAAAAATGAAGTTTCTCATACCAAAAATGAATCTTCAAGTACGAAAGGAAAGCCACAAGATATAGTATTAGTTGAAAATTCAGAAGGAGTTTTAGAAGTTCCGAAAGAAACAAAAATACAAAATAATACAAATATAAAACCGATAAGTTCTAACTCAGGTAAAAAGCCTATGAGAGATGTAACTAACAGTGTAAAAGAAGATAAATCAGGAGGAATAACATATACAATAAAGGTAATACCAAAAGAAAATCCTAAAGTAAATCCTGAAATAATAGAAAAAAGTACAATAGAAGCAACAAAAATTCAAACAGAAGAGATAGTATTAAAGAAGCCTGTTAAAAATGATTATAAAGAGAATAATTCATTTGAGAGTAATTATTCAAATAATAAAGAAAAATCATTTAACTATAAATCTTCAGGGGGTAATGAAAATTTAAAAAATACAGAATATAGTTCAGGACTTGGAGATTTAAAATATACAGAAACACCATTGACTTCTAATAAGATAGGTTCAAAAAATGTAAATAAACATTCACAAACTTTAAATACACCATCTGAAGTATCAAAAGATGTAAAGACTGTAATGAGAGGAGAAGACAGTAGTGGAAGGATAACGGAAAAAGTATTTAACACAGCATTTGAAAAAGACCCGAATATAACGGTATATGAGGGGAAATATGGTTCAAATAATGGTTTTGACCATGTGATAAAGGACGAGAAGACAGGAGAAGTATGGATACTGGAAAGTAAGCAGCTCTCTAATAAAGGAACTGTGAATTTATCTAATAAGGGAGTAGGTGGAACAAGACAATTATCATCTGAATGGGTAGATAATGTTTTAATGAAACTTGATAAGGATAGTCCTACAAGAAAATTAATTGAACAAGCTAGAAAATACGATAAATTAAGAACGGGAGTAACAGTAATAGACAAAGATACAGGAGAATTAAAAATAGTACCCGTAATAATAAAAAATAAATAACGGAGAGTGATAAGAGTGAATGTAGTAGCAGGAAAAACAAAATATGAAAGAGGATTACGTCATATTTTAGTTAGTGGAATTGATAAAAAGTCAGAAAAAGAAAGTCTTGAATATATTCAAAATAGAGTAGGAGATCAACTATGGTGTATGTATAGTTTATCAATAGATTATGAAGAAATGTCATCTAAAAATTTATTGATAGAAAAAGATATAAAAACACATAGATTAAATTCCTATATATCAGCAAAACTAAGGCTTTTGGGTCAAAAAGTTCGAGAAAGATTTGTTCGAGGAGTTGGCGATTTATTTGTACTAATGGAATCAAATAATAGAGACTTTATAGAATTTCTAATGAATAATTTGGAAGTAATAACCCCAAATGATTATGATGAAATGAAAAGAGTATATAAAAATATGATGATTAATAGTAAAATAAGCTTGTTTATATTAAGAAATGTTTTGTTAGCAATAAAAGGGGATATGGAAGAAGTAGGAAAAAGAAGTGAAGCATATTTGAAGGAGTGCAAGGAAAGTAAACATTATGTATATTTTTATACAGGACAGTTGTTTTTAAAAGCGTTATCAGAGGGAAACAAAGAAAAAATGAAAGAAGCGATAGAATTAATGATGGAGCCGAGACTTGCAAAAAAGTTAATGTATGATTTGAATCCGAATTATGACTTTTATTTACATATGTTTGTAATAATCTATGCAAAGATAGCTATGTATCATAGGTATGATTTAGAAATAGATTATGAGGTAGCTCCGAAAGAGCTTATAGATAATACACCATTAGAAAGATATGAAGATCCATATGAATTTATGAAAGCGTTTAGTTTAGCAACGATAACTCAAGAGGAGTGGAGAAAATGGACATTTAGTTGGCCATTTAGACCAGTGGAATGAGGGACAACCCGCATTACCGAAGTCGACTGAAAGGAGCGAAGGTCGCGGGTAGCGGGAGTATGAGGGCGGCAATGAGCCCTCATGAACTTCCCAAACGGAAGCAGAGCCTATGTAGATAATCAGACAATATTTATCTTAGGAGAAGGAAGTAACCTTACAATAGGGAAAGTGGAAAATACGGCAGGAATAATAGGAGTAGAAGGAAACGGAAAGCTAAAGATAAATGAATACAAAGGAACAGACTTATACAATCACGATAATCTAACGACAACAGGCGGCTCAATAGGAGTGGACTTTGGAAAAGGCGGAGCAAAAGTCAATGGAGTAGGTGTAAACAATGAAAGCCATAGAAAAGAAGGCATAACACGACATACAGTAATAGGAAATGTAGAAATAGGAAGTGCAACAGGAAGCCCTATAAACAGAGACAGAAGCAAAGCTAATGAAACAACAAAAGATACACATAGAACTACAAACATAAATATAGAGAGTCAAACAATAGAGTATGCAACAAATCCTAAAAAGTTTAAAGAAGATTTAGGAAAATCAAAAGACGAGATAAATGATATAGGAAGAGCAATAAAAGAATCATTAAATGACAGAGGAGATGATAACAGAAACTTCTTAGGACAGTTAAGTGAAGGAAGACTTCAAAGAACGATAGAAAACATAGGAGGAGAAAGATTAAGAAAGTCAACAACCCAGGAAGATATATCAAAGACATTAAAAGATACGTATAAGGATTTAGGATATGATGTAAATATTATATTTACGACACCGGACAAAGCACCGCAACTAATAGATGAGAAAGGAAAAATAAAGGCAGGAACAGCGTATGTAGGAAAAGACGGAAAACATACGATAATAATAAACACAGAAGCAAAAGAAAACCAAGATAGAGCAGGACTGATAGGAACAATAACAGAAGAAGGAAGTCATGTAATAGGGAAGGTAGAAGGAAGACAAAGAAAAGTACCTGAAGGTTCGGAAGAAAAAGGACTGGAAAGTACAGGAAGAGCAACGAATGACTTCTTTAACAAGACATATGAGGAAGGAAATATACCGATACAGACAAAGTCAGATGGAAAAGATTACAGCAAAGCTGATTTTGGTGAGCATGTGGGGGATAAAAGAAATGAAGGTTGGGGAGCTATGTTCTTTAATAATAGTTTGTTGAAAGAAAAAAAATCTGATGGAACAACATATAAGAAAACAGAAATAGAGAGAGAATTAAATAGCATATTTGGATTAAAAGTAGATTGGAAAAAATATGAGGAGGAAGGACCATATAGAGAAGAGATAAATTATTATTTTTTTCAAGCTAAATATACTTTAAGAGTTAAATCGGTAGGAAAACCATACACAAAATCAAATGGAAATACGTATATAAAAATAATTAGAAATAATGGTAGTCCTATGGAGTTAAAAATGATCCCAGAAAATGAGAGTGTTTATCATAATCTAACATTTAAAAATGGAGAAATAGCAATAAATTTTAAAGAAGTAAATAGAAAATATGTCCAAGATGATGGATATGAATTTATAGTCAATAGTAAAGGAGAACAACTTAAAAATGACCCCAAAAATATGGGGACATATAATTTTTATACATATGGTTCTATTAATATTGATGCTGCTCAACATGGAATAACAGATGTTGGATTTTGGAAAAAATATGGTACAGCTCCTAAAGGTATAGATCCAACTACAAAAGAGCAACGTGAGAAAATAGGAGCTGCTGGAGTAGGACTTAGTTTAAAAGATGATTATCAATATTATAAAGAAGCGTCACAGCACAGAAATGGAGTATTAACTTATTCAGATATAAAGCGATTAAAGGAAAACATGTGGCGAATAAAAGAATATAAAAATTTTTATGATGATAGACAAAATTTAATAAAAAAAATCTTAGATACTAATAAGAAGGTAAGATGATGAAACAAATATTAAAGAATAAATACTTAATGAAAGTATTTGTAGGATTTGTTTTGCTTTTTTTACTAAGAACAATAGGTGTAAAGTTTTTTACTCCAACGGTTGTTGAATGGGTTGTATTAGAAGAAATAATAAAAAACATATTGATATTTATAATTTCTTTTTTTATAAAAGAAGATGAAAAATTTAAAAAAGAAGAAAATACGATAAAAGGGATTTGTATTTTTGTATTATTTTACATTATTATGAGAGCAGTAATAATAGGTTCAATAATGTAAAATATGAATAATATACATCTATTTAAAATTTCCCGCATTTTCGGAGTCGACGTAAGGAGCGGAGGGGAGTATGAGGGCGGCAATGAGCCCTCATGAATTTCCCAAACGGCAGCAGAGCCTATGTAGATAATCAGACGACATTTATCTTGGGAGAAGGAAGTAACCTTACAATAGGGAAAGCAGAAAATACAGCAGGAATAATAGGAGTAGAAGGAAACGGAAAACTAAAGATAAATGAATACAAAGGAAAAGACTTATACAATCATGACAGTTTAACAACAACAGGCGGCTCAATAGGAACAAGCGGAGCAGGGATAAGTAATGAAAATCATAGAAAAGAAGGCATAACACGACATACAGTAATAGGAAATGTAGAAATAGGAAGTGCAACAGGAAGCCCTATAAACAGAGACAGAAGTAAAGCCAATGAAACAACAAGAGATGACCATAGCAGTACAAATGTATATGTAGAAAGTCAGACGATAGATTATGCATTGCATCCTGCAAAGTTTAAAGAAGATGTAGGGATAGCAGTACTTGAAGGAAGTGCAACGGTAGAAGGAGCCTTAAAGAAAATAGATAATATATTAAGAGGAGATGATAACAGCGACATATCACAATCAGAAAAGAGAAGATATGAGGAGATAAAGGAAAATATAATAAGGGTAAAGACAGCTCCGGATATGAAGTTAATAGCGGAAGGAGATTTAAGTGATCCTGAAGTACAGAAACGGCTTGGTATAGGAGGAAGATTTAACCCTGATGACCCTAATTTACCTGAAAAGATAAAAGAGAGAATGGCTCAGGTAAGAGAACAGGGGCAGGAGATAAATTATTTTTATGATAAGGTAACAGGAAAGATATACATAAATGAGAATGCAGATGAGGATGAGATAAGAGCAGGAATAGGAAGAGAGTGGGGGATAAGAGACGAGTTTTACAGAGGAAGAACGAAACCTAACGGAGAAGGACAGGAAAAAGGAACGGTCGCAGGAGAGATAGCGTATAAAGAAATAGAAGACAGAACAAAAGAAAAGAGTGATAAGAAAGTAAATCCTTATGACTTTGAGTACGCACAATTTGATCCTGACAGTGAGGTTAGTGGAGACTTTACAAAAGCTCATATAGACAAATTTTTTGCAGGATTGGGAGAATCAGGATCAAGATTAAGAAAAGGAGACATAAAAGGAAGTTTAGGTAAAGCAGTAGAAACCTTCGGCAAAACAGGAAAAGTTCTTGGAAAAGATACTAAAAATATAATAGCAGGAGGAGAAAAACGTAAAAAAACAGTAGAAGAATCAAAAAATGCGATAAAAGAAAAAGCGGCGGAAGTAAAAGCAAAAAATGAGAAAAAGAGAAAAGCAGCAGAAGCAGAAAAAGCGAAGAAAAGACAGGAAGAAGAAAGGAAAAAACAGGAAGAAAAAAATAAAGAAATAGCTGAGATAAGTAAAAAATATATAGGAAGAAGAATAGTAAGTAAAGAAGACTATGATTATTTAATATATTTATCTAAAAATCCTGACTTGAGAAGTGAGTATAAGGATTATAATATTAAACTTATAAATACACTTGAAGGAAAATATTTAATAGAAGAAAGTTTGGGAAATCCAAAAGCAAAAGCATCAAAAGAATGGTTTGAAGAAAAATATTTGGCAAATAATGAAGAATATTATTATTACACTACACCTCACCCGACAATAACAGATTTCAGAAGAGATATAAATGCAGGGAGAGGTGTATCAAGTGGTGGCTTATTCATAAAAGGATATGGGTTAACAAAAGAATATGCTGAAATGAATAAAGAAGAAAAAGTCGGAATGGTAATAGAAGGAACAGCACAGGGAGCAGGAGGAGTAATAAGAGCAGGAGCAGGAGCAAGTGCTTTTGTAGTAGGGATTGGAACGTGTGCAGAAACAGCAGGAGGAGGTTGTTTAGCAGCAGGAGCAGGAGCAACAAATGTGGGCTTTGGAGGGAACGAGGCATTTATAGGAGGGCAAAAGATACTGCAAGGCATTACAAATGAAGGATATACAATAAAAGGGACATCGGGAGAAGAGTATGCAAAGTTAAAGGCAGGAAAAGAAGCAAATGTAAATAGAAGTTTCAAAGGAATAATAAATCCTATAAAAAGTACAATGACAACTATAGGTTTTGGAGAAGATGATTATGATGTATTAAATATGATGACAGGACAAGGCATGCAATATGCCTCACAGTACGTACAAACTTATAGACCGATGTATGAAGCTAAGAAAGCGGCAGTAGTGGCGAATAGTAAAAATCAGGAAACTGGAAGTGGTGGTTCACAAGGAAAAAGAGAGATAAACAAAGAATTACATGCAAAAATAAACAACAGAGAAAAAGAGCATTTTGCTAATTTGCAGGCAAGTAAGCGAGTGAATAATGTTGAAGCTAAATTTGAAAATTTTGAAGGACATATAATTAATGCAGAAATGAAAAATGGAAAAGTAAAAGGGGGTCATACAACTTTAGGAAATGTAAAGGTAAAACAAGTAACCAAGAGATATCCGAGTGGAGTTTATGAAGCAGAGATTGAAATTCAAGATCCCAAAAATCCTAATAATTTTATTCCTAAGTCAAATAATAGTGGAAAATCAACAATGTTTCCTGAACATTGGACAGCGGATAGAATAAAAGTGGAAGTAGACATAGCTTTTAAAAATAAAACTATGACGGGGATATATAAATGGAAAGGTAGAACTCCATCAGGGATTGAAGTAAGAGGGTATATAGATAAAAATGGAAATATTACAAGTGTATATCCGATAAAATAGAATAATAGAATATAGGAGAAGTTAAAAATGAAATTGATTTTTAAATACGAAAAATATTTGAATGAATATGAACCTTGTAGTTTATCATTTAATGGTAAACATGATGAAGAGTTTTTAGCAGAATACGTAGCCGATACAAATTTAGAATTAGCTGTTCATGAGCTTAAATTTTTAGGTAATAAAGATGTAAAAAAACGTGCTATAGGCTCAGAAGGTTGGGATGTAGATATTTTAGGTAATATTGTATCTATTGAGTTATCAAATACAAGTTATCCCGATAAAGTATATATAGATAGAGAAGTGGTGACGTATGCTATGTCAAAATGGAAAGAATTTTTAGAAAAAGAAATTAAAGATTACAGTTATGAAGAAATAATAGATACAGATGACATTTATAAAAAATAAAATAATAAAAAATCTCCCGCATTACCGAAGTCGACTGAAAGGAGCGTAGGTCGCGGGTAGCGGGAGTATGAGGGGCGGCGATAAGCCCCTCATGAACTTCCAAGTCCATAACAACACAAAGAACATGAGATTATCAGGTTTTAATCAGGAAGGTGGCAAAGTAACAGGAACAATAGAAAACCTTGTAGAAGAAAGTAAACAGAACATAAGTAAAACAACAGGAAGTAGCAGTGGAGTAACAATAGGAGTAGGCTCAAACGGAGTACCGAGTTCAGCTTCAATAAGTGGAAGCAGAACAAACGGAAACAGAGCCTATGTAGATAATCAGACAACATTTATCTTGGGAGAAGGAAGTAACCTTACAATAGGGAAAGCAGAAAACACAGCAGGAATAATAGGAGTAGAAGGAAACGGAAAACTGAAGATAAATGAGTATAAAGGAACAGACTTATACAATCACGATAATCTGACAACAACAGGCGGCTCAATAGGAGTGGACTTTGGAAAAGGCGGAGCAAAAGTCAACGGAATAGGCGTAAATAATGAAAATCATAGAAAAGAAGGAATAACAAGACATACAGTAATAGGAAATGTAGAAATAGGAAGTGCAACAGGTTCTCCTATAAATAGAGACTTAAGTAAAGCAAATGAAACAACGAAAGATACACATAAAAGTACAAACATAAATATAGAGAGTCAAACAATAGAATATGCATTAAATCCTGGAAAGTTTAAAGAAGATTTAGGGAAGGCAAAAGATGAGATAAAAGATATAGGAAGAGCAATAAAAGAATCATTAAATGACAGAGGAGACGATAACAGAAACTTCTTAGGACAGTTAAGTGAAGGAAGACTCCAAAGAACGATAGAAAATATAGGGGGAGAAAGATTAAGAAAATCAACGACTCAGGAAGATATATCAAAGACATTAAAAGATACGTATAAGGATTTGGGATATGACATAGAAATAATATTCACAACACCTGATAAAGCACCGCAACTAATAGATGAGGCAGGAAAAATAAAGGCAGGAACAGCGTATGTAGGAAAAGACGGAAAACATACGATAATAATAAACACAGAAGCAAAAGAAAACCAAGATAGAGCAGGACTGATAGGAACGATAACAGAAGAAGGAAGTCATGTAATAGGAAAGTAGAAGGAAGACAAAGAAAGGTACCTGAAGGTTCGGAAGAAAAAGGACTGGAAAGTACAGGAAGAGCAACGAATGACTTCTTTAACAAGACGTATGAGGAAGGAAATATACCGATACAGACAAAATCAGACGGAAAAGATTACAGTAAAGCTGATTTTGGTGAACATGTGGGGGATGAAAAAGGAGCTTGTTATAAAGGTGGAAGAATATTAATTAATTGTAAAGTGCCTCCTACTATGGCTGATTTTAGAATATTAGATCAAGAACATCTAAAAAGAGATAAAAACAAACTTCAAAAAATTCGAGAGATATCAAAGGTAGAAAAGAAAATAGAAGAATCTAAAACACCCGAAGAAAAAGCGGCTTTGAAAAAACGTTTGGATAAATTAGAAGGGAAAAATAAGAATTTTTCAAGTTTTATTTCAGGATTTAAGGAGGAAACAAAAGAAAGTACACCATTAGGCATAGTGATAGGAGTCGCTGAAAAACTTAATCCGGTTGCAGCATTATTTTTTGCGACATCTACCCCTGTAAATACAAATGAAGAACAATTGCTTCATGGGATTAGAAAGCCTCAATATTCAACTAAAGATGCAGAATATATAAAGAATAATTATCCTGAAATGTATCCTGAAATAAAGGGAAGTATTAATCCCAAAATAAAAGAATTTAATAAAAAAGCAGTAGATGTATCGGCGACAAAATTTTATGGAAAAGACGAAGAAAATGCTAATGAATTTGGCAAATTTTTAGGAAGTATAGTAGGGTTTGAAGCAGGTAGAGGTGCTGCAAATACTGTAATTAATACAGGAGTAAAATATTACAGTAGCAGTTCAAAATCATTATTTGAAAAAGGTCATAGTGAAGAAATTGGTAAAAATCTTAATGATTATGCAAGTTCTAAGAGTAATCCAAATAAAAGATATACAGCAAGTGAATCAGAAGCTGAACTCACTACCCGTTTAAAAGAAATGTATAAAGATAAACCGAATACAACGATAGAAACTCAAGAGTCATATAAGGGTGGAGAGAATGTGAAATATGGAATAAAAGGTTCAGTAAGACCTGAAAATTCTGTAGTAGAAAACGGTATTGTAAAGGAAACATATGAAATAAAGAATTATAATCAAGAAAATTATAACAGTATGACCTCAAATATAGGAAAACAGGCAATTAAAAGAGCAGAAGAATTACCTGAAACTGCGACACAAAAAATTGTAATAGATACAAGAGGTCAAAAAATTACACCTGAAATAAGACAAAAAATAACAGAGGATATAATTAGAAAATCAAATAAAATAATAAAAAAGAAAATATAATATTTATGGAATAAAATAGGAGGATAAAGATGAGAGAATTAACAACAAAAGAGTTTAATGACTTATACAAAAGAAATTTTAGGGAATATTTTGATAAACCTTTAAAGAAAGATGGATTTTATAAGAAAGGCACAATAAATTTTTATAGAATAAATAAGCTGGGTATGATTGAAACATTAAATTTTCAGAAACATCGAGAAGAATTAAATGTAAATTGTGCTATTCTTCCAATATACTGTGGGGCTACAAAAGAATCTATAACGATAGGATTAAGATTAGGAAAATTTATGAATACCCGTTATACTTATTGGTGGGATATAAAAGACGATGAAAGTATGGAAAAAAATATGCAGGAAATGTTAAATGTAATACAAACAGATTTGTATAATTGGTTTAATAAAATGGATAATGAGAAAGAGATATTGAAATATATTTCAATATCATATCAAACAATTATAAATAGATATATAACTCAAGCAGCGAGTATGGCAAAATTTAAAAGATATGATGAAATTTTACAATATGTAGAAAAAGTGAAAAAAGAATATATGGAAAGTTGGTCAGAAGAAGAGAGACAAAAGAAGGAGTGGTTAAAAAAAGTGTTAGACGAAGCTTTATTGCTTGAAAGAAAATTAAAGGAAGGTAAAGAAAATATAGATCAATATATTATAGAAAGAGAAAAACAATCATTGATTGAATTAGGATTAGAAAAGTTAATTAAATAATAAAAAGATTCCCCGCATTTTCGGAGTCGACGTAAGGAGCGGAGAACGCGGGTAGCGGGAGTATGAGGGCGGCAATGAGCCCTCATGAACTTTCCAAACGGAGGCAGAGCCTATGTAGATAATCAGACAACATTTATCTTGGGAGAAGGAAGTAACCTTACAATAGGGAAAGTAGAAAACACAGCAGGAATAATAGGAGAAGGAAACGGAAAACTGAAGATAAATGAATACAAAGGAAAAGACTTATACAATCATGACAGTTTAACAACAACAGGCGGCTCAATAGGAACAAGCGGAGCAGGGATAAGTAATGAAAATCATAGAAAAGAAGGAATAACAAGACATACAGTAATAGGAAATGTAGAAATAGGAAGTGCAACAGGAAGCTCTATAAACAGAGACAGAAGTAAAGCCAATGAAACAACAAGAGATGACCATAGCAGTACAAATGTATATGTAGAAAGTCAAACTATAGATTATGCATTACATCCTGCAAAGTTTAAAGAAGATGTAGGAATAGCAGTACTTGAAGGCAGTACAACAGTAGAAGGAGCCTTAAAGAAAATAGATAATATATTAAGAGGAGATGATAACAGCGATATATCAGAACCTGAAAGACGAAGATATGAAGAGATAAAGGAAAATATAATAAGGTTTAAGACAGCTCCTGATATGAAATTGATAGCAGAAGGAGATTTAAGTGATCCTGATGTACAGAAACGACTTGGCATAGGGGGAAGATTTAATCCTGATGACCCTAATTTACCGGAAAAGATAAAAGAGAGAATAGCTCAGGTAAGAGAACAGGGGCAGGAGATAAATTACTTTTATGATAAGGTAACAGGAAAAATCTATATAAATGAGAATGCGAATGAAGACGAGATAAGAGCAGGAATAGGAAGAGAGTGGGGGATAAGAGACGAGTTTGACAGAGGAAGAACGAAACCTAACGGAGAAGGACAGGAAAAAGGAACGGTAGCAGGAGAGATAGCGTATAAAGAAATAGAAGACAGAACAAAAGGAAAGAGCGATAAGAAAGTAAATCCATATGACTTTGAGTACGCACAATTTGATCCTAATAGTGAGGTTACGGGGGATTATTATTATATGTGGGAGGATAATGTTAATAAATCAAGAGTTGTAGAACATAAATTATTAACAAAAAGATATGCAATAGGTAGTAACAGTTTTCTTAAAGATTTGACAGATTATTCTTATAAAACTCCATATAAAATTGCAGTTATATCACCTTATTTTGGATTTTACTATTTACCAAAGGAAGTTCAAAACAAGTATATGTCAAGAGATGAAGATGGAACAAAAGGTTTAAGAGTTGATGTTTTTGATCCAAAAGGTTTTAGAAAACTTGAAAATAGTAAACCGTATACAATAGCTATGTATAAAACAAATATTGAAGTTTTTAAAAGTTCAATTTCACATTTTAATAGAAAAGGTTTGGTAAGCGGAAAGATAAAAAATGAGGTTGTAAAACAAAATTTTATTGGAGAAAAAAATGTTTTTGGAGGGAAAAATCTTGGATTAGATAAAGCTATTTTATCTCCAGAGGACTTAGATATAACTTATAGAAACGGAAGCGTGATAAGTAAGACTATAATTGATATTTCAAAAAATGAAAAGGGTTTAGTAGTAAAAATAACAAGAAGACACAAACTATTTGATGAATTTTCAAAGCCACTTGATTTAGCAGGCGGTTTTATAGATTCAAGAGAACTTGGGAATCCTTATAATTTACTTACAAATTATCAAAATCATGTAGTGTTTGAAGGTGTTTTTAAGAATAAAGATGAAGCCATAAAGTATTTGAATGATAGAGTAGATGAGGCAAAGAAAAAATTAAAGGAGTTAGGTGAACCGTATGAAGAAAAGAAAAAATAATCAATTATATTTATTTGTAATTTCAGCTACGATTTCGTATGTTATATTTTCTCTCATATGCATTCATTCAATAAGAACAGAAAAATATGTACAAAACACATATATGAAAATCAATGATACTTATGATTTATACAGAACGGAAAATGACAACAAGATAATATTATATTTCGGTTCAAGAGGTTTCGGAGAACATAGAGGAGTGCCTTCCTGTGATAATATAAAAGAAATAGCGATGAATGGAGAATATATTGTAGGATTTTTGCCGGGAACAAGTGAGTCCGGATATCGGGATGATATTAAAGAAATAGAGAATAAAAAGGCATGCAGAGGATATTTTTATATAAACATGTATAAGGAAAACGATGAGAAATTTAACTTGACTGATATTGATATGGAAATAAAATTTAACGGGAAAATAAAATATATGAATAGTATAGATTTTATAAATACTTTCGGAGAAGGTTCGGACGATTTAATGAATATAGAAGGAATAATATTTATAAATTCAGTACATGGAATAAAGTGGACATTTTTTATTTATATTTTCTTAAATATAGCAACATATATAGAAAAACTTAAAAAAAATCTGGATAGAAAAAGAATAAAAAATAGTTTTAAAAAAAGATATTCCAGATATTCACGTTTATACAATTCTCGAAAGAGAAGGAAAATGTAATTTTTCTTATAATTATAGAATAGAAATAAAGAAGATAATAAAAGAATAAATTATCAAATATAATCCCAAATTTTCGGAGTCGACTGAAAGGAGCGGAGAAGGCGGGTAGCGGGAGTATGAGGGCGGCAATGAGCCCTCATGAATTTCCCAAACGGCAGCAGAGCCTATGTAGATAATCAGACAACATTTATCTTGGGAGAAGGAAGTAACCTTACAATAGGGAAAGTGGAAAACACAGCAGGAATAATAGGAGTAGAAGGAAACGGAAAGCTAAAGATAAATGAATACAAAGGAAAAGACTTATACAATCATGACAATCTGACAACAACAGGCGGTTCAATAGGAACAAGCGGAGCAGGAATAAGTAATGAAAACCACAGAAAAGAAGGCATAACAAGACATACAGTAATAGGAAATGTGGAAATAGGAAGTGCAACAGGAAGCCCTATAAATAGAGACAGAAGTAAAGCCAATGAAACAACAAGAGATGACCATAGCAGTACAAATGTATATGTAGAAAGTCAGACTATAGATTATGCATTACATCCTGCAAAGTTTAAAGAAGATGTAGGGATAGCAGTACTTGAAGGAAGTGCAACGGTAGAAGGAGCCTTAAAGAAAATAGACAATATCCTAAGAGGAGATGATAACAGCGACATATCACAATCAGAAAAGAGAAGATATGAAGAGATAAAGGAAAATATTATAAGGGTAAAGACAGCTCCAGATATGAAGTTAATAGCAGAAGGAGATTTAAGTGACCCTGAAGTACAGAAACGACTTGGGATAGGAGGAAGATTTAATCCAGATGATCCTAACTTACCTGAAAAGATAAAAGACAGAATAGCTCAGGTAAGAGAACAGGGACAGGAGATAAATTACTTTTATGATAAGGTAACAGGAAAAATCTATATAAATGAGAATGCGAATGAAGACGAGATAAGAGCAGGAATAGGAAGAGAGTGGGGGATAAGAGACGAGTTTGACAGAGGAAGAACGAAACCTAATGGAGAAGGACAGGAAAAAGGAACGGCAGCAGGAGAGATAGCGTATAAGGAAATAGAAGACAGAACAAAAGGAAAGAGTGACAAGAAAGTAAATCCATATGACTTTGAATATGCTAAGTTTGATCCTAATAGTGAAGTTACGGGGGATAAAAAAATTGTTAGTGTATTTAATGCCAGTGCGATTTGGTTTGACACTAAGCTAAAACAGGAAAAAGTACAACAATCTTTTCAAGAAACATATGGTAAGAAATATTCGATTGATTGGAAAAAATACAATAGTGGAAGAATAGTTGATATGGTATATAGAGAAAAAATAAACTATTATTATCAGTCGTTAAATTCAGTAAAAACTATAGAAGAATTCAAAAAAGGAAAATTTGAAGCAGCTGATGAAAAAGAATCCGTTTTTCATAATATTAAAGGAGGTAAGATATACATAGGAGATGAACCTAATAAGAAGTTTATTGAATATGAGACAGGAAAAGAAGTTGTTCTTAATAATAAATTAACAAAAATTATTAAAGATCCTGTAAATATAGGAACTTTTAATTATTATACATATGTTCTTAAAGGTGGAGGTATAAGTATTGATAAAGGAATGCATGGTATTGACGTATATAATTGGATAAGATTTGGTACAGGAATAAATGATAAGTCTACATTTGGCGAAAGGATTGATATTTTTGTATTAGGAACAATTGTCTCAACTAATTATAAAGAATTAAAAGAATGGTCGAAAAATCGGAAAATAGAGTATATAGGATATAAAGAATTAATTGAATATGATGAAGATTTAAAGTTTAAAATAGAGAAAGAAAGAAATAGAATAAAAAATAGAATCAATAGAATCTCAGGAGGTAAATAAAAATGAAAAAATTAATAGTTATAGTTATAATTATAATTCTGTTATTTTTAAAGGCATGTGTAAGACATACAGATAGAAATCATTATAATATTTCGTCTGGTAGGTTTGAAGGTAATGTGCCTAATATAGAAATTTATACATCTCTTGAAAATGTCTGTTTTGAATCAAATAATTTTCCGGAAAATTTAATTCTTAAAAAAATAAATCTATATTTTAATGGAAAAATTATAGGAACAATGAATATAAATAAAAATATTCATGAAATGAAATTCACAAATAGTACTTTAAAAGAGTATGAAATGGAGGAAGAACTTTTAAGAATATTAGGAAAAAATAATGAAAAATATGAAATCGCTACAGGATATATGCAAAAAGGATTTGTTTTTGAAATTCTTATAAAAAATACTGATACAGAAGAAATTTATAAGGCAATAAGAGAAACAAGTATAAGTTTTGATAAGAAAGGTTTTTACTTTTGGGTTCCGAATATTTAAAAAATAATAATTAGTTAAAGTAAAAATAAAAATATATAAACATTAATATTATAAATAGTGAATGTGTGACTCAGAATGTGTAAGAAAACATAATGTAAACCCGCATTACCGAAGCCGACTGAAAGGAGCGAAGGTCGCGGGTAGCGGGAGTATGAGGGCGGCAATGAGCCCTCATGAACTTCCCAAACGGAAGCAGAGCCTATGTAGATAATCAGACAACATTTATCTTAGGAGAAGGAAGTAACCTTACAATAGGGAAAGTGGAAAATACGGCAGGAATAATAGGAGTAGAAGGAAACGGAAAGCTAAAGATAAATGAATACAAAGGAACAGACTTATACAATCACGATAATCTAACGACAACAGGCGGCTCAATAGGAGTGGACTTTGGAAAAGGCGGAGCAAAAGTCAATGGAGTAGGTGTAAACAATGAAAGCCATAGAAAAGAAGGCATAACACGACATACAGTAATAGGAAATGTAGAAATAGGAAGTACAACAGGAAGCCCTATAAACAGAGACAGAAGCAAAGCTAATGAAACAACAAGAGATGACCACAGCAGTACAAATGTGTATATAGAAGGACAGACAATAGATTATGCAACAAATCCTTCAAAACTTAAAGAAGATATAGGAAAAGCAAAAGATGAGATAAAAGATATAGGAAGAGCAATAAAAGAATCATTAAATGACAGAGGAGACGATAACAGAAACTTCTTAGGACAGTTAAGTGAAGGAAGACTCCAAAGAACGATAGAAAATATAGGGGGAGAAAGATTAAGAAAATCAACGACTCAGGAAGATATATCAAAGACATTAAAAGATACGTATAAGGATTTAGGATATGATGTAAATATTATATTTACGACACCGGACAAAGCACCGCAACTGATAGATGAGAAAGGAAATATAAAGGCAGGAACAGCATATGTAGGAAAAGACGGAAAACATACGATAAAAATAAACACAGAAGCAAAAGAAAACCAAGACAGAGCAGGGTTAATCGGAACGATAACAGAAGAAGGCAGTCATGTAATAGGAAAAGTAGAAGGAAGACAAAGAAAAGTACCAGAAGGTTCGGAAGAAAAAGGGTTGGAAAGTACGGGAAGAGCAACGAATGACTTCTTTAACAAGACGTATGAGGAAGGAAATATACCGATACAGACAAAGCCAGACGGAAAAGATTACAGCAAAGCTGATTTTGGTGAACATGTGGGGGATTTTTTAGGAAATATAGAACGTTTAGAAAATACAGTCTATTATAAATATGCTCAAACAACTTTAAAAGAAAGAGCTAATGAAGATATTAATAAATTAGCAAAAATGTATAATATAACTGAAAAAGATGGTGCAGAAATTTTAAGAGAAAATAAAGCCTTAGCAAAAGATTTAGATTTTATAGAAGGATCACTTGTAGGAGTCGCTGCTTCGTATGCTACAGATGGTTTAGGAAAATTACTTTCGGGCGGTCATAAAGTTTTAAAATTTGTGATTACTAGTGTAAGTGGAGGAGTATTTGATAATGCATATCAAAATAGTAAAGAGATTAAAGAGCCTGAAATAGGAGATGAACTCAAGAAAAAAAATATTTTAATAGGAGTTGCCTATATAGAAAAAACTAGAAAAGAAGTTTCTGATTTTCGTTTTTCAGAAGATAAATATTTATTTAAAAATATTAAAAATAAAAGTAATTTGACAATGAGAGATGTTGGAATAGTAAATAGTTCTTTATCTAATGGTTCGCATATGATAAAAGATGTTTCTGAATCAAAAGAAAGAATAAAATTATATAAAGAATACGAAAAAACAAAAAATCCGGATGTGTATTTTAAGCCAAGAAGTCTAAAATTAAAAGTTCCTAACCTTAGAATACAGTATACAGATATAGAAGAAATTACAAGTCATTAATGGAAGAGGTATTAAATGAAAAAAATTTTAAATAAAATATTAGATAGAGTTTTTAAAGAAGTTCCTATTCTTTTAGGATTTGGTCATATATTAGTGGAATTTACCAGAGCAACTATTAATTTTTATAGGAAAATATATATAAAAGAAGAAAAATATCTGTTTTTGTATTTGTTTATAGGTTATATAGCTCATTTGATTTCTAATATTATTAATAAAAAAAGAAATTTATGTGATGAAGAAGATGTATATTATTATAAGATTTATCCTTTTTATTTCTTAGTAGAAAATACTTATTGTTATTATTTATGGGGAGTTGCTGACAAAACAACTGCTATAAATTCTGTATACGGACTTGGAGATAAATTTGGAAATATGTCAATGCTGTATTTTGTATCAATATATTTCATATTAAGTTTTATTGTTTTATTATGGGCTTATTTTAAAACTAAATCCCGAGATATTTTATTGTTTAATATTTCCTTATGTTATGGCAGAATTTTTATTATACTCTTTGTAATCAGATACACTATCTTTAAATAATAGAATAAAAAATAACTTAAATAAAAAAGTCGAACTTAAAGCTCGGCTCTTTTATTTGAAAAATTTCTCCTCTTGTAAAAAAACAGATTAAAATGTATAATAGAACATAAGAAATAATTATTATCTTAAAAAATTTAATTATTTTCAATGTTTAAAACAGATTATTATATAAATTAAGAATATTTCATTAAGAAGAACGTGCTTCATTGATAAATAAGGAGGAAAAATGAAACAGGTAGTAGCAATAGTGGGAAGACCTAACGTAGGAAAATCCACATTATTTAATAAACTGGTAGGGGACAGATTATCCATAGTAAAAGATGAGCCCGGAGTTACAAGGGACAGACTTTATCGTGAAACAGAATGGTCGGGAAAAAATTTTATACTTGTCGATACGGGAGGGCTTGAGCCTAAAACCGATGATTTTATGATGAGAAAAATAAAAGAACAGGCACAGGTTGCCATAGATGAAGCGGATGTAGTAATATTTCTGGTTGACGGTAAAGCGGGAATTACAGGACTTGACGAAGATATAGCAAATATATTGAGAAAAAAGGACAAAAAAGTAGTTGTAGCAGTAAATAAAATAGATAATTATATGAGAGAACAGGACAATATTCTTGAATTTTATGCTTTGGGATTTGAAGAAGTTATAGGAATTTCAGGAGAGCATAAAATCAACTTGGGAGATTTGCTCGATGCTGTAATAGCAAAATTTGACAATAAAAAAGAAAAGCAGACTGAAGAAGGGCTTTGTATTGCGATATTGGGGAGACCTAATGCAGGAAAATCCTCTCTTATAAATAAACTTTTAAATGAAGAAAGATCTATCGTAAGTGATATAGCAGGAACAACAAGAGATGCTATAGACTCGGCTCTGAAATATGACGGAGAAACTTATACATTGATAGATACTGCAGGAATAAGAAGAAAGTCGAAAATAGAAGACTCTATCGAATATTACAGTGTTTTGAGAGCTGTAAAATCCATAAAAAGAGCCAATGTATGTGTTCTTATGCTTGATGCTACAGAGCTTTTGACGGATCAGGATAAAAGAGTGGCAGGACTTATATATGAAGAAAAGAAACCTATCATAATAGCCGTAAATAAATGGGATCTTATAGAAAAAGACAATAACAGCGTAAAACATTTTACCGAACTTGTAAAAGCGGATTTGCCGTTTCTGGATTATGCACCGATTATTACAATGTCGGCACTCACAGGGAAAAGAACTGTGTCAATACTGGAACAGGCTAAATTTATAAATGAAGAATATCATAAAAAAATAACAACAGGATTATTAAATCAGATTTTAGCGGAAATGATAGCACAAAATCCTGTTCCTACAAGAAAAGGCCGAGCGGTAAAAATAAATTACGGAACGCAGATAGGACAGGCACCGCCTAAATTTGTATTTTTCTCAAATAATCCGGACTTAATACATTTTTCTTATCAAAGATATATAGAAAATAAATTGAGAGAATATTTCGGATTTGAGGGCTGTCCGATAAGCATAGTGTTTAATAAGAAAAATGAAAATTATTAGAATTAGAAAAGGAGATATAAAAAAATATGGATTTTTATGATGAAGAAAAATTTAAGAAATGGAGGAATATCCTTACTGTAACAGTATTGGGACTGCTTACGGTACTTCTGTTTTTTAAAGTATACGTGTATTTTGAAAAATCTGTTCAAATAATAACGGGAACACTGTTTCCTTTTATTCTGTCTTTTGTCATAGTGTATTCACTTATGCCTTTTATAGATATGTTGAACGAAAATTTGAAAATAAACAGAAAAGTAGCTATATCGTTGGTTTTATTAATATTTTTTATATTTTTTATATACGTAATACTTGCATTCATACCGTTAGTAGCGGCACAACTGTCAAGCCTTATAGAGTTTTTTATAAAAAATCAGGAAAATCTTCAGAAAAATCTGATTTCTTTTATGGCACAAAATAATATAAACATCAGAGATTCCATAATAAATTCCAAAGAAGTCATATTTACGAATTTTTTAAAAGTTTTAAATTCCAGTGTCTCACTTTTGACAGGAACATTCAGTTTTCTGTTTATGACACCGATTTTTACAATAATGCTTATATTCAGCTATGACAATATAGATGAAGGAATAAAAAACCTGTTGAGAAAATTTGACAGAGAAGAATGGATACCGCTAATAAAACAGATGGACGATGCGATCGGAAAATATATAAAAGTAACTGTTTTGGACAGTCTTATCGTAGGAATATGCTCTTACGTAATATTTTTCTTTCTGAAAATGGAGTACAGTTCACTGTTTTCAATGATAATAGGTGCAGGAAATGTAATACCTTTCATAGGGCCTTTTATAGGGCTTATTCCGGTAATATTTTATGCCGCTACAAAATCCTTTAAACTGGTTGTAATAATTATCGTATTGATAACAATATTGCAGACTATAGAAGCAAATATAATAAAACCGTGGCTTACAAGTAAATCTGTAGACATTCATCCTATTACAACTCTTCTTGTTGTGTTGATAGGCGGAGCGTTATTCGGCATAGGCGGAGCATTTATTGCTATTCCGGTATATATAGTTTTGAAATTGGGAATAACTTTTTATTTTGAAAAACCTGAAATTAATAAAGAAAATTGACAAAATTAAAGCAGTATGTTAGCATTTGTACGAAAAGGTTATAAAAATTTTAAATAGAATGTCGGGAAATCCGATAAGAGAAAAGACAAAAAGGAAGTGACTGAATATGAAAAATTGCAGTAAAGGTGAAATGCAGATAAATAATTGTCTATATTTCACCATATCAAGGCTGTTCAGAGTTGTAAACAAAGTAGCCGAAGAATCTTTCGGCAGGATGGGCATATGTCCTACACATGCTTTTCTTATGGTATTACTTGAAGAAGAGAAGGACGGGCTGTCTGTAAATAAAATATCAGAAGCATTGACAATAGCTCCTTCGACAGTTACCAGATTTGTAGATAAACTGGTATTGAAAGGTTATGTCGAGAGGATAAAGTCGGGAAAGCAGTCTTTTACCAAAATAACGGAAAGCGGACTCGAAGCAATGCCTGAAATATACAAATCATGGGAAAATATGTTTGGTAAAATAGAAAGAATGGCGGGTGATAAAGAGTATTTGGGAGAAATGCTGAAACAAATAAGAGAACTTACAGATATATTGGAAGAAAATCAAAAATATTTATAAAAACATAAAAATATTAATTTGTTAAAAAGGGGTAAAACAAATATTTAAAGATATTCGTGCTACCTTTTTTATATATAAAAAATTATCCGAAGACTATTGACAAAGAAATAAAAAAGTAATATAATAAAACATATGAACGGTTATTCATGTGTTGACAAAAAACTGTGAATATAAGGAGAAAAAATGGAAAAGAAATTACCTGCGTGCGAAAGCACAATAATACATAAAGAAGTTGTTGAAGAGATAAAAACAAAAATCCCTGAAGAAGAAGTTTTGTATGAACTTGGAGATTTCTTCAAATTATTGGGAGACAGTACAAGAATAAAAATATTAAGTGCACTTTTTCATTCTGAAATGTGTGTATGCGATATAGCTTCACTGTTTGACATGACACAATCGGCGATATCTCATCAGTTGAGAGTATTAAAACAGGGAAGACTGGTAAAATACAGAAAAAGCGGTAAAGTAGTTTATTATTCACTGGATGATGAACATGTTAAAGAAATAGTCGAACAAGGTTTGAATCACATAACTGAAAAAAAATAGTCGGATAAAACGTTTTCAGAAAGGATAGAAAAATGAGTCAACGGATAATTTTGAATGTAAAAGGATTACACTGTGCAAATTGTGCAGCAAAAATCGAAAAAAAATTAAACGAAATGCAGAATGTTAAAGAAGCACGTATTGATTTGGTCGGAGAAAAAATATTTTTAACTGCCGAAGAAAAAAACGGCTCTGTCTTAGTGAATGCAGTTCAAAAAATTGCCGATTCCATAGAAGAAGGAGTAAAAATATTTTTACCTGCAAAACATGACCATGATCATGTACACGATCATTCTCATCATCATTCGGGAGAAGTCGGAAAGATGATAAAAACACTTATAATCGGCGGAATATTCTATTTTTCTGCAAGTTATCTGAATCTTTTTTCGTCATATATGAATCCTGACATGATGTCTTTCGGGAAAATTATACTTTTCCTTATAAGTTATATTATAATCGGTGGACATGTACTGACAACGGCTTTTAAAAATATACTGAAAGGTCAGATTTTTGACGAAAACTTTTTAATGGCTGTGGCGACAATAGGTGCATTTGCAATAGGAGAATATCATGAAGCGGTAGCGGTTATGTTTTTCTATCAGGTAGGAGAACTGTTTCAAAGCATGGCAGTAAATAAATCCAGAAAATCTATAGCTTCTTTAATGAATATAAGACCCGACTATGCTAATTTAAAAATAAGAAACAATATAACAAAAGTTTCTCCCGAAGAAGTAAAAATAAATGATTTTATAGTTGTGAAACCGGGAGAAAAAGTACCTTTAGACGGAATAATTACAGAAGGAAGTTCTACTTTTAACACTTCGGCTTTAACGGGAGAGTCTTTACCTGTGAGTAAAAACCGTGGGGAAGAAGTGTTAAGCGGTTCTGTGAACAAAACAGGGCTTGTAACAATAAAAGTAACTAAATTATTTTCAGAGTCTACTGTTTCCAAAATATTGGATTTGGTAGAAAATGCAAACGGTAAAAAATCCAAAACGGAAAACTTTATTACAAAATTTGCGAGATACTATACTCCTACAGTTGTAGGTATTGCGGTTCTTATGGCAATAGTTCCGCCGTTAGTATTAAAAGAAACGACCTTTTATGAATGGCTTTATAAAGCATTGGTATTCTTAGTGCTTTCATGTCCTTGTGCATTAGTTATATCCATACCTTTAGGATTTTTCGGAGGGATAGGAGGAGCTTCCAGACACGGGATTCTTATAAAAGGAGGGAATTATCTCGAAGCATTAAACAATGTCGAAACTGTAGTAATGGATAAAACAGGAACTCTTACAAAAGGAGTATTTAAAGTTACACAAATAAATCCCGAAAATAATATTACAAAAGAGGAATTATTACAATATGCGGCTTATGCGGAAAGCTTTTCTACGCACCCTATTGCCGAGTCTGTTATAAAAGAGTACCAAAAAAACAGTTTACAAATAGATAAGTCTTTAATCAAAAATTATGAAGAGATTTCGGGATACGGAATTAAAACTGAAGTAAACGGAAAAACTGTAATCGCAGGAAATATAAAATTAATGAATCTTGAAAACATTAATATAGAAAATAATCCTCAAACTGGAACAGTTGTTTATATTGCTGTTGACGGTAAATATGCAGGAAACCTATTAATATCCGATGAGATTAAAGAAGATTCTCAAAGGGCAATAGAAGATATGAAAAAAGTAGGAGTTAAACAGACTGTAATGCTTACAGGAGATTCAAAAGCTATAGGAGAAAGCATTGCAGAAAAACTTAATATAGATAAGGCTTATACTGAACTTCTTCCGAGTGATAAAGTGGAAAAAATAGAAGAAATTTTTGAAGAAAGAAAAAGTAACGGTAAAATATTATTCGTAGGAGACGGAATAAACGATGCTCCGGTTCTTGCAAGAGCCGATATAGGAGTAGCGATGGGAGGAGTCGGTTCTGATGCCGCAATAGAAGCCGCAGATGTAGTTATTATGAATGATGAGCCTTCTAAAATAGTAACCGCAATAAAAATTGCAAAAAAAACAAGAAAAATAGTTTGGCAGAATATAGCCCTTGCACTGGGAGTTAAAATCATAACGCTTGTATTGGGAGTTATGGGATTTGCCACTATTTGGGCAGCAATATTTGCCGATGTCGGTGTGGCATTGTTAGCTATTTTAAATGCTGCAAGAGTTATAAGAATGAAAGTATGATTATATAATTATAATCCTCTGAAAAGTAGAGAAAATAAGGTCTGTGCTTGAAAGAGGATTTTTATTTAAAAAAAATATACCATTATTAAAAAAATGTGTTATAATTTATATTAAGATAAAAATTTAAAATGAAAAACGGAGATGAAAATGTCCAAAATAAAGGGAGAATTTAAAAAAAATCTGTTGACTCGGGAAGAGATGAAAAAAAAAATAGAAGAATTGAAAAAAGGCGGTAAGAAAACAGTTTTTACTAACGGAGTATTTGATATTTTGCATATAGGACATTTGACTTATCTCGAAGAAGCACGTAATTTGGGAGATGTTCTCATAGTAGGTGTAAATAGTGATGCTTCGGTAAAAGTAAATAAAGGAGATAAAAGACCTATAAATAGTGAAAAAAACAGGGCGGAAATGCTTTCGGGACTGAAATTCGTAGATTATACAGTGATTTTTGATGAAAAAACGCCGGAAAAATTGCTCGATCTGTTAAAGCCCGATATTCATGTAAAAGGTGGAGATTATAAAAAAGAAGATCTTCCCGAAACAAAAATTGTCGAGAAAAATGGAGGAGAAGTTAAAATACTGAGTTTTGTAGACAGCTTTTCCACAACGGATATTATAAATAAAATAATAGATGTTTATTCAAATAAAAGTTAAATCGGGAGTTTATAAATAAAAATATGAAATCGCAAATATTGACATTTGATGAAATTGACAGATTGGCTGTAAAAGTTGCCGAGAATATGAAAAAAGGCGGATGTATCGGACTTATAGGAGATTTGGGAGCGGGAAAAACCACTTTTACAAAAAAGATATGTAAATATTACGGAATCGAAGAAAATATAAAAAGTCCCACATTTACTTATGTTATCGGATATACTTCGGGAAGTGTAAATGTGTATCATTTTGATGCTTACAGAATAATAAATCCCGAAGAAATATACGAAATAGGTTTTGAAGACTATGTGGGAGAAGACGGCTCTGTCATAATAGTCGAGTGGGCAAACAATATTTCCGATGAAATGCCCGAAGATACTGTTTATATTGAGATAGAACATAATGATGAAAACACAAGAAAAGTATCCATATACAAATTGAAAAACGGAGAAAAAGAATATGCTGATATTTTCCATAACAACAACAACTAAAATTGTGTCCCTTTCACTGCATGACGGCACTAAAATAATAGGAGAAATAAGAGTTGAAGTAGCAAAAACTCATTCTACAGGGATTATCGATCAGATAGATAAATTGTTCGAATGGACAGGAAAAAAGTTGAGTGATATTGATAATGTTGTCATTTCTACAGGACCGGGTTCTTTTACAGGAGTAAGAATAGCCATTTCTGTTGTAAAAGGACTTTTTTACGGAAGAAACGTAAATATTTATGAAGTGAATGAACTGGATGCTTTGGCTTATCAAATTTATTACTCTGCCCAAAGCACTTCAGGAGAAAAATGTTCCGGTATGAAAATATATTCTATGATTGATTCGGGAAAAGAAAAAATATATTATTCAGTGTACACTGCTGAAAGTTTCGGATATCTGAAAAAAGATAAGGATGACAGAGTAAGTAAACTCGATAATGTAATAGAAAGTATATCCCTCGAAGAAAATGAAAAAATATATATTACAGGAGACGGAGCTTTTAACTACAAAGAAAAAATAACAGAAAATTTAAAAGATAAAGTACAGTTTTCCGAAGATAAAAATATGAAGATAAATTCTTCAACATTTGCACAAATGCTTTTAAACGGAAAACTTGTAAAAACAGATATATTTAATTTAAAGCCTGATTATCTTGAAAAATCTCAGGCTGAAAGAGATAAAAAAGAAAGGGGAAATAATGGCTCTTAAGAATTTATTCAAATTCGGAAAAAAAGAAAAAGAACATGAAAATTCCGAACAGGAAATTCACGAAAATATACAAAAACAAGAAATAATCGAAAATAATGAAGATATTGAAAAAAAGGAAATTGAGGAAAAAGAAGCAGAAGTAAAACCTTTGAAAGACAGATTGGCTGCACCTAAAAAGGGGTTTTTCGGGAAACTGAAACAGATGCTTTTAGGGAAAACCATAGATGACGATTTATACGAAGAGCTTGAAGAAGTTCTTATACAGTCGGATATAGGAATGAATATGACTATGCAACTGGTTGAAGAGCTTGAAAAAAGAGTAGCTAAAAAGAAACTGAAAACGTCCGAAGAAGTTTATGATGAACTGAAAGAAATATTAAAGGAAAAATTTATTTCAAACAATACTCTCCATGATAATATTGATTTGGACTTGAAAGACGGACAGCTGAATATCATTCTTGTTGTGGGAGTAAACGGTGTCGGAAAAACAACATCTATCGGGAAAATAGCCAATAAACTTATAAATGAAGGGAAAAAAGTAATAATCGGTGCAGGAGATACATTCAGAGCTGCGGCTATTGAGCAGATAGAGGAATGGGGTAAGAGAACAGGAGCCGAAGTTGTGAAACAGTCTCACGGAAGCGATCCGTCAGCAGTTATTTTCGATACGGTAAGTACCGCGAAAAACAGAGGTTTTGATGTGGCGATAATCGATACTGCAGGAAGACTTCACAATAAAAGGGATTTGATGAACGAACTTGAAAAAATAAATAAAATAATAAGACAACAGTCGGGACAGGAAAAATTTGAAACACTTCTTGTCATAGACGGTACAACAGGACAGAACGGACTTGAACAGGCAAAAGTATTTAATGAAATTGTGGATTTATCAGGTATTATACTCACAAAATTTGATGGAACTGCTAAAGGAGGAATTATTTTTCCGATTTCCGAAGAATTGAAAAAACCTATAAAATTTATAGGGGTAGGAGAAGGTATAAACGATTTGAGAAAATTCAATATTAAAGAATTTGTCGAAGCAATGTTTGAATAAATAAAGAATATAGAAATGGAGTGAATTTTAGTGGCTGATTTAGTAGCAAGTTTAAAAGAAAAAGCTAAAAAATTGGGTAAAACAGTTATTTTACCTGAAACAGAAGACGAAAGAGTCCTCAGAGCGGCTGAAAAAATCATAGCTGAAGGCATTGCCAAAGTGGCTTTGGTAGGAAATGAACAGAAATTAAAAGAAGAGGCTGCAAAACTTGGAGTTTCAATTGAAGGAGCGATTATATACGATCCTCAAAACTGTGCAACAATAGACGATATGGCTGAACTTTTAAGAAAAAGAAGAGAAAAAAAAGGAATGACTTTTGAAACTGCAAAAGCGACATTATTGTCGGATCCGAGATTTTTCGGAGCGATGCTCGTAAGTCAGGGAAGAGTTGACGGAATGGTTGCAGGATCCAATTCACCTACAGCTCATGTATTAAGGGCAGCAATTTTGGTAATAGGACCTAAAGCAGGATTGAAAACAGTATCAAGTTCCTTTGTTATGATAACAAAAACTCCTGAATACGGAGATAACGGTGTATTTATATATGCCGACGGAGGAGTTATACCGAATCCGACAGCCTTGCAACTGGCAGATATAGCAGTATCAAGTGCTGAAAAAGCAAGATTTACTGCAGGGATAAAAGAACCTAAAGTAGCGTTTCTTTCATTTTCTACAAAAGGGAGTGCCGATGGAGAGTCTGTTACAAAAGTAAGAGAGGCGATAGAAATTTTAAAAGAAAGAAATGTGGACTTCGAGTTTGACGGAGAGCTTCAACTGGATGCGGCTATCGTTCCTGAAGTCGCAAAATCAAAAGCACCCGGCTCAAAAGTTGCAGGACATGCAAATGTTCTTATATTCCCTGATTTGAACTCAGGAAATATAGGATACAAATTAACTCAAAGACTGGCAGGAGCAAAAGCATTGGGGCCTTTAATTCAGGGATTGGCAAGTCCGGTACATGATCTGTCAAGAGGATGCAGTGTAGACGATATTGTCGAAGTGGTAGCAATAACAGCGGTAGAATCCGATCAAAAATAGTTTATAAAAAAACAATTACATAAATTTAGAGGAGGAAAAATGAAAGTACTAGTAATAAACAGCGGAAGTTCGTCATTAAAGTTTGAATTGGTTGATATGACGAACGAAAAGACATTAGCCAAGGGAATTTGTGAAAGAATAGGTATAGCAGACCCTATTTTCACTTATAAAAATTTGGTAAAAGGAACTAAAATAGATAAACAGCAGGTTCCTATGGAAGATCACTCGGTAGCAATAGATTTGGTACTGAAAACACTTCAGGATAAAGAAAACGGAGTTATATCGGGTGTAGATGAAATAGACGCAATAGGACACAGAGTCGTTCACGGAGGAGAATATTACGATGATTCGGTAGTTGTGGACGACCAGGTAATAAAAAATCTTGAAGAAGTTGCAGCACTTGCTCCTTTACACAATCCTGCGAACATAATGGGAATAAAAGTAATGAGAAAATTACTTCCGGATAAGAAAAATGTAGTGGTATTTGATACTGCATTTCATCAATCTATGAAACCTGAAGCATATATGTATGCTTTGCCGTATGAAGATTATAAAGAATTGAAAGTGAGAAAATATGGATTTCACGGGACTTCACACAAATACGTAAGTGAAACTGTAGCGGAATTGCTTGGAAAAAAAGACGCTAAAATAATTGTTTGTCACTTAGGAAACGGTGCAAGTATATCCGCAGTAAAAAACGGAAAAGTAGTGGATACTTCTATGGGAATGACTCCTCTTGCCGGAATTATGATGGGAACAAGAACAGGGGATACTGATCCTGCTGCAGCATTTTATGTAATGGAAAAAAGAGGACTTTCTTTAAAAGAAATCGATACAAGAATGAATAAAAAATCCGGAATTTTAGGAGTTTACGGAAAAAGCTCAGATTTCAGAGATTTGGAAGAAGGAATGGAAGCAGGAGATGAAAGAGCAAAACTGGCTTATGATATGTTCTGCTACAGAGTAAAATTATATATAGGTGCTTATGCAGCTGCTATGGACGGAGTAGATGCTATCGCCTTTACAGGAGGAATAGGAGAAAACGGAGCAGATCCTAGAGAAACTATATGCGAAGGATTGGGATATCTGGGATTGAAATTCGACAATGCCAAAAATAAAGAAAGAATATCCGGGAATGTAGAATTATCAACTCCTGATTCAAAAGTGAAAGTATATAAAATAGAAACTGCAGAAGAACTTGTAATAGCAAGAGATACTTACAGATTGACAAAATAAGATTTTAGGAGAAAATAAATGGCGAAATTAAATATTATTTATTTCAGTACAAGCGGAAATACAGAACAAATGTGCATTTATCTGGAACAGGGAGCAAAAAGTGTCGGAGTGGGAGCGGAAATGATTTCTGTAGATGCTGCTGATGAAAGTTCTGCAGATGCTGATTTTATAGCTTTCGGATCGCCTGCTACAGGATCTGAAGAAGTTGCACCTGAAATAATGGAATATATAGAAAGTGTAAAAGATAAGCTGAAAGGAAGAAAAGTCGGAATTTTCGGTTCTTATGACTGGGGCGGAGGAGAATGGCTCAGTATTTGGATTGACGACTTGGCTAAAAAAGGAATATTTGTCGTAGGAAAAGGATGTATGGTAAACCTTGCTCCTGACGATGATGAAAAAATAGAGGCTTGTAAAGAATATGGAAAAGCTGTTGTAAGTCAGTGATTTTAAGTTGTTAATAGTGAGGATGGAAAGTCCTCGCTAATTTTTTTATTGCAAACGAAAAAAATCTCTTGACAGTTTTTGTAAAAAGGAGTATAAATTAAACATGGAAGAAAATTCCGTATTTTTAAAAAATTTAATTGTTAAAAAAATCACAAGAATATTTTCAAAATAAAAAACAGGAGGAAAAAGTAATGGTAAAAGATTTGAAAAGTTTAAAAGAACTTATGGAAAAAGTGCGAAAATCACAGGAAGAATTTTCAACATTTGAGCAGGAAAAAGTAGACAAGATATTCAGAAAAGTAGCACAGAAAATAAATGATGAGAGAATAACTCTTGCTAAACTTGCTGTAGAAGAAACAGGAATGGGAATACTGGAAGATAAAGTTATAAAAAACCACTTTGCCTCCGAGTATATTTATAACAGATATAAAGATGAAAAAACATGCGGAGTACTTGAAGAAGATAAATCATACGGAATTAAAAAAATAGCAACACCTATAGGAATAATAGCGGGAGTAATACCTACAACAAATCCTACATCAACTGCCGCTTTTAAAATACTCTTAGCATTGAAAACAAGAAATGCGATAATACTTTCACCTCATCCGAGAGCGAAAAAAAGTACGATAGAAACTGCAAAAATAGCATTAAAAGTTGCAATAAAATACGGTGCACCTGAAAATATAATAGGCTGGATAGACGAGCCGAATGTGGAATTATCCAAAGAATTAATGGCTAATTCTGACTTGATATTGGCAACAGGAGGACCGGGAATGGTTAAGGCTGCTTATTCTTCAGGAAGACCTGCCATAGGAGTAGGAGCCGGAAATACCCCTGTAATAATTGATAAATCTGCCGACATTAAAATGACTGTAAATTATACATTGCTTTCAAAAACTTTTGATAACGGAGTAATTTGTGCATCGGAACAGTCTGTAATCGTAGATAAGTCAATATATGACAAAGTCAGAAAAGAGTTTGAATTAAGAGGAGCTTACATTCTTAATAAAGATGAAATCGAAAAAGTCAGAAAAATAATGTTTAAAGACGGAAATCTGAATGCAGATATAGTCGGACAAAGTGCTTATAAAATTGCAAAACTGGCAGGAGTGAAAGTTCCCGAAGAGGCGAGAGTGCTTATAGGAGAAGTTAAATCTACAGGAGAAGAAGAACCTTTTGCTCATGAAAAATTATCGCCTGTACTTGCCATGTATAAAGCCGAAGATTTTGAAGATGCACTGGATAAAGCGAAAAAGCTTGTAGAACTTGGAGGATTAGGACATACATCCTTACTTTACATAAATCTTGCAGAAAAAGAAAAAATAGATAAATTCGGAATAACTATGAAAACAGGAAGAACGCTTATCAATATGCCTGCTTCATTAGGAGCGATAGGAGACGTGTTTAACTTTAAATTGGAGCCTTCGTTGACATTAGGTTGCGGTTCGTGGGGAGGAAATTCGGTGTCTGAAAATGTAGGAGTGAAACATTTGCTGAATGTAAAAACAATAGCTGAAAGAAGGGAAAATATGTTGTGGTTTAAAGTACCTCAAAAAGTATATTTTAAATACGGTTCATTGCCGACAGCACTTGAGGAACTGAAAGGAGAGCATAAAAAAGCCTTTATAGTAACTGATAAAACTTTGGCAGAATTAGGGTTTACTTCTCATGTAACGAGAGTTTTGGAAGAAATAGGAATTGATTTCAGAATTTTCTCCGAAGTAAATGAAGATCCTACGTTAAGTTCGACTCAAGCGGGAGCCAAAGCTATGCTTGAATATAATCCTGATGTGATTATAGCGTTAGGCGGAGGTTCGGCAATGGATGCGGCTAAAATTATGTGGGTATTATATGAGTATCCTGAAATAAGATTCAGAGATTTGGCAATGAGATTTATGGACATAAGAAAAAGAATATTTGAATTTCCTAAAATGGGACTGAAAGCTAAATTTGTGGCAGTGGCAACGTCTGCAGGAACAGGCTCCGAAGTAACGCCTTTTTCTGTAATTACTGATGATTCTACAGGTATAAAATATCCTCTTGCAGATTATGAGCTTACTCCCCATGTGGCAATAAACGATCCCGAACTTATGCTTACAATGCCTAAAGGACTTACCGTCACTTCGGGAATAGACGTATTGACACATGCTGTAGAATCTTATGTTTCAGTATTGGCAACAGAGTATACAAAACCCTATTCTCTGGAAGCAGCAAGACTTGTATTCAAATATTTGCCGGAATCGGTAGAAAAAGGAGAGGAAGCTATTAAAGCAAAAGAAAAAATGGCAAATGCTTCGTGTCTTGCAGGAATGGCTTTTGCAAATGCATTTTTAGGAATATGCCATTCACTTGCTCATAAATTAGGCGGAAAATTCCATGTGCCTCACGGTATTGCCAATGCTATGCTCTTAAATGAGGTTATAAAATATAATTCTGTAGAGGCACCGACAAAAATGGGATTGTTTCCCCAATACAGATATCCTGATGCTATGCAGAGATATGCAGCAATGGCTGACTTTTTCGGACTGGGAGGAAAAACAAAAGAAGAAAAAACTGATAAATTAATTAAGCATATTAATAATTTAAAAGAAAAAATAGGGATCCCGATGAGTATAAAAGAGTACGGAATTCCTGAAAAAGACTTTTTGGATGCGGTAGATGAAATGTCGCTTGATGCTTTTGATGATCAGTGTACACCTGCAAATCCGAGATATCCGTTGATTTCCGAATTAAAAGAAATTTATTTGAAAGCATATTACGGAAAAGAATATAAAAAATAAAAATTGTTATAAGAAAATCTTATAGAGTATTTGAAAAGCTTATATTATTTGACAAAAGGCAAAACAGGTGGTATATTCAAAAAAAGAAAGGTCAAAAAATGGATATAAATGAGAAAAAAATCAAAATTAAAGAAATGGCACAGTTAAGAAATATGTATATGCAGCAGGGAAAAACTTTGGAAGAAGTGGAAGTATTAAGAAAATTGGCTATGCTTACTGAGGAAGTTTACGGAGTTGAAAGTGACGAAAATATAAAAATTCTGAATGAACTTGGAGGCACACTGAAATATGTAGGTGCTTTTGATGAAGCTGTAAATGCTTTATTGAAAGCACGAGATCTTATAGAAAAACGTTACGGAAATGAAAATGTAAGTTATGCCACATGTAATCTTAATTTAGCCGAAGTTTACAGATTTATGAGAAAGTTTGATGAGACTGAAAAATTATATTTGGACACGATAAAAATATATGAAAAGAACAATCTTCAGAATGACTATTTGTACGCAGGAGTATGTAATAACTTGGGATTGTTTTATCAGGAGCAAGGAAAATATGAAAATGCTGTAAAACTCCATGAAAAAAGTTTGAAAATTCTTGAAAATTCCGAAAAATATAAACTGCAATATGCGACTACACTGAGTAATCTTGTAATTCCTTATATGAAGATCGGAAAAAAAGAATTATCTGAAGAATATTTAAAAAAATCTCTGGAATTAATTGAAAAAGAAGTAGGTAAAAATCACAGCTTATATTCGGCTTCTCTCAATAATCTTGCGATTCATTATTATAATGAAGGAAATTATAAAAAGGCTTTGGAGTTTTTTGAAGAAAGTGCCGAAATTTGTAAAAAATCTTTTGGAGAAAACAGTACTAATTATAAAAATCTTATGTCGAATATTGAAATTGTAAGAGAAAGATTAGAAGGAAAATAAAATGGATAAAAAAATAAAAGGACTGGAATTGTCAAAACTTTATTTTGAAAATATATATTTACCCGAATTGCAAAAAAACTTTTCCGAACTGTTGGAAAGAATGGCGATAGGACTTGCAGGAGAGGGCTCCGAATGTTTCGGATATGATGACGAAATATCTCGGGATCATGATTTCGGTCCGTCCTGTTGTATATGGTTGACAGACTCGGATTATAATAATTACGGTAAAGAAATTCAGGAAAAACTTGATAAACTTCCAAAAGAATTTATGGGATTTAAAGCTCTTAATATAAGTGAATGGGGAAATGATCGTCGAGGAGTTTTGAATATGAATGACTGGTATTATAAATTTTTAGGAACAGAAGCAGGACCTGGAAATCTTTATGATTGGCGTCTTATTCCTGAAACGGCTCTTGCTTCTGCAGTAAATGGCGAGGTATTTGTTGATAACTTAGGAGAATTTTCAAAAATAAGAGAAAAACTTAAAAAATATTTTCCTGAAGACATAAGGCTGAATAAAATTGCTACAAGATGTATGAAAATAGGACAGTCAGGTCAGTATAATTTCCGGCGTTGTATGAAAAGAGGAGAAACCGTAGCTGCTAAAATTGCAGAAGCGGAGTTTATAGATGAAGCTATTCATATGATTCATCTGCTTAACAGAGAATATAAACTTTTTTATAAATGGATGCACAGAAGATTGAAAGAACTTCCGATTTTAGGAGAAAAATCTTATTTCCTTATAAAAGAATTATCTGAGTTGCCTGTAAATGAAGTAAACAGAAAAATCGAAATAATTGAAAATATTTGCATGGATATAATAGGAGAATTAAAAAAACAGAATATAGTGGACAAACATTTAAAAAGTGATTTTTTATCTGATTACGGACCTTATGTTCAGCATAAAATAAAAGATGAAAAACTGAGAAATTGGTCGCCTTGGCTGGATTAGGAGAAAACATGGACAAAGAAAAAATTATAAGAGAAATCCTTGAAAGAGAATGGGTGTTTTTTCAAATGGCTCAAAATACCGGAGGAAGAGCATCATGTCAGGATAATAAAAAAGAATTTATAATTATGAGAGAGAGCCAATGGAAAACCTTGCCGTTAAATATACTTGAAAGTTATCTGGAAGATTTGAAAATTGCGGAAGGAAACAAACAAAACATAGTTGTGGAAAAATATGCAAGAATGATGAAATACAGTGCACCTGATGAATATGAAAAAATAAAAAAGTTTTTGCCTGAAATTTCCGAAGAAAAAATGAAAATAGCAGATCAAATTGTTGAAATATATCTGGATTGGGAGCGGGATCTTATAAAAAAATATCCCAAGCTGACTGATAGAGGAAGACCGCTTAATTCAAAAGACGACACTCCCGAATACACTTCCATAGAAACTTATTTGAGAGGTGAGTTGCTTTCTTATTCGCTAAAAACGGTAAAATTATATTTTGATTATATAAAAGAATGTATCGAAAAAAATATAAATTTGGCAAAGATAAACATAGAAAATATTGTAAAAGAAAAAGGATACGCTTCTTTGGAAGATGCCGAAGATAAGATTTAAAAGGTTATAAAAAAGAAAAATTTAAAAAAATACGATAATTAATGAAAAAAAACTTGACAAATAACACTCATTAATATATAATTTGTTTTGTCTTTAAGAAATAAGTTGAAAATGTGCCTTGGTGGCGAAATCGGTAGACGCACAGGACTTAAAATCCTGTGGTAATTATTACCGTGCCGGTTCAAGTCCGGCCCGAGGCACCACAGAAACTTATTGAAAAGGATTTTGATGTCGCGGGATAGAGCAGTCTGGTAGCTCGTCGGGCTCATAACCCGAAGGTCGTTGGTTCGAATCCGGCTCCCGCCACCAATTTTGCCTAGATAGCTCAGTCGGCTAGAGCATGCGGTTCATACCCGCAGGGTCGAAGGTTCGAATCCTTTTCTAGGCACCAACTGAATTATAAAAATATATTTGCAGTTGATTCAATAGCAGGTATATTATAAATTATTTATATTTATGAAGAAGAAAGTGTTGAACTTTCTTTTTTTCTTATTCACAAATAAAGTGTCAATAAATCCTGACAAGGTCTTACAAAATAAAAATCATTGTTATTTTTAAAGCAATGGAGTATAATATTTCTATAAAATTAAGACAGCAAAAGTAAAGACAGAAAAAATGAGAGGTGATATGATGGAGTACACTAAATTGGGAAACACTGGATTGGAAGTATCTAAAATATGTTTGGGATGTATGGGTTTCGGAGATACTGAAAACTGGATTCACAAATGGGTTCTGGAAGAAGAGGAAAGCCGTTCGGTAATAAAAAAAGCCTTGGAATCGGGAATTAACTTTTTCGATACGGCGAATGTCTATTCTCTCGGAAGAAGTGAAGAAATTTTGGGAAAAGCATTAAAAGATTATGCTAAACGTGATGAAGTTGTAATTGCTACAAAAGTATTCTTTGAAATGCGTCAGGGAGCAAATGCCCGGGGATTGTCAAGGAAAGCTATTATGACCGAAATAGATAACAGTCTTAAAAGACTTGGAACAGATTATGTAGATCTTTATATAATTCATAGATGGGATTATAATACACCTATTGAAGAAACTATGTCATCTTTGCATGATGTTGTGAAGTCGGGTAAAGCAAGATATATAGGTGCATCGGCTATGTATGCGTGGCAGTTTCAAAAAGCCTTGAATACAGCTGAAAAGAACGGTTGGACAAAGTTTGTTTCGATGCAGAATCATTTGAATCTATTGTACAGAGAAGAAGAAAGAGAAATGATGCCTTTGTGCAAAGAAGAAAAAATAGCAGTAACTCCTTACAGCCCTCTTGCTTCAGGAAGATTGACAAGGGATATATCGGCAGAAAAAACTAAAAGAGAAGAAACCGATCAGACTGCAAAAGGAAAATATGATTCTACAATGGAATACGATAAAATAATAATTGAAAGAGTAAAAGAAATAGCTGAAAAATATAATAGACAAAGAGCTGAAATTGCTCTTGCGTGGTTACTTCAAAAAGAACAGGTTGCAGCTCCTATCGTCGGTGCAACAAAGTTTTCTCATATTGAAACAGCTGTATCGGCACTGGATGTGAAATTAACCGAAGAAGATATAAAGTTTCTTGAAGAACCTTATATCCCTCACAAAGTAATGGGAGCACTTTAATATAAAAAATTATAAAAATGAGGAAACAGATGAAAATACTTATAATAAGATTCAGCTCTTTCGGAGATATTGTGTTGACAACTCCTGTTATAAAAAAGATAAAGGAAAAATATCCTCAGGCGGATATAGATTTTTTAGTTTACGACACTTTTTCTGAAGCGATTTCTTTAAATCCGAATATTCGTAATCTGATAATATTTGAAAGAAAAGAAAGTAAAAACAGGGAATATATAAAAAATATTATAAATAAACTAAAAAATGAAAATTATGATTATGTCATAGATTTACATTCCAAAATTCTTTCAAGGATAATCGGAAAAAGTCTTGGGAACAAAAAAACGAAATATCTTAAATATAAAAAAAGAAAATGGTGGAAAACGTTACTTGTAAAAACAAAGTTAATAACTTATAATGCAGATTGCACTATTGTAGAAAGCTATTTTACCGCATTGAAAAAATTGGGAATCACTTTTGATAAAAGTTCCTTGCAATCGGGAAAAGGTGATGAACTGGAATTTTATTTTGATTCGATACAGGAAAAAGAATTAACTGAAAAATACGATTTATTGTCAAAACCTTATTTTGTATTGGCTCCGGGAGCCTCGAAATTCACAAAAAAATGGCCGTATTATAATGAGTTAGCAAAAAGAATAATCGAAAATAATGATATAAGAGTTTTTATTATAGGCGGAAAAGAAGATTATAATTCTGTTGAAGAAAAAGAAAAAATAATAAATTTATGTGGGAAAATATCTTTTAAAGAAAGCGGGATAATATTGAAATATGCCCGAATAGCAGTTGTAAATGATTCAGGACCTTTTCATATTGCGAGGGCATTAAAAGCAAAGATATTTGTATTTTTCGGGCCTACAGATCCGAAACTGTTTAATTTTGAAGATACAACTTTTCTGATTAAAAATCCTGATTGTCCAGCTCATTCTTTGTATGGAGATGACAAATTTCCGAAAAAATATGAAAAATGTATGTCGGATATTTCGGTAGATGAAGTTTATAATAAAATAATGACTGAAAATAAGGAGGATATGATTATCCAATAAGGAAGTGCTGATTTTCCAACTTCCGGTGTACGTATCTCGCTGATTGTATTGTTTCCGATGATGCGGGAAGATATTGATTGAGATAATCTTAAGTTTTAAAAATGAAAATACTTGCCTTTGAAACTTCCTGCGACGAAACATCTGTTGCAGTTGTAGAAAACGGGAAAAATGTACTGAGTAACATAATATCTTCCCAGATAGATATACATAAAGAATACGGAGGAGTTGTGCCTGAGATAGCTTCCAGACACCATATAGAAAATATATTGCCCGTTTTTAATGAAGCTATGGAAAAAGCAAAATGCACTCTAAAAGATATAGATTACATTGCTGTAACAAATACTCCCGGATTAATAGGGTCATTGCTTGTAGGACTTATGTTTGCCAAGTCTTTAAGTTATTCGAATGATATTCCGATAATTCCCGTAAATCATATAGACGGACATATTTTTTCAAGTTTTATTGAAAATGATATAAAGTTACCGGCAATTTCTCTGGTTGTCTCAGGCGGACATACAAATCTGTACTATATAAATGAAAATTTGGAAACGGAATTGATAGGAGAAACTTTAGACGATGCAGTAGGAGAAAGTTATGATAAAGTAGCAAGAATACTCGATCTGCCTTATCCAGGAGGGCCTGAAATTGAAAAGATTTCAACTTTCGGAGAAGATACATTAAAAATAAAAAAACCGGATGTAGATAATTTTGATTTCAGCTTCAGCGGAATAAAAACGTACGTTACAAATTTTGTAAACCGGGAAAAAATGAAAAATCATGAAATAAATAAAGAAGACATAGCCAAGTCTTTTCAGGAAACGGTTGTTAAAGTTCTGTATGATAAAGTAATAAAAGCTTTAGCTGAAAAAAAAGTAAAAACTGTATTGGTAGCAGGAGGAGTTTCCGCAAATAAAAGACTTAGAGAAAAGTTTAAAGAATTGCCTGAAAATGTGGAAATACATTTTCCGAAATTCGAGTATTGTACCGATAATGGAGCAATGATAGGTGCAGCAGCTTATTATAAGTTAAAAAATAAAAAAAGTTTTGAAAAAAATAAATATGATATTGATGCCGAATCTACAAAAGAAAAAAATAGAAAGTAAAAAAACTATATATAGTAAAAACGGATTTATAAACGATGTTATATTGTGGTCGAAAAATTTTTTTCAAAATTTTTTCAGAAATATCTTGACAAAGGGTAATAAATTTGGTAATATAATTTTTGTCAATTACGGGAGTGTAGTTGGCGAGGACAATGAAAACATGAGAAGAAGAAGCAAAGATGTGAAAAGATGAAATAATGGTGAAATAAAGGAAATATAGAGATATATTGAATGAAGAGTTTGATCCTGGCTCAGGATGAACGCTGACAGAATGCTTAACACATGCAAGTCGATGGGGAAGAATTAACTTGTTAATTTGGTAACCATGGCGGACGGGTGAGTAACGCGTAAAGAACTTACCTTTCAGACTGGGATAACAGAGGGAAACTTCTGATAAGACCGGATATAATTAATTGATTGCATGAGAGATTAATGAAAAGAGATGCTGAAAGAGAGCTTTGCGTCCTATTAGCTAGTTGGTAAGGTAATGGCTTACCAAGGCGATGATAGGTAGCCGGCCTGAGAGGGTGGACGGCCACAAGGGGACTGAGATACGGCCCTTACTCTTACGGGAGGCAGCAGTGGGGAATATTGGACAATGGAGGAGACTCTGATCCAGCAATTCTGTGTGCACGAAGAAGGTTTTCGGATTGTAAAGTGCTTTCAGTGGGGAAGAAGGAAGTGACGGTACCCACAGAAGAAGCGACGGCTAAATACGTGCCAGCAGCCGCGGTAATACGTATGTCGCGAGCGTTATCCGGAATTATTGGGCATAAAGGGCATCTAGGCGGACGATCAAGTCAGGGGTGAAAACTTGCGGCTCAACTGTAAGCTTGCCTTTGAAACTGATTGTCTAGAGTATTGGAAAGGTGGGCGGAACTACACGAGTAGAGGTGAAATTCGTAGATATGTGTAGGAATGCCGATGATGAAGATAGCTCACTGGACGATAACTGACGCTGAAGTGCGAAAGCTAGGGGAGCGAACAGGATTAGATACCCTGGTAGTCCTAGCTGTAAACGATGATCACTGGGTGTGGGCAGGAAGACTGTCTGTGCCGAAGCAAATGCGATAAGTGATCCGCCTGGGGAGTACGACCGCAAGGTTGAAACTCAAAGGAATTGACGGGGACCCGCACAAGCGGTGGAGCATGTGGTTTAATTCGACGCAACGCGAGGAACCTTACCAGATCTTGACATCCTACGAACATGTATGAGGATACATGGTGCCTTCGGGAACGTAGAGACAGGTGGTGCATGGCTGTCGACAGCTCGTGTCGTGAGATGTTGGGTTAAGTCCCGCAACGAGCGCAACCCTTATCGTTAGTTACCATCATTAAGTTGGGGACTCTAGCGAGACTGCCTGCGAAGAGCAGGAGGAAGGTGGGGATGACGTCAAGTCATCATGCCCCTTATGATCTGGGCTACACACGTGCTACAATGGGCAGTACAAAGAGGAGCGAGATAGTGATATGGAGCGAATCTTGAAAGCTGTTCTAAGTTCGGATTGAAGTCTGCAACTCGACTTCATGAAGTTGGAATCGCTAGTAATCGCAAATCAGCAATGTTGCGGTGAATACGTTCTCGGGTCTTGTACACACCGCCCGTCACACCACGAGAGTTGTTTGCACCTGAAGTTACTGGTCTAACTTAGGAGGAAGGTACCTAAGGTGTGAATAGTGATTGGGGTGAAGTCGTAACAAGGTATCCGTACCGGAAGGTGCGGATGGATCACCTCCTTTCTAAGGAGAAAAGAAAACATCTTTCTTCTTCTTGTGTTTAAATAAAGTCTAAAAAGGACAATGAGAAATGAATAGTAGGTAAAAGAGTTACAATGAAAAAAGCGAAATAAGGGCACACGGAGGATGCCTAGGCAACTAAAGCCGAAGAAGGACGTGATAAGCTGCGAAAAGCTATGTTAAGGTGCAAGTAACCGCAATAGACATAGATATCCGAATGGGAGAACCTGTATACTGGGAGAGTATACACGAGAGAGGTAAGTCCGTGAACTGAAACATCTAAGTAGCGGGAGGAAAAGAAAGTAAAAACGATTCTCTAAGTAGCGGCGAGCGAACGGGGAAGAGCCTAAACCATGTATGTGTAGAAGTTGGCGACGTTGCATATATGGGGTAGAGGGATATAGAATGAACAGATAGCCATAAAGTTTAAGTTATGTTGTATGAAGCGGAATTAGTTGGGAAGCTAAACCGAAGAAGGTGACAGTCCTGTATAGTGTAAGTATGATATAATGATAGATATAATCCCGAGTAGCATCGAACACGAGGAATTTGGTGTGAATCAGCGTGGACCAAATCACGTAAGGCTAAATACTTTAGTTGACCGATAGAGGAGAGTACCGTGAGGGAAAGGTGAAAAGAACCCTGAGCAAGGGAGTGAAAAAGAATTTGAAACCGTGTGCTTACAAGCGGTAGGAGCACAGAAATGTGTGACTGCGTGGATTTTGGTTAATCATCCTGCGAGTTATGATATGTGGCGAGGTTAAGTAAGCGGAGCCGAAGGGAAACCGAGTCTTAATAGGGCGACAAGTCGCATATCATAGACGCGAAACCTAGTGATCTAGGCCTGTCCAGGTTGAAGCTGGGGTAAGACTCAGTGGAGGACCGAACTCACCGCCGTTGAAAAGTTGGGAGATGAGATAGGTTTAGGGGTGAAAAGCCAATCGAACTAGGAGATAGCTCGTTCTCTCCGAAATGCATTTAGGTGCAGCCTTAATTTAGATATGTGGGGGTAGAGCACTGTATGATCTAAGGGGCATATAGCTTACCGAAATCAAGCAAACTACGAATACCATATATTGATGATTAGGAGTGAGTCTATGGATGACAAGGTCCATGGACGAGAGGGAAACAACCCAGACCACCGGCTAAGGTCCCAAATTATGTCTAAGTGGGAAAGGAGGTGGATATTCATAGACAACCAGGAGGTTGGCTTAGAAGCAGCCATACCTTAAAAGAGTGCGTAATAGCTCACTGGTCGAGAGTATCTGCGCCGAAGATATAACGGGCTAAGACATAAACCGAAGCTGTGGAATTAGAGTAATCTAATTGGTAGGAGAGCGTTCTGTAGGCCGAAGAAGGTGTACTGGAAGGTATATTGGAGGTATCAGAAGTGAGAATGCAGGAATGAGTAGCGAGAAGGATGGTGAGAATCCATCCGGCCGGAAGTCCAAGGTTTCCAGGGGAAGGTTTGTCCGCCCTGGGGGAGTCGGGACCTAAGCAGAGGCTAAGGAGCGTATGCGAATGGAAAATAGGTTAATATTCCTATACCACTATAATCGTTATTAGAGAAGGAGTGACGCAGGAAGGTATGTAAGAAGACTGACGGAATAGTCTTTCTAAGGGAGTAGCATGAATATATAGGCAAATCCGTATATTTAAATGTGAGACCTGATGGGTAAGTACCATATGGTATAAGTTACAGATCCTACACTGCCGAGAAAAACTTCTATCGAGAGAAGTAGTGCCCGTACTGAAAACCGACACAGGTGGACAGAGTGAGAAACTTAAGGCCGACAGGATAACTCAGCTAAGGAACTCTGCAAAATAGCCCCGTAACTTCGGGAGAAGGGTACCTAATATACTTGAGTGGAGAGACACCACGAGGGGAAATAGGTCGCAGTGAAGAGTCCCAAGCAACTGTTTACCAAAAACACAGGTCTATGCTAAGCTGAAAGGCGACGTATATGGGCTGACACCTGCCCAGTGCCGGAAGGTTAAGAGGAGGATTGAGAGATTCGAATTGAAGCCCCGGTGAACGGCGGCCGTAACTATAACGGTCCTAAGGTAGCGAAATTCCTTGTCGGGTAAGTTCCGACCTGCACGAATGGTGAAATGATTTGGGAGCTGTCTTGGCTGGAGACCTGGTGAAGTTGTAATGTCGGTGAAGATACCGATTACCTGCAGTAGGACGGAAAGACCCCGTGGAGCTTTACTGTAGCTTGGCATTGGGTTTTGGCAATGTGTGTATAGGATAGTTGGGAGACTGAGAAGATAAGGCGTCAGTTTTATCAGAGTCGTCGTTGGAATACCAACCATATGTTGTTGAAATTCTAATCATATATTTGTAGTATATGAGACAGTGCCAGGTGGGCAGTTTGACTGGGGCGGTCGCCTCCAAAAGAGTAACGGAGGCGTTCAAAGGTTCCCTCAGGTTGGATGGAAATCAACCGGAGAGTGCAAACGCAAAGGGAGCTTGACTGCGAGACTGACGGGTCGAGCAGGTACGAAAGTAGGAGTTAGTGATCCGGCGGTGCTGAATGGAAAGGCCGTCGCTCAACGGATAAAAGCTACCCCGGGATAACAGGCTGATACTTCCCAAGAGTCCATATCGACGGAAGTGTTTGGCACCTCGATGTCGGCTCGTCTCATCCTGGGGCTGGAGAAGGTCCCAAGGGTTGGGCTGTTCGCCCATTAAAGAGGCACGCGAGCTGGGTTCAGAACGTCGTGAGACAGTTCGGTCCCTATCCACTGCAGGCGTTAGAATATTGAAGAGATCTGTCCTTAGTACGAGAGGACCGGGATGGACAAACCTCTGATGTACCGGTTGTTACGCCAGTAGCATGGCCGGGTAGTCACGTTTGGAAGGGATAATCGCTGAAAGCATCTAAGTGAGAAGCCCACTTTAAGATGAGTATTCTTTTAAGTAACCATCGAGAACAGGTGGTGATAGGCTGGAGGTGTAAGTACAGTAATGTATTTAGCTGACCGGTACTAATATTACGTTAGCTTTTTATTTAACTTCTTTTACTACTACTATTTATTTCTCATTGTCTTTATATTCAGTTTGGTGATCTTAGCAACAGGGATACACCCGGTTACATTTCGAACCCGGCAGTTAAGTCTGTTTACGCCTAAAATACTTAGATTTACTTCTAGGGAAAATCGGTAATCGCCAAACTTTTTCTTTTTTGCGTCTCCGTAGCTCAGTCGGTTAGAGCATTTGGCTGTTAACCAAAGGGTCGTTGGTTCGAATCCATCCGGGGACGCCATTTTTTTTATATTTTCTTTTCTTTCTTTTCTATTATTTTTTTGATATAATATATATAATTAAAAATATTTGCCGGAGAATTTTTATGAAAACAGTTTTAATAACAGGTGCAAGTAGCGGGATAGGTTATGAACTTTCCAAATTGTATGCTGAAAACGGATATAATTTAGTTCTTGCAGCGAGAAGAACTGAAAATTTAAGTGTTCTGAAAGATGATATTTTGAAGAATATTAGCGATAACTTATTGATAGAAATTATTTCTGTTGATTTGTCTGAGGAAAGATCAGCTTATGAGTTATTTGATATTATAAAATCAAAAGGTATTGAAATTGACGTATTAATAAATAATGCCGGATCAGGTATATATGGAGAGTTTGCTGAATATTCCTCTGAACAGATGCAAAGAAATGACAGAATGATAAATTTGAATGTAAAATCGGTAGTTGAGCTTACAAAACTGTTTCTTGATGATATGATTAAAAAGAACGAAGGAAGTATACTGAATGTTTCTTCTATTGCGGGATTTCAGCCGGGAGGACCTTTAATGGCAAATTATTATGCGAGTAAAGCATATATATTATCTTTTTCGGAAGCTTTAAGAGAGGAATTAAGAAAGACGAATGTTACAATCTCTGTTTTATGTCCGGGTCCTACAGATACTGAATTTGAAAAAAGTTCTAATTTAACAGGTTCAGGATTGTTTTCAAAGTTGAAAGTGATGACTGCAAAAGAAGTTGCAGAAATTGCTTATAGGGATTTTACTAAAAAGAAAAGGATTATAATACCGGGATTTATGAATAAACTGGCGGTATTAGGAGCTAAAATATCGACCAGAAGATTAACTGTCAGACTTGTAAGAAAGTTACAGGAAATAAAGGATAACTAATTTATATATTGATGAATAGGAAAGGAAGAAGATGGAAAAAAGATATTTTGAAAGTTTTGATAATACAAAAATTCCTTATTTGTATTTTGAGTCAAATCGGGGAGAGCAGTTTAAAAATAATATTATTATATTTCACGGAGTTGCGGAGCCTGTGGAAAGATACGAAGAATTCGGAAATTTTCTGTCTGCAAACGGATATAATGTGTTTATTCCCGAGATAAGAGGACATGGAGAGCTAAAAGAGGGAGAAATAGGAGATTTCGGTAAAAAAGGCATACAGAATGTTTTTGGAGATATAAATGAGTTTTTTGAAAAAGAGTTATTTCCTAAAGGAATAAAATCAGAAAATACAACTTTGTTTGGACATAGTATGGGATCTTTAATAGTTGCAAATTGGGCTATAGAAAATAATTATAAATATTTTATATTGTCGGGGTTTCCTGTTAAAAAAAATTCGGAACTTTTCGGTGCAAAGCTGCTTTCATTTTTTGAAAGAATGCTCATATTTAAGAAGAAATCTTTTTTCAATAAAGAATTTAAAAAATATAACAGTTTTTTTGCACCTAATCAGACAAAATTTGACTGGTTGTCCAGAAATAATGAGGAATGCAGTAAATATGAAGAAAGCGAATTGTGCGGATATGCTCTTTCGCCTAAAGTTTTTGTAGGAATAATAAAAATGATGAATTTTATAAATAAAAAATATAAAAAAATAAGACCTGATGCGAATATGCTCATAATTCACGGAACTGAGGATAAAGCTATGGATATAGATTATGTAAATAAAATCTTGTCAGTTCTCAGAAAAAAGAAAAGAAGAATCAATGTGCTTGCCAATGAAGGAGGACGGCATGAGTCATTGAACGAAATTAATAAATATGTGATTTATGATGAAATATTGAAATGGTTGAATGAAAGGGAAAAATAGTTTGCTTTGTGAGAAAAACTATAAAATAAAGAGTGTATAATAGAGTATTTTTTACTATTTATTAAAGCTAAAATATTTTTAAATATAAAATCAGGAGGAATTAGAAATGAAAAGTATAAAAGAGGATTTTTCTTTAATGGCTATTTTACTTATACCGGTGGCTGTGGCGATAAATATGGCAGGATTTGGAATTGTAAAGTTACTTCAGTTACCTATATTTTTGGATACTGTAGGAACAATTTTTATAAGTTTTCTTGCAGGTCCTTGGATAGGAGCTATTGCGGCTATACTTACCAGCATTGTTTCAGGAATGTTTGATCCTGTGTATCTTGCCTATATTCCTACTTCGGTTTTTTTGGCATTAGTGGCAGGATTTCTGGCAAGATTTAAGTTCGGAAACAATGTTATAATAAAAATAGCAGTTTCGTCTTTGATACTTACAACTGTTGCAGTTGTGGTTTCAGCACCTATAACTGTATTAGTATTTGGGGGTTCTACGGGAAATATGACTTCTTCCATAACAGGACTATTTTTGGCATCAGGAAAACAAATATGGGAAGCTGTAATAAGTTCAACTATAATAACTGAATTTGCTGATAAGCTTGTGACTGTAATAATATGTATTTTAATACTGAAAAGTATGTCATCAAGATATTTAATAAAATTTAAATTCGGTGAGAAATATATAAATAAATCCAAAAAATAAAAATCGGAGGATAGTAATGGAAAAAAGAATAACAAAAAAACTTTATCCGACTACAAATTTATTATTGGCAATAGTCTTAATAATATCTGCATTTATAGTGCCTGATTACAGATATTCATATTTTATATTTATAATATGTGGTGTAATTGTTTATTTTTATGGAAAGTTAAATACCTATTTAAAACAGGTTTTTAGAAGTTTGATATTACTTTTTATAATAATATTTATTATACAAAGTATTTTGATTCCGGGAAAAGAAGTATTGATAAAACTTGGTTTTATATCAATTTATAAGGATGGATTTATGAGAGCGGTGAATCTTACTTCAAAAATAACAGCTTTTGTTTCAGCAATCGCAATGTTTTTTCAGATAACAGAAATAAGAGATTTTGTTATTTCATTGGAAAAGGCAGGATTAAACTCCAAAGCTGCTTATGTAGTAATGCTTACTTTACAAATAATACCGGAAACAATGAAACGTTCAAAAATTATAATGGATTCTCAAAAAGCAAGAGGAGTGGAAACAGAGAGTAATATTTTTACAAGAGCAAAAGCTTTTATTCCTGTATTTTTTCCGCTTATACTTTCATCTATAGAAGGTACGGAAGAAAGAGCTATAACTTTAGAAGTGAGAGGGTTTTCTTCGGGAGCAAAAAAAACACGATTGTATGATATTGAAAAAACTTCTTATGACAGAATATTCAGAATATTATTAATAATTTTCCTTATTTTATGCATTATCTGGAGGAAACTATGGAATATTTAAAATTGAAAGATATAAACTATAAATACCCTTTATCTGAAAACAAAGTATTAAAAAATATAAATCTCGATATAAAAAAAGGTGAATTTTGGGCAGTTATAGGAAAAAACGGAAGTGGAAAAACGACGTTTTGCAATTTGCTGAGGGGATTTGTTCCCGATTTTTATAAAGGAGAGTTATCAGGAGAGATAACTCTTGAAAATAAAAAACTTTCTGAATACAGTCAGAAAGAAATTGTTCAGAAAATAGGATTTGTGTTTCAGAATCCTTTTACTCAGATAAGCGGTGTAAAAGAAACTGTTTTTGAAGAAATAGCTTTCGGACTGGAAAATCTGGGATTTGAAGTAAGCTATATAAAAGATAAAGTGAATGAAATACTTCAGTTGTTGGGAATAGAAAATTTGAAAGATAAAAATCCTTATGAATTATCGGGAGGACAGGGACAAAAAGTGGCTTTGGCATCAATAATAGCTATGGAGCCTGAAATACTCGTGATTGACGAGCCTACTTCCCAGCTTGATCCTCAAGGAACTGAAGAAATATTTAAAATAATAAATATGCTCGCTAAAAAAGGAAAAACGATAATACTGGTAGAGCATAAAACTGAACTTATTGCTGAGTATGCCGAAAAAGTTATCGTTTTTGATGAAGGTGAAATTATACTAAAAGGGGATACAGAAGAGGTATTGAAAAATCCGATTTTGCTTGAAAAACAGATCGGAATGCCTCAATATGCAGTTCTCGCTTATAAATTAGAAGAAAAAATGCCGGAGAAAATAAAATTTGATGAAATACCGGTAACAAGAGCGGCAACTTTGAAAGAACTGAAAAAAATCATTGAAAGCTGACAGGAGGAACAAAGTGAGTTTTATAGAAATTGATAAAGTAAGTTTTATATATCCTGACGGGACTACGGCAATAGATGATATTTCTCTTAATATAGAAAAAGGGGAGAAGGTTGCAATTATAGGGCAAAACGGTGCCGGGAAAACAACAACTGTAAAAATGCTGAACAGATTGCTGAAACCTTCAAAAGGGCAAGTAATTGTAGACGGATGGAATACGAAAAATTATACAACTGCACAAATGAGCAGAAAAGTGGGATATGTATTTCAAAACCCTATGGATCAGATATTTCACAGTAATGTCTATGATGAAATTGCTTTCGGACCGAAAAAGCTCAAATATTCAGAGAGTGAAATAAAAAAAGTAGTTGAAAAAGCAATAGAAATGACAGGATTGAATGATTATAAAAAAGAAAATCCATATAATTTGCCTTATTCGGTAAGAAAATTTGTTACTGTTGCGGCGATAATCGCTATGGAAACGGAAGTCATTATTATGGATGAGCCTACAGCAGGACAGGATATGAAAGGGATAAAAATACTTGATGAACTGACACGGGAACTTATGAAACAGGGAAAAACTGTAATTACAATTACTCATGATATGGAATTTGTAGTAAATAACTTTGAAAGAATTGTAGTTATGGCAAATAAAAAAATAATAGGCGACGGAAATAAAAAAGATATTTTCAAAGAGTCGGAAATGCTGTCACAAGGGAAGATAAAATCCCCTTATATAAGTGATTTAGCAAATGAATTGTCTATGGATAAGAGTATTCTTACGATAAATGATTTTGTAGAAGAATTTTCCGAAAAAATCAAACAAAAAAATTAGTATAAGAATAAACAGAAAAGGCGGCGATGCCCTATGGAAATAAAAGGAATAATCGGAACGATAAAAGGAAATAAAATGAAAATAACAGTTATGTTTATATTTACAATGATTTTCGTTTCGTGTTATGCTATAAAAAATCCTAATCCTAAAAATAAAAGTACAACAGCTGTAGAAAAAGAAGATATCGTAAATGTGGATATGGAAAAAGTTATAGAGGAAATAAACTCAGAAATAAGAAAAACGGATAAAGATAAGAATTTAAAGAGAAAAGTCAAAGTAATTAAAGGTTTGGGAAAAGACAGTAAAAGTGAGTATACAGGTTATCGTACTAAAAACAATGAATTGAGAAAATTTGTAGTAAAACATTTTGCGGAAACAGGCAGATTAATTCAGGAATTTTATGTGAAAAACGGTAAAATATATTATCTTTATCAGAAAAAAATGACTTATAACAGACCTATCGGATGGACTAAAGCGAAAGCAAAAGAAAGCGGAGATACCGAATATTTTAATTTGGAAAAGTCCGAAGTTGAGGAAGCTAAATATTATTTTGATTTTGATGAAAATCTTGTGAGATTTATTTCTGAAGACGGCTCCATAAATGACAATCAGGAAATATTGAAAGTAATAAAGAATGACCTGAAAGACGAATATTTGATGAATATACAAAATATTAAATAAATTTTTTGAATAAGAATGAGGGATTTAAAGGGAGAAATCACGAAAAGTGAAAGAAAAGGAGAAAAAACTTGAAACAGGTTTATTTGGATAATGCGGCTTCGACCAAAATGATGCCGAAAGTTATCGAAAAGATTGCAGAATCTTACGGAGAAATTTATGCAAATCCCTCTTCGACACACAGATTAGGACAGAAAGCAAAAGGGATAATAGAAAAAACAAGGAATATAATAGCAGGATGTTTAGGAGCGGAAGCAAATGAGATAATATTCACATCAGGAGGAGCCGAAGGAAATAATCTCATTTTAAGAGGAGCACTAAATGCTTATGAATACAAAGGAAAGCATATTATAACTTCCAAAATAGAGCATTCTACCGTGTTGAAAACATGTCAGCAGCTGGAAAGGGAAGGGTATGAAGTAACTTATATAGATGTTGATAAAAACGGTGTTATTGATATTGAGCAGCTGAAAAATTCTGTGAGAAAAGATACCGTTATAGTTTCGATAATGTATGTAAATAATGAAACCGGAGTAAAACAGCCCATAGAAGAAATAGGAAAAATACTTGAAGGAACGAGTGTTCTTTTTCATACAGATGCAGTTCAGGCTGTGGGGAAAGAGATTATACTTCCTAAAAATGTCAGGATAAGTGCATTAACGGCTACGGCACACAAGTTTTACGGACCTAAAGGAGCCGGTTTTATATTTTTGGATAAAAATTTTCTTGTGGAAAAAGAAATATGGGGAGGCTCTCAGGAGAGAAATCAGAGAGCGGGAACTGAAAATATTCAGGGGATAATCGGATTGGGAACTGCTCTTGAGGAAGTTTACAGGACAATATACGAAGAAAAGGGAAAAGATGAGGAACTTCATAAATATATGGAAAATCGCCTGAAAAATGAAATAGAAAGATTAAAAATAAACGGAGAAAATGCACCGAGAATAAAAACTATTACGAATGTGTGCATTGAGGGGTGCGATGTACAGACTTTGCTTATTGCTCTTGATTTAAGAGGAATATATGTGAGCGGAGGTTCGGCGTGTATGTCGGGAGCTCATGAAAATTCTCATGTCCTTAAGGCGATGGGACTGTCTGAAGAAGAGCTTAAAAGCTCTTTCAGAATAAGTACAGGAAAATATACAACAAAAGAAGAAATAGACTATTTTATAGATAATTTAAAAGAAATTGTAAAAATAGAAAGAGGCGAATAGTTATTAAAAGAAGGTATAAGATTCTATGTATAAGTGATATTGAAATACTCGGCAATATGGAACCAGATTTTTTGAAACAGAGGTTTAAAAGTGTGGATTTTATAATGTCTGCAGGAGATGTTTCCAACAGATATCTGGATTATCTTGTATCGGTACTGGATAAAGATATTATTTGTGTAAACGGAAATCATATTTATCATAAAGATTTTCCTATAACATTTGCCAAAGTTATAGATGGAAAATTTATAAAATATAAAGGCTTGAGAATACTCGGGCTGGATGGCTGCAAGGTTTATTCGTTTAAGGAACATCAATATACCGAAAATCAAATGAAAATAAAAATTTTCAAAAATATTTTTCATCTCTTAAAAGGAGTGGACATTGTTTTAAGTCATGCTTCGCCTGAAGGTATTCACGATGTAGATGACGGAGTGCATAACGGATTTAAGATTTTTAATAAAGTAATAAAATATTTTAAGCCGAAACTTTGGATTCACGGACACATACATTTACCGAATTTTATGGAGCATCAGGATACTCAGGTCGAGAGTACGACAGTGTCCAACACGTTCGGATACAGAATATTCTTTGTTGAAAAGTAGTATTGTAAAAGGAGTAACAGCATGGATAATTCCATTTATTTATTTGAAGCGGAAGGAGCATACAAAAAATTTCTGAAATCATCAAAAGGGTTTTTGGGATTGAAAAAAAGAGAAAATCTCAAATCTTTCGGAGAAGTTCAGAAAAATGAAAATGCTTATAACAGTGTTTATTTGGGGATAAAAGAAGTTCCTTTAAGTAAAATCGTAGGAAGCGTAGAAAAATATACGGATTTTGATAAAAATTTTGTTCCTAAAAATAATATAGTAAAACAGAGATGGATGAATATATATACAGGATATATGGCAGAAAGTATGCTGCCCCCGGTAATTTTATACAAAATAAAAGATGACTATTATGTTTATGACGGGAATCACAGAATATCCGTTGCAAAGTTTTTAAATTTTGTATCTGTGGAAGCTGAAGTGGAAGAGTTTCTTCCTTCAAAAGACGCAGCTGATGAAATAATTTATAGGGAAAGTATGGTTTTTGAAAAAGAAACGGGGATTAAAGATGTTATCTTATCCAATCCTTTAAAATACAAACATTTGAAAAATGAGATCAAAAGTTATGTAAATTTTGTTCATAAAAAGAAAAACGAAGATGCCGATTACAAAACAGCTGCAGAAAATTGGAATAAAAATATATTTATTCCTGTAAAAATATTAATTGAAAAAAATGATATACTTAAAAATTTTCCGGATAACAATATTAATGATATTTTTTTGTTTCTTCTGGATCATAAATATTTTATGAGTGAAAAAATAGGAAAAAATATCGGGTATTTTTTAAGTACAGTCGATTTTATAAATAGAGTCAAGACTAATGAAAAAAGAAATTTAACAAATGAGTGCAGATTTGAAGACAAGGAAACTTTGGCAGCTTGTGAAAAATTAAGAAAAATTGATAATGAACTTATACATTCTTCTGAAGAAACGGAAATAAACGAAAAACTGTTTAAACTCACAGGAATAGATTTTCGATATGATAGAGTTCTGCTTGAAGAAGTTGAGAAAATCGGAACACCTGAAAAATGGTATGAAGAAAATTATAAAAAAATAACGGAATATTTTTACAATAAAGCCGATAAGCTCCCTGAAAAATATAGCAGATATTTACAATATTTTGAGGAAAATAGAATATTCGGATATATTTTTGAATATAAATGCTGTAAAAATTTTTTTGAAAATGAGAATCCTGAAATATCGGTTTTAAACTATATTATAGAGGTTTTTTTGCCCATTATTTCAAGTTTTGATGATACTGTCAGTGAGAAAGAAAAAATTATCTATTTATATGAAAAGATACAAAATCAGTATTTTTACCTGTTCAGGATTGAAAAAAGGCTTGTCGAAGAAGGTAAAACAACAAAATATGAAAAAATTATAGCTGATAATCTCCTGAATATAATGTCTTTTAAAAATGAACAGGGATATTACGATATAAAAGGAATTTTGATTAATCGAAAATACGAAGAATTTTTGGACAATCTTAAAAAGCCCGAGGAATTTTTAAATATATACAAAAAATACGGAGAATCGGGAAAATACGAAACATTTACCAAGTTGTTTGAAATGCTTGATATTTTAGGAGAAAAAAAATTTTTAAAAAAAATAAAAAATGACTTGAAAAAAATGTTCTTATCGGATGATATTTTGGCGGATTATAAAATGAAAGATATTTTGACCGAATTTAACAATAATTTGGGCAAAGAAAAAGATTTTTATAATAGAGAGAAATATTCTTTTATTGATTTTTATGCGGATATACTCTCTTTTACGAAAGAAACTGCAAAAGATGAAGATAACGGAAATATAGATTTGGATATAGATATTCTCGATATGGAGATGTATTATCGGGAAAAAGAGAAAATATATATTTAGATAACAGGAGGATTAATGAAAATAAAAGCAATATTTACTGATTTGGACGGTACACTTTTAAAAAATGATCATACTGTGCCGGAAAATGTGAAAGAAAAATTTAAAGAACTCGAAGAAAAAGGAGTAAAAATATTTATTTCTACAGGGAGAAGTTTCAAATCTTCTTATCCTTTTGTAAAAGAGCTCGATATAAAAACACCTGTAATCACTTATAACGGAGGTCGTATTGCAGATCCAGTTACTGAAGAAGTGATTTATGAAAAGCCTGTAAGTAAGGAAAATGTTGAAAAAATAATAGATATATCAAGGAAAAAAGGAATACACCTGAATCTTTATAATGACGATGAATTATACATTGAGGAAGAAGATGAAGAAGGAACAGGTTATGCGAAAAGAGTTGGGATACCTTATTTTTTGATTAATTTTGACGAATTTCGGGGGAAAACTTCGACAAAAGGGCTTTTTTTGGGAGATGCCGAAATATTGACAGAACTCAAAAAAGAATTGGAAAAAGAGCTTTCCGATGTGAATTTTGTGTTTTCACAGCCTACATATTTGGAAGTGCTGAATAAAGATGTAAATAAAGGCTTGGCAGTAACCGAAATGTTGAAGAAATATGATATTTCCCCTGATGAAGCGATGGCTTTCGGAGATCAGTGGAATGACCTGGAAATGCTAAAGGCTGTAAAATACGGTTATCTTATGGGAAACGCTGTAGAGGAACTGAAAAACATATTTCCTGAGGACAGGATAACATCGTCCAATGAAGAGGACGGAATATACAATATACTGAAAGATATTTAAGAAAGCTATAAATAGTCAATTACAGGTGATATAATGGGAAATGAAATAGTACATTTAAAAGTACATACTGAATATTCTCTTCTGGAGGGAGTCGGTAAAATAGAAGAATACGTTGAAAAAGCAAAGTTTATGGGAATAAAAACTCTTGCCGTTACTGATACTTCCATGTTCGGAGTAATCGAATTTTATAAAAAGTGTATAAAATCCGGAATAAAGCCTGTAATAGGACTGGAGGTATTTCTGGACGGTATTGTATCCGAAGGGGAATATTCGCTGACACTTTTAGCAAAAAATAAAAAAGGCTACAGAAATTTGTCAAAACTGTCTTCGCTTTCATACAGCAGATTTAACAGAAGAAGAAATAAAATAAAATATGAGGAATTATTGGAATATTCTTCGGATCTTTATATTTTGTCGGGAGGAATACACAGTGAAATAATAAAAGGAATAAGTGAGTATAAGTATCCTGAAGCCAAAAAAGTCGCAGTAAAATTGGAAAAAGATTTTAAAGAAAACTTTTTTTTGGAAGTTCCAGCAGTGAAAAGACTGGAAAGTGTAAGAAAATCTCTTAAAGAAATGATAAAGGAAACTTCCGTAGGATATGTAATAACTAACGATGTTTATTATCCGAATAAGGGAGAAGCGGTGCTTCAGAAAATTATGTCGTCAATAAAAGAAGGAAATAAAATAGAAGCTGTTCAGAGTGATATATTTTATGATGACTTGTATTTGAAGTCTTTTGACGAGATAAAAGAAAGTTTTTTGCAAGACGAGGATTTTTTTAACGAGGGAATGAAAAATACTGTAATTTTGGCTGAAAACTGTAACACGGATTTTGAATTTGATGTGTTTAAATTTCCCGAATATGAATTGCCTGAAGGAATTACCGAAAGTTTCTATATAAGAAAGCTTGTGTATGAAGGAATTGCAAAAAAATATCTGAATGAAAATGTCGAAATAACAATAAAAGAGCAGGAAAACGGGGTAAAAGAAAAACTGACTGCGAAAGGTAGAAAAGATGTTTTTGAAAGAGCTGATTATGAGCTTGAAGTAATAAACAGTATGGGATATAACGGATATTTCATAATTGTGTGGGATTTTATAAAGTTTGCCAAAGAAGCGGGAGTGTACGTCGGTCCTGGAAGAGGATCTGCTGCAGGAAGCCTTGTTTCTTATGCTCTCAATATAACAGAAATAGATCCTTTGAAATACAATCTCATTTTTGAGAGATTTTTAAATCCTGAGAGAATTTCCATGCCAGATATTGATATAGATTTCGATCAGGAACAAAGAGAAATCGTAATAGATTATGTGTTGAATAAATACGGAAATAAATATGTAGCTCACATAATCACGTTCGGAACACTTAAGGCAAGAGCAGCCATAAGAGATGTAGGACGTGTGCTGAATGTAAGTCTGAAAAAAGTCGATAAAGCGGCAAAGCTGATACCTTTTAATATGGATTTGGAGAAAGCGTTAAATTCTGTCGGAAGTTTAAGGGAAATGTATAACAGCGACAACGAAATAAAAACGATGATAGATTACTCGCTGAAAATAGAAGGAAGGGTGAGACACGCATCGGTACATGCTGCGGGAGTAGTAATATCCAAAGATGTGCTTGACGAAGAAATACCTACTTATTCGGACGGGAAAACGCCTATACTTTCCACACAGTATCAAATGAAAGAACTGGAAGAATTGGGTATTCTTAAAATGGACTTTTTGGGATTGAAAAACCTCACAATTTTAAGAAAAACGATAGAAAATATAGAAAAAAACAAAGGAGAAATATTAAGAACCGAAAATATAAGCCTTGAAAATGAAAAAGCTTATAAACTTATGACAGAAGCTGATACTTTGGGAATATTTCAATGTGAATCTCCCGGAATAAGAAAACTTATGAAAAAACTTAAAATCGAAAAATTTGAGGATATAACGGCATTACTTGCTTTGTATCGACCGGGACCTTTGCAAAGCGGAATGGTTGAGGATTTTATAGCGGCTAAAAACGCTGAAGCGAAAATAAAATATCCCGATGAGTCTTTAAAGGAAATACTTGAGGAAACATACGGAGTTATACTTTATCAGGAACAGGTAATGAAAATAGTCAGTGAAATGGCTAAATATTCTTTGGGAGAAGCGGATCAGTTAAGAAGAGCTATAGGGAAAAAAATACCTGCGATAATAGAGGAAAACAGAGAAAAATTTGTAAAGAAAGCTCAGGAAAATAATGTTTCTCGTGAAAAAGCCGACAGGATATACAATCTGATAGACAAATTCGGGGGATACGGATTTAACAAATCCCACTCGGCTGCTTATGCACTCATTGTTTACTGGACTGCTTATTTTAAAGCAAATTATCCGCTTGAATTTTTTGCGGCGATAATGACTACAGAAATGTATAATATTGAAAGGCTGTCTTTATTTATAAACGAGGCAAGAGGAAAAGGTATAGAAATACTCGTTCCCGATGTAAATCTGTCCGATTATGACTTTAAAGTGGAAGAAAGCGGAATAAGATTCGGTTTGGTTGCCATAAAAGGTGTAGGCGGAAACTTTGTCCGGGAAATAATGGAAGAAAGAGAAAGCGGGATTTTTGTATCCTATGAAGATTTTGTTTACAGGATGAAACAGAGAGGACTTAATAAAAAACAACTGGAATCTCTTATTTTGTCAGGAAGTCTGGATAATCTTGACGGAAACAGAAAAGAAAAAACAGAGTCGATAAATAAAGTAATGGAATGGAGCCAGAAAAAATATGAATCCGAAGAAGATCTGCAAATGATACTTTTCGGAGGAAAAAGCAAAAAAATCGGTGATTTTCAAATGGATAAAACAGAAGAATATTCTCAAAGCATTCTACTCAAAAATGAAAGAGAATATTTGGGAATATATGTGTCGAGTCATCCTTTAGACGAGAAAAAAGATTATTTTGAGATGATAGAGCATACAAAAATCTCCGAAACAGAAGTCCGAAATAAATCAGGTAAATTTGATAAAATAAGAATAATGGGAGTTATAAAAAATCTGAATAAGATTGTAACAAAATTATCGGGAGAACCGATGGCAAAATTTGAACTGGAAGATGCTACAGGAGCAATGGAAGTTATATGTTTTCCTAAAGATTTTATAAAATTCGGATATAAAATAATCGAAGATGCTGCCGTTATGATAGAAGGACATGTCCGCAGCGAAGGAAATAAACTGTCTTTAGTAGCGGGAATGATTAACGGGCTTGACGACCTTGAGGAAAATAAATTTTTAAATTTATATATTTTGATTGACGATGAAAGCAAAGAAAAAGTGTCGGAATTAAAAAAAATTATTTTAAAAAATAAAGGAAATAATCAAATTTTTCTTGCGATGAATACGGGCGAAAGTAAAAAAGAAGTAATAAAATTAGGCAGTAAATACGATGTGAGTTTATCAAAAAAAATTATGACCGAACTTATAAAACTTGTAGGAACAAAAAAAATAAAAATTCGTTAGATTGAAAAAAAAACGTCTATGTGCTAAAATTGTAAAAAGATTTTAGACAAACTTCATAGGAGGAGAGATGGAGCTCAGAGATATAAAAGAGTTGATGAAGATATTGAAAAAAGAGGAAATGGCTGAAATGAAAGTCAAATACGGAAAAATAAAACTTGTTTTGACAAATTCCGAAGTTTCTTCAAAAGAAATACCGCAAAATGAAACTAAAAAAATTGAAGTAATTGAAAAACTAGAAAATTCAGCAAAAGAAGAAGTTATAAAATCAAAAAATGTCGGACAGATATTGTTGGAAAAACTTGAAAAAGGAATGGAAGTTTATAAAGGAATGAAACTTGCAAGAATAAGAACTATCGGGATAGACACGGATATTAAATCTCAGCATAACGGTATACTGAAAGAAATATTGATTTCCGATCAGTCCAATGTTGATTATGCGAAACCTTTATTCGTAATAGAATTATTATAAAAATTCTCGGGATGTTATATCAATCTCTGAACGGGATTTTGAAAGCAAACAAATTTTGGGAGGAGCAATGTTTAAGAAAATATTAATAGCAAATAGAGGAGAAATTGCAGTAAGAATTATAAGAGCAGCGAGAGAATTGGGGATAAAAACAGTTGCAGTGTACTCAGAAGCGGATGCCGATTCGTTACATGTAAAACTGGCAGATGAGGTAGTATGTATAGGACCTGCAAGCAGTGCGGACTCGTATTTGAAAATACCTAATATAATATCTGCAGCACAAATAACAGGAAGTGAGGCTATCCATCCCGGATACGGATTTTTAGCGGAAAATGCTTCTTTTGCAAAAATTTGTGCACAGAATAATATAGTATTTATAGGACCTAAGCCTGAGCTTATAAATATGATGGGAGATAAAGCTACTGCAAGGGAAACGGCTATAAAAAATAAAGTACCTATAACTAAAGGTTCGGACGGAATAGTTCCCGACTTGGACGAAGCTAAAAAAGTCGCCGAATGGATAACTTATCCGGTTATGATAAAAGCTACAGCCGGAGGGGGCGGAAAAGGGATGAGAATAGCTCATGACGAAAAAGAGCTCAGTGAGAACTTTATAGCTGCACAAAATGAAGCAAAAGCGGCTTTCGGGAATCCCGATGTTTATATAGAAAAATATGTTGAAGAGCCGAGACATGTGGAAATACAGGTTATAGGAGATAAGTTCGGAAATGTAGTTCATTTGGGAGAAAGAGACTGCTCGATTCAAAGAAGACACCAAAAACTCATAGAAGAAGCTCCTTCGGCAGGAATTGATGCTAAAACAAGAGAAAAAATGGGGAAATTTGCAGCAAAACTGGCTAAAGGAATAGGATATGACAGTGTAGGAACGTTGGAATTTCTTGTAGATAAAAATATGAATTTCTATTTTATGGAAATGAATACGAGAATACAGGTAGAGCATACAATAAGTGAGGAAATAACAGGAGTAGACCTGATAAAAGAGCAGATTAAAGTTGCTGCAGGAGAAAAATTAAGCTTTAGTCAAAAAGATATAGAAATAAGCGGTCACGCAATAGAATGCAGAATAAATGCCGAAGATTCGGAAAACGGATTTTTACCTTCGTCGGGAACTTTGGAAAAATATATTCCTGCGGGAGGAATAGGAGTAAGAGTGGATTCTCATTCTTATCAGGATTACGAAATCCCTCCTTATTATGATTCCATGATTGCAAAACTTGTAGTTAAAGGAAAAACAAGAGAAGAAGCTATAAAAAGAATGAAAAGGGCCTTGAAAGAATTTATAATTGAAGGAGTAGACACGACAATACCTTTTCACTTGAAAGTTCTTGATAACAAAGAATTTAATAAAGGAACAATATATACAAACTTTATAGAAACTCATTTTAAAGATTCGTTAGGAAAATAATTAACAAATTTAATTATATATCAGAATTAATGAAAAAACAGGAGGTAATAAAATGAATGAATTAGGAAATATAAGTATATCATCGGATGTAGTGGCGACTATTGCTGAATCTGTGATAACTGAAATTGACGGAATATACAGCTTGGCAGGAAATGCTCCGAAAAACGAAATAACAAAATTTTTTCAAAGTGTTTCTTCAGGTGTAAATAAAGGTATCGATGTGGAAGTAGGAGAAACAGAATGTACTTTGGATTTGTATATTATTGCAAAATTGGGGTATCAGCTTCCGGCATTGGCAGGAGAAATACAGACAAAAGTAGTAAAAGCGATAACTGAAATGACAGGACTGAAAGTACAGGAAGTTAATGTTTATATACAGAAAGTAGTCAAAGATACTAATGAAGAAGATGTTCCGAAAATATCTGCATCTGTGGAAACTGCGACAGAGGATAGCGAACAGTAAAAGGAGTTAAATTATGATAGGAATATTAGCGTTTTTAGCAAGATTATCAATAATAATCGGACTTGCAGGAGCAGCTTTTGCGGGAATATCCGACTTGATAATGAAAACCGATTATCTGGTTACAGTTGATAATACGGTAAATTTGGGAAGTGTCAGAGTTCAGATAGTATTAGTATTACTGGCTATTCTTTATTTGGTTATATTTTTACTTTCGTATATAAATAAATTTACAAAATATTCCCAAAATAAAAAAGTTAAGACGAAAACGGGAGAAATAGAAGTAAGTATAAAAACAATAAATGAAGTAGCTAAAGATTTTTTGAGTTCTCAGGAAATAATAAAAAATTCCAAAGTGAAATCGCATCCGAAAGGACGTGCTGTAGTTATAGAAGCAGTTGTCGACACTTATAATGTAAATAATTTGAGCGACAAACTTCTTAAAATACAGGAAAAACTTTCGGAATATGTTTCAAATTCTACAGGAATTACTGTGAAGAAAAGTAAAGTAAAATTGAAAAAAGTTTTAGGTGAAACGATAGTCGAAAAGAAAATAATAGAAGCACCTAAGGAAGAAATAAAAGTTGTAAAAGCCGATATTGAAAAACCGACGGAAGAAGTAAAGGAAACGGTTGTTTCAGAAGTTACAGCAGCTGAAGATAAAGAATAACTGATTGGAATAAGTCCTATTCGGAAAGGGTAATTTAATGACACGTAGGGAGATTAGAGAAGAAATATTTAAACTTCTTTTTGAAAAAGAGTTGATTGATAATGATATTGATAAGAGAATTAATGAAGTAATAGAAGAAAATAAAATAAAAAAAGAAGAACAGATAGATTTTTTAAAATCTTATGTCACGGAAATAGTCGAAAAAGAAGAAATTCTGGTGGAAGAAATAAAAAGTATACTGGAAGGCTGGACTTATGAAAGGTTGGGTACTCTTGAAAAAGCTTTGCTGAAAATAGCTTTTTATGAAATTACTATAAAAAATATCGGATACGAGATAGCGATAAATGAAGTTCTGGAAATTGCAAAAAAATATTCTTATGACGATACGAAAGAATTTCTAAACGGTATATTGGCACAGTTGGTTAAAAAGAATAGCGAAAAATGAAAAAATATCGTATAGACAGGAATAGGTTTCAGAAAAATTTGTTATGTTGGAGATAATGAAAAATGAATAAATATAAAAATGAGTCGGATTTATAATGCCGACTTATTTTTATGAGGGATGATTTAATAAGTTCATATAAAAAACAATACAAAATTTAATGCAGTGTATTTTCATAAAAAAATATCTTGCAAAAAAGTTCGAAAAATGATAAATTATATACATTAAATAAAAATTAAAATGAAAAAGGGGGAAATGTGGCTATAAGTGTTCTTAGTTGCAGTTATTTGGGGATTGAGTCTTATATTGTGGAAGCGGAAGTCGATATATCCAACGGACTTCCTATTTTTAATATTGTAGGAATGGGAGATCTGGCAATAATTGAAAGTAAAGAGAGAATAAGAAGCTGTTTTAAAAATATAGGGCTTGAATTTCCTGTGAAAAGAGTGCTGGTAAATTTGTCACCGGCTGACATAAGGAAAAAAGGAAGTCACTTTGATTTGCCTATATTTTTAGGTATACTTGCAAATACAGGAAAAATAACGAATATAGAAAATTTTAAAAATTATCTTATTTTGGGAGAAATATCTCTTAACGGAAATATAAAGCCTATAAGAGGAGCTATAAATGCTGCGATTCTGGCAAAAGAAAAAGAAATGAAAGGAGTTATAATTCCTGTAGAAAACTATAATGAGGCAAAGCTTATTTCAGGAGTGGAAATAATCCCTGTAAAAACGATAAAAGAAGCTGTTGGCTTTATTAACGGGAAAATCGGTAGAGAAGAACTGTATGAAAATGTAGAGAAGTCAGGTAAAAATAGTGCCGAAGATAAAGAAAATCAGAAAGAAATTGTGGATTTTTCCGATGTAAAGGGACAGTTTTTGGCTAAAAGAGCACTGGAAATAGCTGCTGCAGGAGGACACAATATATTTTTAATGGGAGATCCCGGTTCGGGGAAATCTATGCTTGCAAAGAGATTTATAACGATTTTGCCTGACATGATCGAAAAAGAAATAATAGAAACTACGAAAATATACAGTGTATCGGGAATGCTTTCAGCGATGGAGCCTGTCATTATGAAAAGACCATTCAGAGCTCCTCATCACTCGGCAACTCAGACTGCCCTTGTAGGCGGATCGACAAGAGTGGGAGAAATAACATTGGCTTTAAACGGAGTTTTTTTCATGGACGAGTTGGGAGAATTCGGGATAAAAACTCTTGAGGCTTTAAGACAACCTCTTGAAGACGGGAGCATTACAATATCGAGAGCAAATCTTATTGTGACTTACCCTGTGAATAATATAATGATAGCCGCATCAAATCCGACACCCGGGGGATTCTTTCCCGACGATCCTCAATGTAAAGACAGTTTGAGAGATATAAAAAATTATCAGAAAAAGTTTTCGGGACCTCTTTTGGATAGGATAGATTTATATGTGGAAATGAGAAGACTGAAAAAGGAGGAGCTGTTTAGCGATACTTTATCAGAGCCGTCAGAAAAAATAAAAGAAAGAGTTATAAAAGCAAGAAATATTCAGAAGAAAAGATTTAGCTCGGAACTCTTAAATGCTAAAATGAGCAGAAAGCAGATTTCCGAATACTGTAAAATAAATGATGCCACAAAAGAAGTATTTGAAAAGGCGGTTGATGAACTGAAACTGTCGGTGAGAATGTATGATAAAATATTAAAAATATCGAGAACTATAGCCGATTTGGAAGATTCGGAAAGTATAGAAACGGAGCATCTTTTGGAGGCTTTGAATTACAGGAAGAAATAATTTGTCTTATTTTTGAAGAGATAGAAAAAACCTATCGAACAAAATTTTATCAGCTTGAAATAACTTTATTTTACTGTAAAACATTAGACTTTAATATGAGTTTATAAATTATTGAATTGAAGTTTTTTCTGAAAAATAGTATAATAATAAAAAGAAATACTATTTTGAGGTGAAATATAAGGAATGAGTTTGTTGTCAGATATAGCAGTGCCCGTAGCAAAGCTTGTGAATGCAAAAAGAGGTAATGAAAAGGCTATGGAAAATCCGAGGAGAGATACGGATTTTTTTAACAGAAATAATTTTGATAAAAGTTTTCAGACAGATGAAGAGTTTATTGACGGATTTCAGGTGATAACTGTAAAAACTGAAAAGTCTCTAAACAGACATGTCATATTTCTTCACGGAGGAGGATATGTACTGAGAGCGGTGAGAAGCCATAAAAATATTGTGGAAAGAATGGTAAAAAAATATAATCTGAAAGTTACTTTTGTAGATTATCCTCTGGCACCTGAAGATACTGCCGATAAAGCTCATGATGTTTTGATGAAAGCATATAGAAGTGTTGCGGAGAAGAACAGAGAAGACGATTTTTATTTTTTCGGTGATTCGGCAGGCGGAGGATTGGCATTGGCATTTTTACAGGTGGCAAGAGATGAGAAAATAGTTCCGTTTCCTAAAAAAACCGTGCTGATGTCGCCGTGGCTTGATGTTTCCATGACTAATGAAGAAATAAAAGACTTTGAAGAAAAGGATCCTTTATTGCCTGTGCACAGCTTGATAAAGGCGGGAAAACAGTTTGCTGGGAATATGGATGTAAAATCGCCTCTTGTATCGCCTATTTACGGTAATATGGATAATCTGGGAGGAATAATGCTGCTTTTCGGAACTAATGAAGTTCTTTATCCTGACTGTATGAAATTAAGCGATATGCTTGATACTGCTTTCGGCACGACAGTTGAACTGTATGTAGGAGAAAATCTTTGTCATGACTGGATTCTTGCTCCTTTAAAAGAAACCGACGAGGCTCTTGATGCTATAGGGAAATTTTATTTGGAATAACTGAAATTTAAGGAGAATATTTTGACAAAAAAAGATAAATTTGAAAAAAAACTGAATAAGGAACTTCACGAAGAAATAGTGAAGATATATAAAAAGATAAAAAAGGATATTGATAAGGCGATAAAAGGATACAAAAAAGCATGGAACGGAAGTGAAAAGGAAGTTTTTGCGGAAGTGGCATTTTGTATATTGACACCTCAGTCTAAAGCGAAAAATGCCTGGCAGGCAATTACAAATCTTGTAAATAACGGATTGCTTTTTGAGGGTCAGCCTGAAGAAATTGCGGAATATTTGAATATTGTAAGGTTTAAAAATAACAAATCACGATATTTAGCCGAGCTTAGAGAGCTTATGACTGTAGACGGGAAACTTCAGCCGAAGAAAATCCTTTCGGACAAAGGGAATACCCTTGAAAAAAGAGAATGGATATTTAAAAATATAAAAGGAATGGGCATGAAGGAAGCGAATCATGTTTTACGAAATCTCGGTTTCGGAGATGAAATAGCCATATTGGACAGACATATTTTGAGAAATCTTGTTCAGTTAAATATAATTGATGAAATTCCCAAATCCATAACTGAAAAGAAATATTATGAGATAGAAGAAAAAATGAAAGAATATTCCGAATATTCAGAAATTACAATGGGAGAACTGGACCTTGTATTATGGTACAAAGAAGCAGGAGAAGTTTTTAAATAAGATTTTATTAAGAAAAATTGTGTTTAAAATTATTTTGTCTAAAAAAACGTTTGCATATACATATAAAAAGTGTTATAATAAATTCAGTAAAAAATTTATAATTTATATAGGAGGAAATAAATATGAGTAAAGTAGTACATTACGCAGGAGAAGATTTTCAGACAGAAACATTGGTGCAAAACGGAGTTACATTGGTAGACTTTTTTGCAACATGGTGTGGACCTTGCCAAATGTTGGGACCTGTATTGGATGAGTTGTCGAACAGTGCTGATTATAAAATAGTGAAAGTGGATGTAGATCAGGCAAATGAACTGGCCGCTCAATTCGGAGTAAGAAGTGTGCCTACAATGGTAATATTTAAAGATGGACAACCTGTAGAAACTCTTGTAGGATTTACGACACAGGATGAAATTGATAAAAAAGTTCAGTCACATAAATAAAAATAAAAACCTGTTCTAATCTCTGTTTGGGATTGGAGCGGGTTTTTTATTTTAAAAAAATTCTTGGAAAAACTGGTCATTTTATGTAAATTATGCTAAAATATTTAATAGTTTAAAAATTGAAAACTGAAAACAGGTATATGGAGGATAAGTTTTGGATATATTGAAAAATGTTGCAACGGAGCTTAATTTAAAAGTTTCTCAAATAGAAAATACGATGAATCTTTTTGATGAAGGAGCGACAGTTCCGTTTATCGCCCGTTACAGAAAAGAAGTTACGGGAAATCTGGATGAAGAGCAGATAAGAGAAGTAATTGAAAAAGTTACATATTACAGAAATTTGGAAAAAAGAAAAGAAGAAGTCTTAAGATTGATAGAAGAACAGGGGAAATTAACCGAAGAATTGAAAACGAGTATAGTCAATGCCGTGAAGTTACAGGAAGTCGAGGATTTATATCTTCCTTATAAAAAGAAGAAAAAAACAAAAGCGGATATTGCGAAAGATCAGGGATTGGAGCCTTTGTCCATATTTGCACTGCTTCCTGACACGACTTTCGATTCACTTAAAGTGGAGGCTGAAAAATATATTACAGAAGAAGTTCCGAGTGTGGAAGCTGCCATTGAGGGAGTTCATCTGATAATTGCACAGAATATATCCGAAGATCCGAAAATAAGGGAATTTTTGAGAGAAAGAATAGCTAAATACGGAATTTTGACTTCAAAAGTTATAGAAAAAAACAAAGCCGAAGATGTAAAAGGTGTTTATCAGGATTATTACGATCATTCGGAACTTATAGAAAAAATGGCATCAAACAGGGTTTTGGCATCAAATAGAGGAGAAAAAGAGAAAATCTTAAAAGTCGATATTGATATAGATGAAAAAACCGAAGAATTTATAATGAATTTTATTTTAAAATCTTTCGGGAATAAAAATTTGACTGATTTTTATAAAGAAATTATAAGAGATTCGTTGGACAGGCTTGCTTATCCGTCTATTAAAAATGAAGTGAGAAATATTTATACGGAAAAGGCTGAAGAAGAAGCGATAAATATATTCTCTGAAAATTTGGAAAAATTACTGTTGCAGCCTCCTTTAGCGAAAAAAACATTGATGGGACTGGATCCGGGATACAGAACAGGCTGTAAAATGGTCATAATAAATAAAGACGGATTTTACGAAACAAATGATGTACTTTATTTAGTCGAAGAAATGCACAATTCCAGACAGTTGAGAGAAGCAAAAGAAAAAATATTGAACTATATTGATAAATATGATGTGGATATAATAGCCATAGGAAACGGAACAGCTTCCAGAGAAACAGAAAGTTTTGTAGCGAAAATAATAAAAGAAGCAGAGAAGAAAGTTTCCTATCTGATAGTAAGTGAAGCAGGAGCTTCGGTTTACTCAGCATCAAAACTTGCCATAGAAGAATTTCCGGATTTGGACGTTACAGCAAGGGGGGCTATCTCCATTGCAAGAAGAATACAGGATCCTATGGCGGAACTTGTAAAAATAGATCCGAAGTCCATAGGTGTGGGAATGTATCAGCATGATGTAAATCAAAAAAAACTGAACGAAACATTGGAACAGACAATAGAACACGTGGTTAATAACGTGGGAGTTAATATAAATACGGCTTCGTGGGCCTTACTAAGTTTTGTGTCGGGAATTAAGAAAAATGTAGCTAAAAATCTGGTAGATTATAGACATGAAAATGGTGATTTTAAAGACAGAAAACAGCTTAAAAAAGTGAAAGGATTGGGAGATAAGGCTTTTGAGCAAATGGCAGGGTTTATAGTAGTACCTGACAGTGACAATCCTCTTGATAATACGATCATTCACCCTGAATCTTATCATATTGCCGAAACTGTCCTGAAAGAAGCAGGTTGTAAAGTTTCGGATTTGAAAGAAAACCTGAATGAAGTAAGACAAAAGCTGAAAACGATAAATCTGGATAAAATTATAAAAGAAAATGATTTCGGAACTCAAACTGCAAAAGATGTGTATGATGCTCTGTTAAAAGACAGAAGAGATCCGAGAGATGAATTTGAAAAACCTTTATTGAGATCGGATATACTTAATATGGACGATTTGAAAGAAGGAATGATACTTGAGGGAACGGTAAGAAACGTAGCGAAATTCGGAGTTTTTGTGGATATAGGGCTTAAAAATGACGCACTAATACATATATCCCAGTTATCTGATAAGTTTGTAGCGGATCCTACGAAAATAATGTCTGTAGGGAAAATAATAAAAGCAAAAATTTTATCCGTTGATAAGGAAAGAGCAAGAGTATCGTTGACAATAAAAGGGATATAAAAAAAATAGTGCAGGAAAGAAGTAACGCGGGGTTTAAAGGAATAAAAAATATGTAGAGAAAGAAGGTAAAAAAGATGAGTTTATTTTTAATAGGATTGGTACCTATAGTATTGTTTCTGGTTTTACTTGCAGTTTTAAAAAAATCTGCAATGTTCAGTGCTTATGCGAGTTTGGTGACGGCGATTGTTCTGACATTTCTCGTGCCGGCATGGAGAATGCCGATACAGGGGATATTGGCATCGATAATAGAAGGATTTGCGGTGGCGTGGATGCCGATAGGATTTGTAGTAATAGCAGCCTTGTTTGCTTATGATTTGTCTGTAAAAACAGGAAAAATAGAAACTGTAAAAAAAATGTTAGGAAATATTACGACTGATAAAAGAGCACAGGCTTTGGTACTGGCTTGGGGATTCGGAGGATTTATAGAAGGTATTGCGGGATATGGAACGGCAGTTGCAATTCCTGCTGCAATAATGGTATCTTTAGGATTTAACCCTTTAAATGCTGCGTTGATATGTCTTATAGCCAACTCCACTCCGACAGCTTTCGGAACGGTAGGGTTGCCTGTTACAACGATGGTTTCCAAATTGGGTCTTGATAAAGCGGGTAACTTTACTCCTTTGTTTACATCATTGTTATTATTGATATTGACTTGCATTATTCCGTTTATTATAGTGAAAATGGCAAATAAAGAAATAGAAAACGGGAAAAATCCGGCTTTCGGAAAAGGAATTATTTTTGTAATTCTTGCTTCGATTTTGGGATATTTGATACAACCTTTTATAGCTTTCAATATGGGAGCTGAATTGACTACGATATTATCAAGCCTTGTTGCTATGATATTAATGATAATATCTATAAAAATATTTATTAAAAATGATGAAGAATTTGTAAAAGCCGATGTTACAGGAAAAGATGCTCTTCTGGCATGGCTGCCTTATATTCTGATGATAGTGCTAATAGTAGGGACAAGTCCTGTTGTTGCACATATTCATGAGTTGCTTGAGCCTACTACTACAAAATTTAACTTTGCATTGGGAAATCAGGTTGCGTGGTTTAGAGACGGAGGAGATCCGAGTGTAACGTTCAAATGGTTACTTGCCCCTGCTGCACCTTTATTTTTAGCAACAGTTTTGGCGGGATTTGTCCAAAGAGCGAAAATAAAAGATATGGGCTCGGTATTATGGCATACGACTGTTCATAAAATACCTTCTCTGACTGTAATAATGGGGATAGTGGCACTGTCGGTAGTTATGAAACACAGCGGAATGATACAAAGTATAGCTGACGGATTTGTAAACCTTACAGGAAAAGGATTTCCTCTAATTTCTCCGTTTTTGGGAACGATAGGAACATTCGTTACGGGAAGTGATTTGTCGTCAAATCTGCTCTTCGGAGATTTGCAGCACAGTGTGGCTGAAGGGCTGAAACCGGGAAGCGATATGCTGAAATCGTTATTTATCGCATCAAACACTGCAGGAGCTACAGGAGGAAAAATGATTTCTCCTCAAAATATAGCGATAGCAGCTTCTACAGTGGGACTTGTAGGACAGGAAGGAGATATGCTTAAATTCACTATCAAATATTCCGTAGTATATGCGATAATCTTGGGAATACTCGTATTTGCAGGAAGCGGAATGATAGCATAAAATAATATTAAAATATAAAAAAATACTATAAAGAAAAAGATTTTGGAGGAAAAATGTCGGAAGAAAAGAATGTTGAAAAACCGGATTATGCGGGAACGCTTAATCTGCCGAAAACAAGTTTCAAAATGAAAGCGAATCTTGCTCAAAAAGAGCCGCTTACATTGAGAGATTGGAAAAAAACAAATATTTATGAAAAATCATTAAAAGATGAAGGACAATATTTTGTACTGCATGATGGACCGCCTTATGCAAACGGCGATATCCATATCGGACATGCGTTGAATAAAGTTTTGAAAGATATAATTTTAAAATATAAAAGACTTAGAGGATACAATGCTCCTTATATTCCGGGTTGGGATACTCACGGATTGCCTATCGAGTGGAAAATCATGGAAGAATATGGAGAAAAAGCAAGAAATATGACTCCCCTTCAAATAAGACAGGAATGTAAAAAATACGCTTTAAAATGGGTGGAAAAACAGAAAGCCGAGTTTATAAGACTTGGAATATTAGGAAACTGGGACGATCCTTATATTACTTTAAAGCCTGAATATGAAGCGGAACAACTGAAAGTGTTTAAAGAAATATACGAAAACGGATATGTTTACAAAGGGCTAAAGCCTGTGTACTGGTCGCCTACTACGGAAACGGCACTTGCTGAAGCGGAAATCGAATATAAAGATGTAGTTTCTCCTTCGATTTATGTAAAAATGGAGGCTTCCAAAGATTTACTTGATAAATTGGGGACAGATGAAGCGAGTATCGTAATATGGACAACAACTCCGTGGACATTGCCTGCCAACTTGGGGATTGCTTTAAATAAAGATTTTGATTACGGATTATATAAAACTGAAAAAGGAAATCTGGTTTTAGCAAAAGAATTGGCTGAAAAAGCATTCGGTGAAATGAAACTGAGTTATGAACTGATAAAAGAGTTTAAAGGAAATGAACTTGAAAGAACTCATTACAAACATCCGTTTTTGGACAGAGAAGGTCTCGTAATAATGGGAGAACATGTAACTCTTGATGCAGGAACGGGAGCTGTACATACTGCACCGGGACACGGGGTAGATGACTATGTTGTAGGTCAGTCATACGGAATAGGCATTTTATCGCCTGTGGACGATCAGGGGCATATGACAAAAGAAGCCGGGAAATATGAAGGGTTATTTTATAAAAAAGCAAGTAAAGTAATAGTGGAAGATATAGAAGCTTCGGGACATTTAATGGCTTACAGCGAATTTACCCACTCTTATCCTCATGATTGGAGAAGTAAAAAGCCTGTTATTTACAGAGCGACTGAACAGTGGTTTATAAGCGTGGACGAAAGCGATGTCAGACAAAATGCATTGAAAGCATTGAAAGACGTAGAGTTTGTGCCTGAATGGGGAAAAAACAGAATCAATGCCATGCTTGAAACAAGACCGGACTGGACTATTTCAAGACAGAGAGTCTGGGGGGTACCTATACCTTTATTTTACAATGCTGAAACTAATGAAGTAATATACGAGCCTGAAATAATGGATAAAGTAATCGAAGCTGTGAAAAAAGAAGGAACAGACATCTGGTGGAAATATGAAGCTGAAGAGATTATCGGAGAGGAACTGCTTGAAAAATATAATCTGAAAGGTGTAAAATTAAGAAAAGAAAGAAGTATAATGGATGTCTGGTTCGATTCGGGAGCTTCTCACAGGGGAGTTTTGGTGCCGAGAGGATTGCCGAGACCTGCGGATCTTTATCTTGAAGGAAGCGATCAGCACAGAGGATGGTTCCAGTCATCTTTACTTACATCGATAGCGAGTACAAAAGATGCTCCTTATAAAAGAATATTGACACACGGATTCGTTATGGACGGGCAGGGAAGAAAAATGTCCAAATCATTGGGAAATACTATCGTTCCTAAAGATATAATCGAAAAATACGGTGCAGATATATTAAGACTTTGGGTATCTTCGGTAGATTACAGAGAAGATGTGAGAATTTCCGAAAATATATTGCAGCAGATGTCGGACGCTTATAGAAGAATAAGAAATACTGCGAGATTTTTAATGGGAAATCTGAATGACTTTGACTATGAAAATAAAAAAGTAAACTACGAGGATATGTATGAAATCGACAAATGGGCATTACATAAACTTGAAGAATTGAAAGAAAAAACTACTGAATATTACGATAAATACGAATTTTACAGTTTGTTCCAGGAAATAACATATTTCTGCTCTATAGATATGTCGGCATTTTATCTGGATATAGTAAAAGACAGACTTTACTGTGAAGAAAAAGATTCGATTGAAAGAAGAAGTGCACAGACTGTGTTGACGGAAGTGTTGAAAGTATTGGTAAGAGTGATTTCTCCTGTGCTTTCATTTACTGCGGAAGAAATTTGGGAAAGAATACCTGAAAGCCTTAAAAAAGAAGAAAGTGTTCATTTATCCGAATGGGTGGAATTGGAGCCTAAGTATAAAAATAACGAGCTTGCAAAAAAATGGGATAAAATTCAGAATTTGAGAAAAGAAGTAAATAAAAAACTTGAAGCTGCAAGACAGGAAGGATTAATAGGGCATTCTCTAGATGGGAGAGTTTTACTGAATGTTACTAATGAAGATTACTCGTTCTTAAAAGATTACACTGAAGATGAAATATCCGACTTATTCATAGTATCACAAACAAAATTTGTAAATGATGAATTGGGAGAAAGTGAAATCAAAGGGATTTCCATAGGTGTAATAAAAGCACTAGGGAAAAAATGTGAAAGATGCTGGAAATATCATGAAGAAGTAGGAAACGACCCTGAATATCCGGATGTATGTCCGAGATGTGCAAAAGTTCTTAAATTCGTGGGGAACAAATAAAGGAAGGAAATATGCTTTATATTATAATTATCATTGTTTTAACGGGAATAGATCAGTTTACAAAATATGAAATGTTCAGAATAGCTCAGGGACAGCAGGGCTATTCGATTCCCGTTATAAAAAATTTCTTTAATTTTACTTATGTGGAAAATCATGGAGGAATATTCGGTCTTTTTCAAGGGAAAATAAATTTGTTCACTATTGCAAGTATAATTTTAATAGCTTATGTAGTATTTACAGAGTTTAAAAATTTTAAAAATTATACAAAATGGACAAGAACAGGTATTTCCATAATAGCTGCAGGTGCTTTGGGAAATATGGCTGACAGAATATTCAGAGGGTTTGTTATAGATATGATTGATTTTAGAGGGATCTGGAGTTTTGTATTCAATGTTGCGGATATGTATGTTCATATCGGAATATATATTATTGTGATTGACTATCTTTTGAGAAAGAGAAAAAGAAAAAACGGTTTGCAAAAAATTAAATAAAATTGGAAAGGAGATGTGTGAATATGACTTTTCAGGAAATAATATTAACTCTCCAGAAATTCTGGGGAGAAAAAGGATGTATAATCAGCAATCCTTATGATGTGGAAACAGGTGCAGGAACTTTTAATCCGGACACATTCTTAATGTCTTTGGGACCTGAGCCTTGGAATGTAGCTTATGTTGAGCCTTCGAGAAGACCTAAGGACGGAAGGTACGGAGAAAATCCCAACAGAGTTTATCAGCATCATCAGTTTCAGGTAATAATGAAGCCCTCGCCTGAAAACATACAGGAACTTTATCTGGAAAGCATGGTGGCTTTAGGGATAGATCCTAAAAAACACGATATAAGATTTGTAGAGGATAACTGGGAAAGTCCTACACTCGGAGCGTGGGGATTAGGCTGGGAAGTATGGCTTGACGGAATGGAAATAACACAGTTTACTTATTTTCAGCAGGTAGGAGGGTTGGAAGTCGAAATAACTCCGGCAGAACTTACTTACGGACTGGAAAGGATAGCACTTTATTTGCAGGATAAAGAAAATGTTTATGATTTGGAATGGACAAAAGGCGTAAAATACGGAGAAAGACGTTTTCAGTATGAATATGAAATGTCCAAATACAGTTTTGAAGTAGCCGATGTATCAATGAACTTTCAGTTATTTGATATGTATGAAAAGGAAGCGTTGAACTGTCTGGAACATAAACTTGTATTGCCTGCTTACGACTATGTTTTGAAATGTTCTCACACATTTAATAATCTCGATGCAAGAGGTGCTATCAGTACGACTGAAAGAATGTCGTATATTTTGAGAGTAAGAGATTTGGCAAAAAAATGTGCTGAACAGTTTGTAGAAGTGAGAAAAGGATTGGGATTCCCGTTATTGAAGAAGTAATGGGAAATATTCCAGAAATATAATTATTTTAATAAAGAAAGGAGTAAAAAAATGGATTTTCTTTTTGAAATAGGATTGGAAGAGCTTCCTTCAAGATACGTTGATGAAGCCGAGTCGAATTTAAAGAAATTGACTGAAAATGAGTTGAAAGACGAGAGGATAAATTTTTCCGAAGTCGAATCTTTCAGCACACCGAGAAGAATTGCGGTTATAGTAAAAGATATATCCGAAAAACAGGAAGATTTGGATAAAAAAAGTGTCGGACCGTCTGTGGATATTGCATTTAAAGACGGAGAGCTTACTAAAGCGGGAGAAGGATTTGTAAAATCTCAAGGTGCCGAAAAAGAAGATATTAAAATAATAGAAAATGAAAAAGGAAAATATATTTCTGTTGAGAAATTCATTAAAGGAAAAGAAACTAAGGAAATATTGCCTGATATTTTGAGTAATATAGTTAAAAAAATAGAATTTGAAAAATCAATGAAATGGGGAGAAAAATCATTCAGATTTGCTCGACCGATAAAATGGTTTGTAACATTACTCGGAAATGAAATTTTGGATTTTGAATTTGAAGGAATAAAAGGTTCAAATAAATCAAGGGGAATGAGATATTTTGCATCTCAGGATGTATTGATTTCAAATCCTTCTGAATATGAAAAAGTATTAAAAGAAAATTTTGTAATTGCGAAAAAAGATAAAAGAAAAGAAGAAATTTTAAAAAGCATAAAAGAAAATTGCGAAAATGACGGTGAAAAGGCCATAATAAACAATTATCTTCTTGAAGAAGTAATAAATCTTGTGGAATATCCTTACGCTATAAAAGGAGAGTACAATAAGGATTACTTGAAACTTCCTGAGGATATTACAACAATTACTATGGAAACCCACCAAAGATATTTTCCTGTAAGAGATAAAGACGGGAAGCTGACTAATAAGTTTATACTAATAAGAAACGCTCCTGAATATTCTGAAACAGTGAAAAAAGGTAATGAGAAAGTTATCGAGCCGAGACTTGCCGATGCGAAGTTTTTCTTTGACGAAGATCTGAAACATAAGTTTTCGGATAATATTGAAAAGCTTAAAGAAGTAACATTCCAGAAAGATATGGGAACTATATACGACAAAATAAAAAGAAGTCAAAAAATTGCCGAATATCTTATAAATGAAACAGGACTGCAGTCTGAAAAAGAAAACATTCTGAGAACTGTGGAACTTGCTAAAGCCGATTTAGTTACAAATGTAATAGCGGAAAAAGAATTTACAAAGTTACAGGGATTTATGGGTTCTGTTTACGCTGAAAAACAGGGAGAAAATAAAAATGTTGCTCTGGGGATTTTTGAGCATTATTTGCCGAGATATCAGGGAGACAGTCTGCCGACAACGATAGAAGGTGCTTTAGCAGGGATTGCCGATAAAATAGATACTGTAGCAGGATGTTTTTCTGTAGGCTTAAAACCGACGAGTTCCAAAGATCCTTATGCTTTAAGACGTGCTGTTCAGGGAATAATATATGTTACTCTGAATTCAAAATTGAGATATGATTATAAAAAACTTATAGAAAAAGCGTACGAAATATTTGCTGCTGATAAAAAAGTGTTAGAGAAAAATGTTGTTGAAGATGTTACGGAATTTTTCAAACAGAGAATAATCAATGTTTTATCGGAAAAATACAGTAAAGAACTGATTAATTATGAGGTTAATCTTGAGAGTAATGTTGTAAATTTAGATGAAAAACTGGAAGTGCTGTTAAAATTATCAAAAACCGAAAAATTTGAAAAACTTATTAATCTTTTGAAAAGAATAAAAAACATTTTAAAAGAGGAAAAAGGAAATGCAGTTTCGATAAATGAGAATTTATTCAGTACTGAAGAAGAAAAGAAACTTTATTCTTTTGCAGAGGAACTTGAAAATATTGAAAATAAAGGATTTTCCATATGTACAGAAACACTTATAGAAAATGAAGAAATTATAAATAATTTCTTCGATAAAGTAAAAATAAATGATGAAAATCCGGAAATTAAAAATAACAGAATTTCTTTATTGAAAAAGTTGGAAAAAATTTCCGATAAAATAATAAATTTATAAAATTTAACCAAAAAATAATTTTTATTTTTATAAAATTAATTTTATAAAAAAGAGAAAAATATAAAAAAAACCGATTTTTCAAGTTTAGTATGAAATGAATTAAATTCAGAAATGATAGTTGCTGAAATAAGATTTTATTTGAGAAAAAAGTTGCTGAATTAAAGAAAATAAAAATAAAAAAAGTAAAAAATAAAAAATAAAAAAAAAAGGTTGATTTTTTTGACGAGTTATAGTATAATCTTAGAAGAAGATTAGGGAGAGTATTTAGAAATCAAACGATTGAAATATTAAGGAGGAAATTAAATGAAAAAGTTAGTTATTTTAGGAACAGCTTTATTGGCTTTAAATGCTGTAGCATCTGAGTTCCAAATAAAAGGTGGATATGACTTTAACAGAAAATTTAAAGGAGGAGCATCTACTGAAGATTTAAAACTTAAAGCAGGACCTGCATTAGGGTTGGAATATATCTTTGATAATCAGGGAGAATTTGAATGGGGATTAGGAGCAGAATATAAATTGTCTCCAAAATCAGGTAAATTAGTAGCAAGACATGATAAAAATGATAAATTGGCAAGAGTAGCTCCTGTTTACGCGTTAGGTAAATTCAACTTGATTACAACAGATTCAGGAAATGATGTTTTATATGTATTAGGAAGAGCGGGATATGCATTTGCTAATGAATCAAAAGAATTAGGAAGAGAAGGAGTTAATGTTTCTGGTGGATTATATACTGCAGCAGGAATAGGAACTGAATTCGGACCTGTTTCATTGGAAGCTATATATGAAAGAGCAAATATAAAATCTAATGTTGTAGGATCTTCTGATAAAGAAAGAGGTAGAATAGATTCATTCGGGTTAAGATTAGGATATAGATTCGGAAAATTACAAAATGACAGATCACCTAAAGTAGTTACTCAAAGAGTAGTTGAAGAAGTAGTTGTTCAACCTAAACAACCTGAAGTAAGAGAAATAAATACAAGAACAGCAGTATTCCCATTCAATTGTTCAGTTGATGAGAAAAAATGTGTAATTAAAGGATTTAAAGTTGACGGAAGAGTACCTAACCAAGCAGAAGCTAAAGACTTAGGAACTATTGCAAATGTAATTAATCAATTTGCTGACGGTGGAACAATTGATTTTGTTGGACATACAGATTCTACAGGTTCTGATGCTTATAACCAAAAATTATCAGTAGCAAGAGCACAAAATGTTGCAAGATTGTTAAGAGAATACGGATTGAAAAATTCAATTTCTTACGGAACAATAACAGGTAAAGGTGAGTCACAACCTGCAGATACTAACAAAACAGTTCAAGGAAGATACAATAACAGAAGAGTTGAATTATTCTTCCAAAACGTTGACTTCCAAAACGTAAGATTAATTAATCAATAATCAAAATAAAGTCAAATAATTATAATAAAAAGAGCTACTTAGTCTAGCTCTTTTTCTTAAAAAAGATTGACAAGACAAGGTAAATAATATATAATATGTAAAAGATTTGTTTTGAAATACAATTAATTAAATATCTTTAGGAGGATGTTATGAAAAAATTAGGAATTTTATTCGTATTGTTAAGTGCAGTTTCATTTGCAGCAGAACGTCAAGTAGCAACAGTAGATGCCAAATTTAACAAATTGGAAGCAGAATATAATCAACTTGTTAATATGGAAAATCAACAATATTCAAAATTGAGAGCAAATGCTGAAAACGCTTCACAACAATTACAAGAAAAACAAGCTTTAAAAGCAGCTATTGAAGAAAAAATGTCTAAATTGGAACAAACAAGAAACACAAAATACTTCAAAGGTGAATATGAAAATCTTGTAAAAGAATATAAAAATGTAGTAAAAGCATTGGATGCTGATATAGCAGGATTATCTAAAGTAGTAGATAACTTCAATAAAGTAGAAGAATTAAAAGGAGGAAATTAAAAATGAAAAAGAAATTAGCAATTTTAGCAGGAGTATTAGTATTAAGCAGTATGTCTTTCGGTGCAGCTGCACCGGCAAAAAAAGCTTCTTTGGAAGATAGCTTGAACAATTTGGAAAAACAATTACAAAGATTGGACCAAATGGAACAACAAAAATTTAACGAACAGGCAGCTTTAGCTCAAGCAGCTCAACAAAGATTGGATAAATACTTGGCAATGCAAGCAACTATCGATCAAAGAATAGCTGATATCGAAGCAAATGCTGATAAAAGTATTTTCGGAAAAGAATTCAAACAAAAAATGTCTGAATTCAAATCATTAAGATCTGAATTGGATAAAGAAATCAAAAAAGAACAAAAAGTATTGGAAGATTTCGAATTATTAAAATCTTTAAGATAAGTAATTGATAAGTAATATTGCTTAAAGAACTATTTAATTAATAAAAATGGGCTGAGGATGCATTTTGTATCTGAAGCTTATTTTTTTGTAATAAAAAATTACTTGAAAATAAAGTGAAAATGTGATATTATTATTTGAAATAGCGAAAATGATGTCGTGTAAATTAATAGATAGAAAGGAGTCAAGCATGAGAAAAGATATACATCCTGACTATAGATTGGTTGTATTTGAAGATACAAGTAATGGAGATAGATTTTTAGGAAAATCTACAAAAAGTTCAAAAGAAACAGTTACTTTTGAAGGTCAAGAATACCCTGTAATTAAAGTTGCTACAAGTTCAACTTCGCATCCTTTTTATACAGGTAAATCTAAATTTGTCGATGAAACAGGAAGAGTTGATAAATTTAAGAAAAAATATAATTTATAATATAAACAGAGTTACTATTTTAAATAGTAGTTTCTCTGTTTTTTTTTAGGAATTTATAAAAAAATAATAGAATGGAGTGATTTTTGATGGCAGTTTATGAATTAAAACACCCTTTAATTGAGCACAAGCTGACAAACCTGAGAAATAAGAATACGGATACGAAGCTTTTTAGAGAAAGTTTAAATGAAATAGCCGGACTTATGGTGTACGAAGCTACAAAACATTTGAATCTGAAGGAAATTGAAATTGAGACACCGATACAGAAAACTAAAACGAAAGTTTTGGAAGAGCCTGTTACTCTAGTGCCTATTTTAAGGGCAGGATTAGGAATGGTGGAAGGAATACTGCAGTTACTTCCCAATGCTAAAGTGGGACATCTGGGAGTGTATAGAAATGAAGAAACTCTTGAGCCGGTATATTATTATGCAAAAATGCCTGTTAATGTAGCTGAAAGTCAGGTATTTATCACAGATCCGATGTTGGCTACAGGAGGATCAATGATTTACACTATTGATTATTTAAAAGAAAAAGGAGTAAAGAATATAACAATGCTGTGCATTATTGGAGCTCCTGAAGGAATAAAAAAGGTTATAGAAAAACATCCGGATGTAGATCTATATATAGCAGCTATAGATAAAGGATTAAATGATAAGGCGTATATTTATCCGGGATTGGGAGATGCAGGAGATAGAATTTTTGGTACAAAATAGTTTTCATGAGGGCTCATTGCTGCCCTCATACTCCCACTGCCTACGTTCTTCGTGACTTTACCGATTACGAAAATGTGGGAAGGGGATTTATTTTGTTGGAATATTTTCTATTTCAATCTCGGGAGTTTTAATATAACGCAAGATCCTTCTGATATTTCTTTTATTTCGATTCCGTATTCATTTCCGTAATAAAATTTTATTCTTTTATCGACATTTTTTATACCGACACCGCCGATTTTACTTTTTTTAAACTTTTCTGATTTTTTAAAGCCGATTCCATTGTCTTTTACAGCTATGTATATATCGTTATTGTTTTCATAGACATTAATATCTATTATCCCTGTTCCCTGAATATTTTTAATACCGTGATATATAGAGTTTTCTACAATAGGCTGAATGATTATTTTCGGAACTTCGGAAGACAACAGGTTTGAATCTATATTAAAGTTATATGTAAGTTTATCTTCATATCTCTGTTTCTGAATAAACAAATATTCTTTCACATGAGTAATCTCATCTTTTAGAGATATTTTTTCATTTCCGTTACTTAAAGAAAGTCTGAAGAAATTTGCAAGAGATTTAGTAATAGTTATAACTTGTTCACTATCCCCAAATTCAGTCATCCAGATAATCGTGTCCAGTGTATTATATAAAAAATGAGGATTAATCTGGCTGTGCAGAGCTTTTATTTCGTACTCTCTTAAATATTTTATTCTGCTTATCATATTATTAAAATGTTTTACAAGAACTTCTATTTCATAGCTCGTATTTTTTTCAGTATTAAATTCACTAAGAGAATTTTCGAATTTCTGTATATGATTTTCAAGTTTTCTTAGGGGATTAATAAATTTTCTGATTATCAGAAATGTTACAACAGTAGTAAATCCAAGAGAAATCAAAAATATAGCTATAATAACATCAAAAAAGCTCTTTTTGAGTAAAACAAGATCGTTCATTTCGGAAAAACTTATAAGTTGCCAATCTGTGTTTCCTATGTTGACTTTTGTTAAAGCAATATTCTTATTTTTGTAATATTCTTTATTTTGTGACAGGAATTTGTCCAGACATTTTTTATTTATAAAACAATTTACGTCTTTATAGTAGATAATGTTGTTTTTATTGTCAATTATAAGGTTATCGTTCTGCTCTCCCATTGAAATATCTTTTAAATATTCATTGAGAGCCTGATATTTTATATCAAAAACTATGACTCCCAGATTTTCTCCGTTTTTGTCTTTTATATCCTTGCTTATAGATAAAACCCAACTTGTTATATCCATTGAAGTCTGTTTTTTTCTTATGGGATTTAAAACAGGTTTGTCTGTATTGTTAATAGCACTTATATACCAGTTTTCTTTCATCATATCTGCCGAAATATCCATATTGACATTTTTTTCGTTGGAAATAATATTCCCGTTTTTTCCGATAACAGTTATACTTTTTATATTACCTTTATTTTCGGTGATAATCATTTGAATCAGTTTTTCAACATTAACCTTTGAGTTTTCACTGTTATTTATTAGAGTATTTTCAATATCAGTATTAACAGATAAGAGATTTATAAGGTTTTTCAGCTTATCTACATATAAAGAAACATATTCGGCACTTTTTTCGGCATTTTTTCGGGTAGCTTCGATTTCTTTTTTCATTATAATATATTTGGAACTGTAATAAAATATGCTGCTCAAAAAAAGTATAAATAAAAAATTACCTGTCAAATAGTAAATTATTATTTTGAATGTCATTGATTTTCTGATGGATTTTTTGAATAATTTCATAATTCTCCCTATAATATTTAAATAAATCTTATTTTGTTATATTTTTTTTAAATTCTTTCGGCGTAACTCCGAAAGTTTTTTTAAATTTGGAATTAAAGTAATACACATTATCAAATCCGATTTGATCACTTATCTCGTAATTTTTTAAGTCAGTTGTAAGTAAGAGTAACTTAGCTTTTTCCATTCTGACGTTATTCAAATAATCCTGAAAAGGAATTCCGAACAGATTTTTGAAAAGAGAACTTAAATACCCTGAAGATAAATTCATAGCATCTGCAAGAGAATTTAAATTAAAAGAAACATCATTATAATTTTCTTCAAATTTTTTCAGAATAATATCTTTATATTTACTGTTTGAAACCTGATTATTCGGATTTTCACTGTGGTTGATCTTATTTATAATTTTTTCGGCTTCAATATGCTTTTTTTCCTGATTCAGTTCATATATAAGTTTTGTTATAATTTCATTTATATCTTTTTTTGAAACAGGTTTTAAAATATAGTCCTCAACACCTGTTTTTAATGCTTTTTGAGCATATTCAAAATAGTCATATCCTGTAATAATCGCAATTTTAGTTTCTTTTTTTTTATTTTTAAATTCTTCGGCAAGTGTAAGTCCGTCTTTAAAAGGCATATTTATATCAAGCAGTACAAGATCGGGCAAAACTTCAGAAAACACTTTAGAGGCGGAGTTTCCGTCTTCCGCCTCGTATACATTACTTATCCCGTATTTGTTAAAATCAATAAATGTTTTTATTCCCCTTCTTATTATAGGTTCATCGTCAACTATTAAAATAGAATACATTTAATTTACAGCTCCTTTTATCTGTCCTATATTTAAGTGTCCCGGTAATACTTTGGAAATATTTCCGTTAGCATCAAGAATTATATTTGAAGGGTAACCTCTAACTTGAGCCTTTTTAAGAACTTCTCCTTTTTCATCTATCAATACTGTAATATTTTTGTAATTTAATCCTTTATACCATTGTATAAATTTATCTTTCGGTTTTTCTCCTCTTTGTCCCGGAGAAACTATTGTCACAACTTCAAAATTTTTATTTTTTTCTCCGCTTAAAGTATTTATTTCCTGTAATCCAGAAAGACATATAGGGCACCATGAAGCCCACATTTTTATGTAAACTTTTTTTCCTTTATATTTACTAAGTGAAACAGTATTGTTGTTTAAATCTTTTAATTGAATTCCGTTCAATGAAGCACCTCCGGCAGCTAAAATATTGTAGCCCAATATCATTAATAGTAATGCAGTAATCTTTTTCATAAAATTTTGTTCCTTTCTATAATTATATCATATTATAAATAAAATCTGTTAGATATAAGTAAAATTCCCATTAAAATAATAAGTATTCCGCCAATGATTTTAAATTTATCTAAGTGTTTATTTAAAGATTTCGTTCTTTTTAATAATTCTTTGGAAAAAAATGAAAATAGTATAAATGGTGTTGCAAGACCGATAACATAAATAAACATCATCATTCCTCCGTATATTGCCGAACCTTTATCTCCCGAAAGAGCAAGTACTGAGGCTAAGATAGGTCCTACACATGGAGTCCAACCTAAACTGAAAGTCAATCCTAATATTAATGCTTCCAATGATGAACTCTTTCCTTCAGTATTAATTTCTACTAACTTTGTTTTTTCCAATTGTTTAAATTTGAATATTCCTGTTTGATGTAATCCTAAGATTATAACAATTATTCCCGCTACAATTCTTATAGTATCATTGAAAAAAATATTTCCGAGAAAACCGAAACTGAATCCTAAACTTACAAATGTGAGAGACAGTCCTAATATAAATAAAAATGTATTTATCACTGTCCTTTTTCCTTTACTTAAAATTCCCAAATATATGGGAACAATAGGAAAGATACAAGGCGAGAAGAATGAAGCAAGTCCCGCCAGAAACACACTTCCTATTAATAATTGTTGTCCAAACATATTTTTTAAAGCTCCTTGTATAAAATAATCTGTTTTTTATTTAACTAAGTTAATCAAATATCCGTAACCTTCTTTTTCCATATTTTTTAAAGGTATGAATTTTATGGATGCACTGTTTATACAGTATCTCAGCCCGCCTTTGTCCTTAGGTCCGTCGTTGAAGACGTGTCCCAAGTGTGCTTTTCCGCTTCTGCTTAAAACTTCGGTTCTTACCATATTGAAACTTGTGTCTTCGGCATAAGTGACAACTTCTTTCACGATAGGCTTTGTAAAGCTCGGCCATCCGCAACCTGAGTCATATTTATCCTTCGAGGAAAATAGCGGTTCGCCTGTAGTTATGTCCACGTATAATCCGGCTTCATGATTATCCCAGTATTCGTTGCTGAAAGAGTGTTCGGTATTTTTCTTTTGAGTAACACTGTATTGTAACGGAGTTAATTTTGCCTGTAATTCTTTATCGCTCGGCTTCGGATAGTCATTAGGATCTATAATAATTTTATTTGCCTGTTCCAAGTCTATATGACAGTATCCGTTAGGATTTTTTTTCAAATAGTCCTGATGATATTCTTCGGCTAATATATAATTTCTTAAAGGCTCCACTTCAACCTGAATTTTATCTGAATATTTACGTTGCTGTTCCTGAATTTCTTTTACAATGGCTGCTTTATCCTTAACATTTGTGTAATAAATACCTGTTCTGTATTGTCTTCCTCTGTCATTTCCCTGTTTATTTATGCTTGTAGGATCTATAACCTGAAAATAATATTTCAATAATTTTTCAAGAGAAATTTTATTCGCATCATATTTTACGTGTACAGTTTCGGCATGGTCTGTACCATGTATCATTTGATAATTAGTTTCAGTAGTTTTTCCGTTGGCATAGCCGGAAGTGGCATCTTTTACACCGTATATTCTTTCCATGTAAGCTTCTATTCCCCAGAAGCAGCCTCCTGCGAGATATATTTCTCTAATATCTTCTTTTGCATCGTTATTTGTCATTTTTTTGTCGTCCATCATCATTCCGTCCTTTTTATTCATATTTTTTGTTTCCGTATTTTTCACGGATTTTGATACAGTGCTGTTTTTCATTACCATAGCTGCAGAAAAAAGTGTCGCAGATACGGCAAACAGCAATAGTAAACTTCGATGTTTCATAATTTCCTCCTGTGAATTTGAATTTCTTTTTCCTTACCCTGTGAAGAAATTATATATCATAAAAAACAAAAATATAATAAATTATTATAATTTATTTTTATAATTTTATCATATTTATAAAAAAATTATTTTTCTATTTTTCTTTTACAACTTGAGCCAAAATTTCATAAGAAGTTCTGAGTTGCTCAATTTCGGACATATAGCTGACTGCCATTATTTCGTCAGGGTTATATTTTCTTTTTATTTCATCCCATTTTTTCTTCATGGTTCCTTTTGTTCCCATAAGGTTTATACCCATTTTTGACTGTAAAATAATCTTTTCGGCTGAAGTCAGTTTATCGGAAAAGTTTTCGTCGGGCAAAGGATAAAGACCTTTTTCTCCTCTTATTATTTTGAGCATTCCTTGCTGAGTTGCCGTGTAAAGTCTTTCGGCTTCTTCATCGGAATCTGCTCCGTGTACAAGAAGTCCCAAAATCACATAAGGTTCTTTTAAATATTTTGACGGCACGAAAGTATTTCTGTATATCTGAATAGCTTCTTCCGCAGCATCGGGAGAAAAATGCCCTGCAAATGAATAAGGCAATCCGAGTTCTCCTGCTACGTGAGCTGAATTTACAGAGCTTCCGAGAATATAAATCGGCACATTTGTATTTATCCCGGGATAAGCGGATACTATGCTTTGCTCTGCTTCAGCTCCCATAAATCTTTGTAAATCTCCAATAGCTTCTATAAACTTAGCAGTCCGTACGTATTGAACTCTGTAAATGAGTGCAGCAGTATCGGAATCGGTTCCGGGAGCTCTTCCCAATCCCAAATCCACTCTGTCAGAATAAAGAGTCGCTAAAGTACCGTATGTTTCAGCTACTTGTAAAGGTGTGTGATTAGGCAGCATAACGCCTCCTGCCCCTACTCTTATTTTTTCCGAATTTGCGAGTAAATGTTGGATAATAATTGCAGTTGCGGAACTTAGAACGCCTTTAAAATTATGATGTTCCGCTACCCAATAACGATAATATCCCAATTTTTCGACGATTTTTATCAAATCTACGGCTCTCTGTATAGCCTGAATATCAGTATCTCCCTCAAATTTAGGAATAAGATTAAGTACAGACAGTTTTATATTTTTGTTTTCAGACATTTTATTCCTCCTTAAAATATAATTTTATATACAAATATAATATCTTTTTTGTTTTATTTTGTCAATAAAGAACGAATTGTTTTAAACTTTTAATTACAGAAATACGTAATTGGAAAATAATGTTCTTTATGTAAAATATATTAAAAATTACCCGCAATTATACTCAACTTCGTTATATAAATTACGGGTAAAAAGTATCAGGTTAATATAGACAGGATAAAAGTCGAATAACAGTTATTATAATTCTTCTATAGCTTTTTTCAACTGATCCAGTGCTTTTTCCAGAACGGATCTCGGACATGCGGCATTCAGTCGCATAAATCCTTCCAGGTCTTTTTGGAAAGCTCTTCCCGAATTAAGTCCGAGTTTAGCTTTTTTCAGCATAAATTCTTCAAGATCTTCCTGTTTTAATCCTAAATTTCTGCAATCGAGCCATATTAAATAAGTAGCCTGAGGAATATTCGGTTTTATTTGAGGAATATTTTTCTCAAAATAATCATGAGCAAACATGATATTGTCTTCAAGGTATTTTTTCAGCTGTTCAAGATATTCTTCTCCTTCGTTGTATGCAGCAATAGTAGCTACAAGATTGAAAGGATTGTTTCTGTGGACTTCAAGGTCTTTCCAAAATCTATCGAATTTATTTTTCTCCTGTAGATTATTAAAGATTACAGTTGCACATTGTAATCCCGCGAGATTAAAGGCTTTTCCTGTAGCTGTGCATGTAATAGTGTTTCCTGCAATTTCCCTTGAAACACTTGCAAAAGGAATGTGTTTATTGTCCCACAAAGTAAGATCCGCATGAATTTCGTCGGAAATAACGGGAACATTGTATTTAACACATAAATCTCCCATAGCTTTCAATTCGTCGTAGCTCCATACACGACCGATGGGATTTTGGGGATTGCAGCAAATGAAAAGTTTAGGCTGTTCTTTCAGTTTGTTTTCAAAGTCTTTCAAATCCAAAGAATATTCGCCGTCTTTTTCAATAAACTTATTTTCGATGACAACTCTTTCATTATCGTGATTAATATCGTAAAATTCCGAATAAACGGGAGTTTGAATAAGTATTTTGTCACCTTTTTCGGAAAACTGTTTAACGAGAGCTGCAAGAGCAGGAACGACACCTATGCTGAAACTCAGAAGTTCTTTATCTACATTCCAGTTATGATGTCTTTTTTGCCAGTTTATAAATGCTTCAAAATATTCATCAGGTCTGTAAACATAGCCGAAAAGTCCATGTTCGGCTTTTTCTTTCAGAGCTTTTACTACGGGTTCTGCGGTTCTGAAATCCATGTCGGCAATCCACAGAGGAATAACATCTTCTGTGCCGAATTTTTTCATAAGTTCGTTATACTTTGTAGAATGATTGTTTTTTCTGTCGATTATTTCATCAAAATTATATTTCATGGCTTTTTCCTTTCATATTTCAATTTATTCGATAATGGTTCTTAATATTTCAAAGTTTCCTTTTAATGTTACATTCATACGAGGAGGAACAAGTACCGATTCTCCTTTTTGAATTTTCAATGAGTAATCTTTCTGCGTTATCGTACCTTTTCCTTCTAAAATAGAGTAAATAATCATACTTTCATCATTTTTGTCATCAAAAGTATTGCTTATTTTTATTTTATCAATAGAATAATATTTTTTTCTGATTAAATTTTTCCTTGTTTCATTTTCTTTGAAGTCGGTATTTACAATATCTACTTTTTTATCAAAATCTATAGTATCTGCAGACTCTTTAATGTGCAGTTTTCTTTTTACACCGTTTTCTGTTCTGTCAAAATCATAAATTCTGTAAGTAATATCCGAATTTTCCTGTATTTCTGCAAAAAGCACACTTCCTTTCAGTGAAGCGTGTACCGTTCCCGGCACAATATCAATGAAATCTCCTTTTTTAACTGTCTTTTCTTCAAATAATCCTTCAAAATCATTATTTTCGGCTTTTGTTAAAAACTGTTCTTTCGTAATTCCCGGTTTCATTCCCATTATAAGAACAGCATCGGGACTTGCTTCCATAATATACCACGATTCACTTTTTCCCAATTCGTTATGATTTTTCAAAGCCGTTTCATCATCGGGATGAACCTGTATGGACAGTCTGTCATTTACATCAAGATATTTAATAAGTAAAGGAAATCTGTCTTTGTATTCATTGTAAACTTTATTTCCTACAAGTTTTTCTTTATACTCATCGTAAACTTCCTGTAAAGTTTTACCTGCAAGTTCTCCGTTTTCAACGATACTCATTCCGTTGGGATGAGCGGATATTTCCCAGGATTCTCCTATTTTTCTGTTTTCGGGAAGTTTCATATCCAGTTTTGTTTCAAATTCACGTCCTCCCCAGACTTTTTCGATAAATACTTTTTTAAATTTTAACGGATACAGCATAATTAACTTTCTCCTTTTACATTTGATTATATTAAAATAATAACACTTTCAGGATAAAAAGACAATAGTTTGGAGAAATTTCAGATTGTAAAAATTTTGAAATATGGTAAAATAAATATTATTGTAGAAAAGGGGATAAATAATGTACGAATATGATGAAGAAAAGCTGAAAAAAGAAAGAATGAAAAAAAGAATAGAAAAAATTTTAAGTATAGTTTTATTTTGTGTTCCGTTGCTGATTAGAAATTTTTTAATAACTTTGCCTATTCAGCTTTCTATACTGGGATACTGGTTATATAAAGCATTTGTAGAAATTAGATTAAAAAGAATGGCGAAGAAAAATATTGAAAAAAAAGAGGAAAGCTGGATTAAAAAAAGTTTCATAGCAGAAAAAATAATATCTACATTATTTGTAATATTGGCGACATATTTTGTATTTTTATCCTTAGAAATTCCGAGAAAAATAAGAGCAGTTACTGAAACGGAAAAAATAATAAAGAATACTGAAATTTTTTATGTTAAGGGGGAAAAAATCGATAATAGCAAAGAAATAAAAAAATGGTTATTAAAGGAAATAAATATATGGAAAGCCATAGAAAATAAAAAAGTAGGGAAATTAAGTGGAAATTGGGAAGAAGATTACACTTTAGTAAATCAGGATAATCAAAGAATAGGTATAAATGCAGTTAGCTGCTCATATATGTTAATAAAACTTGATAACGGAGTTCCTCCTATGGTTATACCCTTAAAATTATATGGAAAACCCGAGGAAAAGAAGTTGTGTAAAGTAATAACAGGAATGAAAGAATAATTTTTAAAGAAGAAAATAAAGTAAATCGAAAGAAATGTTTCAATGAAAAGATTTAGAATATTCAAATTTATTTGGAAATGTGATAAAATAAATTTAAAACATATATAGAAAGGAGTACACGATTTATCTGGATTCGTGTAAATTAAAATTATGAATATAGTATTATTTGGAGCTCCGGGAGCGGGAAAAGGTACTCAGGCGAAAGAATTGATAAAAAAATATGAAATACCTCAAATTTCTACAGGAGATATTTTAAGAGAAGCTATTGCAAAGAAAACTCCGTTAGGATTGGAAGCTAAAAAACTTATGGACGGTGGAAATCTTGTGTCCGATGATATAGTAAACGGGCTTGTAGAAGCGAGATTACAGGAAGCGGACTGTAAAAAAGGATTTATACTTGACGGTTTTCCACGAACTGTGGCTCAAGCGGAGGCATTGGACAAAATACTTGAAAAATTTAATAAGAAGATAGAAAAAGTAATAGCTCTTGATGTGAGTGATGACGAGATTATAGAAAGAATCACAGGAAGAAGAGTTTCCAAAAAAACAGGAAAAATCTATCATATTAAATACAATCCGCCTGTTGATGAAAAAGAAGAAGATTTGGAACAGAGAGCAGACGATAATAAAGAAACTGTAATGAAAAGACTTGAAGTTTACAATAAACAGACAGCTCCCGTACTTGAATATTATAAAAAGCAAAATAAAGTATATTCTGTAGACGGAGCGAAAAAACTGGAAGAAATTACAAAAGACATAATTGACATATTGGAAAAATAAAATAGAAAGAAGCAAATAAAATGATAATTTATAAAACATTGGACGAAATAAAAAAAATAAAAAAGGCAAATGAAATAATCGCAAGACTTTTTGAAGATATATTGCCGAAATATATAAAAGCCGGAATAAGCACACATGAATTGGATCAAATATCCGAAGATTATATAAAATCTCAGGGAGCAATACCGGGGACGAAAGATTATGATATAGGCAGACCTTATCCGCCTTATCCTGCATCTACATGTATTTCCGTAAATGACACTGTTGTACACGGTATTCCTGATAAAAAGATAATTTTGAAAGAGGGAGACATTGTAAGTGTAGACACTGTTACGGTGCTGGACGGATATTTCGGAGATGCAGCGATTACTTATGCTGTGGGGGAAATAGACGAGGAGTCGAAAAAATTACTTGAAGTTACTGAAAAATCAAGAGATTTGGGTATAACTTATGCCAAAGAAGGAAACAGAATAGGAGATGTGAGTCACGCAATTCAGGAATATGTGGAAAGCTTCGGCTTTTCTTTAGTCAGAGATTTTGCGGGACATGGTGTAGGGAAAGAAATGCACGAAGATCCTATGGTTCCCAATTACGGTAAGCCGGGAACGGGAGCAAAAATAGAAGACGGAATGGTTATCGCAATAGAGCCTATGGTAAATGTAGGAAAGTATCCTGTCAAAATAATGAAAGATATGTGGACTGTAAAAACTAAAGATGGCTCACGTTCGGCACATTTTGAACACAGTGTGGCGATAGTTGACGGGAAACCTCTTATATTAAGTGTGAAAGATTAGGAACATAAGGAGGAGAAAATTGAGCGGTTTAACAAAGATTCTTGTATTATTAGTAGCTTTTGAGCATTTGTATATAATGGTGCTTGAAATGTATTTTAATGAAAGTCGGTCGGCACAAAAAAGTTTTAATTTGGAAGTCGACTTTTTGAAAGACGAAAGAGTTAAAAAAATGATGATGAATCAAGGGCTTTATAACGGGTTTTTAGCAATGGGACTCGTTTGGAGCCTTTTGGAAACAGGTATATTTCAAATTGAAATAGTCCTGTTTTTTCTGCTATGTGTTATATGTGCAGCAATATACGGAGCGATAACAGTTTCCCCGAAAATATTTTTGCTGCAGGGATTGCCGGGAGTAGTGGCAATAGTTTCGTTGTTTATTTGAAAATTTTCTTTACTTTTTTAAAAAATAGCAAAAAATATCCGACTAAAATTTTACTAAATTGAAATAAATCACTTTAATATAAAAGTAAAAGACTCACTATGCTCAAACAGCTGTTTTTATAAAGTTTCGATTTGTATTTCTTGAAGTAAAATTTTAGTCAGATACAGTAAAGACAATAGAAATTCAGTTTTAGTGTGAAATTTTCTTTACAACAACTGCTTAGCAGAAGTTACAGTTATTTCAAAAACTCTTGTTAAAAAAGGAAATTTCCCAATCATAAAATCAAAATCCTCACCCAAAGTTAAAAATTTTCCTGTTCCTTCAAGTGCAAATCCTGTTCCCTGATAATTGTTATTTCCCATAACTTCCTTACTGCCTAAAGTGACTTTAACTTTATTATTTACATTAATGTCTTTTTCAGCCCTTGTAAATCCTGCGACAGGAATAAGTATTCTATTTCCGTCTTTTATTTGAAGATAGGAATTCCAAGTGTTAGTAATGTTCGGCTCTTCATTTCCCCAGGTTACTATTGAAACAACACCGTCATGTTTCAGAACTTCAAAAAATTTTTCATTAAACATGCCAGACCTCCTGTATTTTATTTATTTTTTAAATTTTTATCAAAAAAGTTTATTATAATTTCAATTATTTCAGGTTGTGTCCAATATTCATCTCCGTGACCTGCATTTTTCACAACATATTTTGTAACAGGAACTCCTTTTTCCTTTAATGCTTTATACAGAATTTCAGTTTGACTCGGAGAAACCAGATTATCTTTATCTCCATACATAAGCAGAAACGGAGGAGTATTTTTAGAAATATAATTTATAGGGTTGGCAGCCTTTGCTTTTTCAGGTCGGCTGTTGACCGAACCGCCGACATTATAAAGAGGGAGCCCGTTAATTAACAATGCTTCAGGAATAGCAGGAGAGTTATGGGCTTCTTTTACTTTTTCAGAAAAATCCGCACCGATTTTAGTCAAATCGGAAGCTCCGTAAAGATCTGCAACTGCAAGAATATTGCTGTTTTCATTCAGATTATCTCCTTTATCAAACTGTTTCATAGTATTTGTAGTTCCTGTAAGTGCTGCCAAATATCCACCTGCAGAATCTCCCATTACAGCAACTCTGGTTTTATCTATTCCGTATTTATCGGCATTGGCTTTTAAGTATCTTATTGCAGATTTTACATCTTCTAAAGGTTCGGGAAAAACTCCGTTGGGAGCAGCTCTGTATTCTATACTTGCAACTATATATCCTGCTTCGGCTATTGCCAATCTTTGCTGAATATAGTTCTCTTTAGGAGCCCCTATAAAACCTCCTCCTGTTATAAAAACGACTAAAGGTAAAGGTTTAGTCTGTTTTGCTCTCGGTTTCAGTATATCCATTTCAAGTTTGAAAGTCCCGATTCCTGTAGAGTTTGTACCTTGAGAATAAGTTATTCCCGACAGCATTTTTATGGACGGTTTTGTCAGTTTTACTTCGAGAGTTTTATTGTCTTCTGCACTTATTATTGTGATAATAGCAGTAAATAATAATATTAATATTTTTTTCATAATTCCTCCTGTGGCTTAAATATTTATATAATTTCTATATTTTCAACATGTTTTTGGTCTAAAGTGACAGTTACTTTTGAAAAAGATATTTCATATAAGTCCATAAAAGCTTCTCCCTGCTCAATATTCATTTTTATTGAAGGTATTTTTTCAATAAAAGTCTCTTTTAAATCCTGAACGGATTTCTTGCTTTTTGTAACAATTCCTTTAGCTTTAACATGCTGCAAACTGTTTTTAGGAACAGTAGTAAAAGCTACTTTGTTATTTTCTTCAAATTCCGATGTTTTTTGACTGTTTTTTAGAGTCAGAAAATATAAAAGGTTATCCTTCTCGTCATAATAAAATCTTACAATTCTCACGTTAGGCTGATTATCCGAGCTCGAAGAAGCCAGTGCAATGTCATTACTTACTTTCATTAATTCCCTAAATTTATCTTTTACATCCATTTTTAAATTCATCTCCTTTAAAATTATTTTCTGAAAATATTATACTATAAAACAGTCTCAAAATATGGTACTATTAAAATAAAAATTTAGGAGAAAAATGAATAAGTCCGAAAGAATAAATGATATGATAATGTACCTTAATGATAAAGAGTTTTTTAACTTAAAAGATATTATGCAGAAATACAGTATCTCAAGAAATACAGCATTAAGGGATATCCGTTCACTTGAAGAGATAGGTATGCCTGTTTATTCTACTACAGGAAGAAACGGTAAATACGGGATTCTTAAAAATAAGCTGCTTTCTCCGGTTATGTTCAATATTGATGAAATGTATGCACTGTATTTTACAATGATTACATTGAAAGGTTATAAAACGACACCTTTTCATTTGGATATTGAAAAACTGAAAGAAAAATTTAAAGCCTGTCTACCCCGAAAACAGATAGAAGAAATAAGTAAAATGGAAACGGTTCTCAGTTTTGAATCTTCTGTTCATTATAAAGAAAGTCCTTATCTGAAGGATATATTGAAGTTTGCCATAAAAGAAAAAGTGTGTAAAATTTTATATAAAGAAGAAAAGGCTGAAAAAGCATATTTTATTCAGTTTTTTAAAATAACTTCCGCATACGGTCAATGGTTTACAATAGGATATGATTTTAAAAACAGTGAAATTAAAAATTTTCAGTGTGATAAAATAATAAAATTAAGTGAAAATGATAAGTTTAAGTCAGTGTCTTTGAAAAAATTGTCCTCTTTAAATCCTAAAGTATATAAAATTTTTGATTATAGTATGGCAGATTTTGAAATAGAGATAGAAAAAAATAAAACAATAGACAAATTATAAAAAATAAAGTATAATACCAACGAAAATCCAAAAGGGTATTTTAAAAAACAAAAAAATAATTAATCAAATTATATAAAAATCAGTTCAAAAATACTGGACATTTTTTTTATTTTTTGATATAATTGAAAGGATCCGAGGTGATTTTTATGGCAAAACAAGATGTTCTGGAATTGGAAGGCGAAATTTTAGAAGCCTTGCCTAATGCGATGTTTCAAGTAAGACTTGAAAACGGGCATGAAGTTTTAGGGCATATCTCAGGTAAAATGAGAATGAACTATATAAAAATCTTGCCAGGCGACAAAGTAACGGTTGAAGTATCTCCGTATGATTTGTCAAGAGGCAGAATTGTATATAGGAAAAAATAGTTTAGGAAGGAGGGTTTTTAATGAAAGTGAAAGCTTCAATAAAACCTATTTGTGACAAATGTAAAGTTATCAAACGTCACGGAAAAGTAAGAATAATATGCGAAAACCCTAAACATAAGCAAATACAAGGATAAGATAACAAAAAAGCAATCTTGAAAAAATTTTTATTTAATTATATACGAAATAACAGATATAAATAATAAAAATTGTAAAGATATGTTTGGCTGTAGGGCTTATTCCTTATATTTTATTATGTGAGGGCATATTGAAGAAGGTTTAAAAAATATCAAAAACAAGGAGGAAAAGATTTGGCTAGAATAGCGGGAGTTGACATTCCAAGAAATAAAAGAGTGGAAATTTCATTAACTTATATTTTTGGAATCGGTAGAAGTACTTCAAACGAGATTTTAGAAAAAGCAGGTGTTGACAAAGACATCAAAGTAAAAGATTTAACTGAAGAACAAGTAGGTAAAATCAGAACTATAGTTGAAGAATACAAAATCGAAGGGGAACTTAGAAAAGAAATCAGACTTAATATTAAAAGATTACTTGATATTAAGAGTTACAGAGGATTAAGACACAGAAACGGGTTGCCTGTAAGAGGACAAAAAACTAAAACAAATGCGAGAACTAGAAAAGGGCCTGTAAAAATGGCGATAGCTAAGAAAAAATAATAAGTTAAGGAGGAAACCATAAGTGGCTAAAAAACCAGCAGTTTCAAAAAAGAAAAAATTAAAAAATATTCCTAACGGGATAGCATATATACATTCTACTTTCAACAATACTGTTGTAACTATTACAGATTCTGAAGGTAAGGTCGTAATCTGGAAATCGGGAGGAACTTCAGGGTTCAAAGGAACTAAAAAAGGAACTCCGTTTGCAGCACAAATAGCAGCTGAACAGGCAGCACAAGTGGCTATTGAAAACGGAATGAAACAAATAGAAATTAAAATAAAAGGACCGGGATCGGGAAGAGAAGCTTCTATAAGATCGATACAGGCTACCGGCTTGGAAGTAACAAGAATAGTTGATATAACTCCGGTACCTCATAACGGTGCAAGACCGCCGAAAAAGAGAAGACCGTAAATTTATTAAATAAGGAGGAAATAGATAAATGGCAAGAGATAGACAGCCGGTGTTAAAAAAATGTAGAAATCTTGGTTTGGATCCAAGTGTTTTAGGCGTAAATAAAAAGTCAAACAGAAATATAAGACCGAATGCAAATAGAAAATTAACTGAATACGGAACACAAATGAGAGAAAAACAAAAAGCCAGATTTGTGTACGGAGTAATGGAAAAACAATTCTATAAATTATATGAAGAAGCAACTAGAAAAGAAGGAGTAACAGGGGAATTATTACTTCAATATTTAGAAAGAAGATTAGATAATGTTGTTTACAGATTAGGATTCGGTGCAACAAGAAGACAGGCTAGACAAATAGTAAGTCATGGTCATATATTAATAAATGGGAAAAGAGTGAACATCGCATCATACAGAGTAAAACAGGGAGATGTAATTTCTATAAAAGAAAATTCAAGAGAGTTGGCTTTAATTAAGGAATCAGTAGGGCAAAAAACTGTTCCGGGATGGTTGGAACTTGACGAAGCTGCATTGACAGCTAAAGTATTGGAAAATCCTGGAAGAGACTCAGTTGACTTTGAAATTAATGAAGCAATGATTATCGAGTTTTACTCCAGATAATAATAATCTAATAATCCAAGGAGTTGATTTAGCTTGTTAAATATTGAAAAAATAGCTAAAAATATAAAATTGACAGAAGAGAAAGAGAGCAGATATACAGCTAAATATACGTTAGAGCCTTTGTACAGAGGATACGGAAACACTATTGGAAATGCATTAAGAAGAATATTGTTATCGTCAATACCGGGATCGGCTATAAAAGGTCTTAGAATAGACGGTGTATTAAATGAATTTTCTACAATACCCGGAGTAAAAGAAGCTGTTACGGACATAATATTAAATGTAAAAGAAATAGTTGTCGAGTTGGATGAACCGGGAGAGAAAAAAATGGTATTATCCGTAAAGGGACCTAAAGTAATAACTGCAGCGGACATTAAGCCTGATCCTGGAATTAAAATTATTAATCCTGAACAGGTCATTGCAACTGTAACAACTGATAAAGAAATTAATATGGAATTTTTAGTTGATTCGGGAGAAGGATTTGTAGTTTCCGATGAGATAGATACTGAAGGTTGGCCTATAGGATATTTGGCAGTAGATGCAATTTATACACCTATTAAAAGGGTTACATACAGTGTAGAAGATACAATGGTAGGAAGAGTAACAAACTATGATAAACTTATATTGGAAATTTCTACTGACGGAAGTATTGAAATACATGATGCTTTATCTTATGCTGTCGAATTGTTAATATTGCATGTAAAACCTTTTACAAATATAGGAAACAGCATGAGTAAATTCAGAGGAAATGAAGATGAAAATTCTTCATTAAATTCTGAAACTGAAAGCAATATAGAAGATATGAAAATTGAGGAACTTGATTTTACTGTAAGATCTTACAACTGCTTGAAAAAAGCAGGAGTAAATACAATATCTGATTTAACTTCAATGACATATGTAGAATTATTGAAAATTAAAAATTTAGGGAGAAAATCTCTAAATGAAATAATCGATAAAATGAAAGAGCTTGGTTACGATTTAAGTGAAGAAGCCGGAAATTAATAAAAAAATTGTATCAAGGAGGGAAGAAAGTAAATGAATCATAATAAATCATATAGAAAATTAGGTAGAAGAAGTGATCATAGATTGGCTATGCTTAAAAATATGACGATTTCTTTGGTAAAGGCTGAAAGAATTGAAACAACTGTTACCAGAGCAAAAGAATTAAGAAAATTCGTTGAAAAAGTTATAACATTAGGGAAAAAGTATAATAATTTTGACTTGGAAAACAAAGAAGAAAGAGTAAAAGCTATCCATTTGAGAAGACAGGCATTTTCATTTTTAAGAAATGAAGAAGCAGTTGCTAAAGTTTTCAAAGAAATAGCACCTAAGTATATGGATAGAAACGGTGGTTATACAAGAATAATTAAAACCGATGTAAGAAGAGGAGATTCTGCTGAATTGGCAATAATCGAATTAGTGTAATTAAATAAAAGCTTTTTAAAGATAAAATAGCAAATTACAGATTGTATATTTGAATACTTTATAAATAAAGTTGTTTTTGAGTAAGTAAAATGCTTGGTCGGAACAACTTTATTTTCATATAAAAACTGATTTGTATTCATTTCAAAAAACGATAATAAACTTTTAAAAAAACAATAAGGAAGTAAATAATATGGAGAAATTAAAGAAAAAAGAATTGGTTATGATAGGAATAATGATATTTTCTTTATTTTTTGGAGCAGGTAATCTTATATTTCCTCCAATTATAGGAAAACAGTCAGGAACAAACATGTTTACAGTAATGCTGTTTTTCAGTATAACGGCGATAATTTTTCCTGTTTTGGGAATAATAGCGGTCGCTAAATCCGACGGGCTTAAAAAACTTTCAAATAGAGTGGATCCCGTATTTTCTATAATTTTTACTACAGCTGTATATTTGGCAATAGGACCTGCACTTGCTATGCCCAGAGCCGGAACTGTGCCTTTTGAAATAGCTATAAGTCCTTACTTGCCTGAAGGAATGGGAGTAAAGCCTGTGCTGTTTATTTATACAACAGTATTTTTTGGAATTGTATACTGGCTGAGTTTAAGTCCTCATAAGTTGCTTGACAGAATAAGCAAAATAACTTCTCCTGCGTTTTTGGTATTAGTTTTTATGCTTTTTATAGGTACTTTTATCAAACCTATGGGAGGATATATACAGCCTGAAGAATTATATGCCAAAAATTTCGGATTACAGGGATTTTTGGACGGGTATCTGACTCTTGACGCTTTAGCAGGTCTTAATTACGGTCTTGTAGTGGTGTATGTAATAAAATCAAAAATCGGCAGTGAAGATAAAAAATTGACAAAAACAGTTGCAATAACGGGAATAATAGCAGGAGTTATGCTTTTTGCAGTGTATATGATGCTTGCCCATGTGGGTGCCGCAAGTGCATCAATGTTTCCTCAAACAAAAAACGGAGCTGAGATATTGACTCGAGCTATAAGATATTCATACGGTAATTTTGGAGCAGTATTACTTGCGTTTATGTTTATAATAGCCTGTCTTAATATCGGAGTGGGTTTGACAATATCTTTAAGTCAGTATTTTAACTCATTGATAAAAAAAGTGCCTTATAAAGTATGGGCAACAATTTGGGTCTTTTGGAGTTATGTTCTCGCAAATCTGGGATTTCAGAAAATAATGGAATACAGTATTCCCGTGCTATTAGCGATTTATCCGGCTTCATTGGTATTAATTATACTGGCATTATTAGATAAACAGATAAAAAGTAACAAAATAATTTATAGAGCTACAGTGTATCCTACAGTAATAATAAGTATAATAAATACTTTGGAAAAAATTAATATAAAAATACCGATCCTGACGGAATTTACTCAGAAGTTACCCTTACAAAGTGCTGACTTGGGATGGGTTTCAGTTGCTTTAATTTTCTTTATTATAAGTTTCGGACTTGTAAAATTGCGAAAAGTCGAAAATTAATAAATATAATTTTTAAAATAAAAAAGAGCTTGAAAAAATGGACTTAAATTGTCAAAATTTTTTAAAAGCTCTTTATTTTTTGTTTTATATTACCATGCAGAGTTAATTAATACTTCTTCTCCGTATCCTCCGTTAAGTTTTTGAGGGTTAGTCGAATTGTAAGCTCTTTGAACACGGATTCCTCTAATTCCCAATTCTCTTGCAGCTAAAATATCATCGTCACTGTCTCCGTAGTGAATAGATACATTATGTTTTTTGATGTAGAATGATTTATCGTATTTGAATCCTCCTGTAGGAGTATCGGCTGTATATTCTACATAAACTTCTTTCGGCAAATCAAAATATCTTTGTAATGTTTTTGAAAGTTTTGTGGAAGTATAATTTTTATCTTTAGAATGTTTAGTTCTTCCTGTTATAAAGAATACATTATCTCCTCTTTCCAAGTGCATTTTTATAAGATCTTTTGCAGACTGCTTAGGGATAGAATGTTCATCACCGTTTTCAGCAACATAATCCCAGAATTTTTGATTGTAAAGGTAGCTTATTGCCCCTCTTTTATCTCCCGGAATTTGGAAATAATGTTGCCCGTAAATGAAGTAACCGCTTGAGTGTAGTAATGTATCATCAATATCAAAACTTACATTAATAGGCCCTTTTCCTTCCAAACTTTTTTTAATATCTTCTACAGATATAAAGTGAACAGCTTTCTGAACTTTGTCAGTTGAGTAAAATCCTTCATGAGTATAAGGTACTTTAGGACCTGCTGCAAATAATGTGCTTGATGACAAAATTGCCAAAGCTAATAATAATTTTTTCATAAATCCTCCTAAAAAATTTGTATATAATATATTATAACCCGATTTTTAAAAATTACTATTATTTTAAAATTAATTTATAATTAATTTTATCGAAATGATATAAAAATTTTGTTATTTATAAATTACCATGCAGAGTTAATTAACACTTCTTCTCCATATCCTCCGTTAAGATTCTGTCTATTTGTGGAATTATAGGCTCTCTCTACACGTATACCTCTGATTCCTACTTCTCTTGCAGCTAAAATATCGTCATCACTGTCTCCGTAGTGAATAGATATATTATGTTTTTTGATATAGAATGATTTATCGTATTTGAACCCTCCTGTAGGAGTAGCAGCAGTATATTCTACGTAAACTTCTTTCGGCAAATCGAAAAATCTCTGTAATGTTTTTGAAAGTTTTGTGGAAGTATAATTTTTGTCTTTGGAATGTTTGGTTCTTCCTGTTATAAAGAAAACGTGATCTCCTCTTTCCAAGTGCATTTTTATAAGATCTTTTGCAGATTGTTTCGGAATAGAATGTTCATCGCCGTTTTCAGCAACATAATCCCAGAATTTCTGATTTTTTAAATAACTTCTTTCTCCTCTTTCGTCACCCGGAATCTGAAAATGATATTGACCGTATATGAAATAACCGCTTGAATGAACAAGAGTGTCGTCTATATCGAAACTTACATTAATAGGTCCTTTTCCTTCCAGACTCTTTTTAATATCTTCTACAGATATAAAATGAACGGCTTTCTGAACATTCTCGGTTGAGTAAAATCCTTCATGAGTATAAGGTACTTTAGGTCCTGCAGCAAATAATGTACTTGATGATAAAATCGCCAAAACTAATAATAATTTTTTCATAGATCCTCCTAATAAATTTTGTATATAATATATTATAGCCTGATTTTGATATTTTTCATTAATTATAAACTGTTTAAAAATTAAATTTAATTAAGAAATTTACAAAATAATAGTCGTATTATATAATAAGATTACAATTATGAAAGGATATGTGCATATGAAAAACAAGAAAGATAATATATTTGAAGAAATATATAAAATTGTAAGAAAAATACCTTGCGGGAAAGTTGCTACATATGGTCAGATTGCGATTATGATAGGAAATCCGAGACTTTCAAGAGTGGTAGGATATGCAATGAGCAGTTGCCCTTATAAAGATGTGCCTTGTCATAGAGTAGTAAACAGATTCGGAGAGTTGGCAAAAACGTTCGGAGAAAACGGAAGTGAAGAGCAGAAAATCCGTTTGGAAAATGAAGAAGTCTATGTGGAAGAAAGCGGATGTGTAGATTTGAAGGAATATATATGGAATGGAAAATAGCAGAAAATAAAAACACGATAAAAAGACTGCTTTTAGATAAATTTATTATCTCTAAACAGTCTTTTTGTTTAAATTAATGTTTAGTTTCAATCTGATTATCATTAATAAGCTGTTCTGCTATCCATTCTGCGACTTTTCCTGTAATTTCCACACAATGACGTTTTCTTTCAGGACTTTTGAAATCGTCTCCCCGCCATTTTCTTGTCATAACACGACAGCAGCATGAACCGTATTCCTTTATGATATAGTCATGAAGGCTTTTGGACATTTCAAACATTTTCTCCTGCATCGCTTCCCCTTGAGTTCTGCCGTAGACAATACCTAAAGCCATTTGTCCTCCCGATACGGCACCGCATAAACAGCCTGCTTTACCCATTCCTATAGGAAATCCGCTTGCCATTTTAACTACTTCAGGCGGATAAGGCTGACCTAAATAATTGTTTAAAACAGTTATAACAGCTTCACTGCAGAAAAAAGTACCGTTTTCATAAAGTTCTTCGGCTTCTTCTTTGACTTTTGCAATAATTTCTTCTTTTGTATAATTTTTAGTATCAATTTTTCCCATTGTTTTTCCCTCCTGTTTTCAGTTTTTTCTCCAAAAAATAGTTACTCTAATAAATTTTATCCTGAATCGGAAAAAAATCAATATAAGAAAAAAGAATACAGTATTTAAAAATAAGATATATTAAAATCGTCAAAAATAATGTATAAATATTGTATGTAAAAATCAAAACGATTAAAGGAGAATTAAAATGAAAAAATTTTTGGAAAAATATCCTGTACCTATTTCAGGATTGGCACTGGGAATGGCAGCTTTAGGAAACTTGTTAAAGAGTTATGGAGAAACTCCCAGAAATTTATTAGGGATTATAGCATTTATTATAATTTTGTTGCTTACGATAAAAATATTATCGAATCTTGAAGGATTTAAAAAAGTTATGGAAAATCCTGTTATATCAGGAAGTTTTGCTACGTATTCCATGGCTATAATTATTTTATCAGCATATTTGCCGAATAAAGCTGTCGGGATTGTTTTCTGGTATATCGGAATTTTGATACATGTATTACTGATTGTCCAGTTCAGTGTAAAATATATACCGAAACGTAATATAGAAACAGTTTTTACAACATGGTTTATTGTTTATGTAGGGATCGTAACAGTGAGTGTAACTGCACCTTGGTATAAAATGCCTGTGTTCGGAAAAGCAGCTTTCTGGTTCGGATTTGTAACATATATAGTGTTATTGCCGATAGTATTATACAGAGTATTGAAAGTAAAGAAAATATCTGAACCTGCAACACCTACTTTTGCAGTTTTTGCAGCACCTGCGGCACTTTTACTTGCAGGATATATAAGCAATTTCCCTGAAAAAAACTTTATTATCTTTAATTTGCTGATTTTCTTGACAACTTTATTTTACGTGATGGTACTTATTTCTATGCCGAAATTATTAAAATTGAAATTTTATCCGAGTTTCTCGGCATTTACATTCCCTCTCGTAATAAGCGGATTGGCCTTAAAACTTATGACAGGTGTATTCAAGAAGGTCGGACTAAATGTTTCTGTACTTGCCAAAGTTGTCAATCTGACTGAAATAATAGCATTAGTTGCCGTAATTTATGTCTTTGTAAAGTATTTGCAGTTTATTTTTCAAAAAGAATAAACGGAAAAATAAGAAAGAAAATATCTAAATTTAAAGGTTTCAATGATAAAATATATTTATAAAATAGAGATGGGAGACTAATTATGAAAAGAAAAAAATTGAAATTAATGTTGTTTTTGTTCGGAATATTTTCGTTAGTTGCGACAGGAGCTGTAACAAAAGAGGTAAATACAGATAAAACTGATAAAAATACACCTGTTTCTGCAAATAAACAGGAAATAAAGATATAGCCGAGTAATAAAACTGAAAAAGGTTATGATTTGAATTTTAATACTCAAAATTATACAAAAAAGACAGCAGAAGTAAACGGGAAAACAATAGAATACAGAGCATATGAAAATATAGTTTATGTAAAAAATCCTGTGGATGTAAATTATCAGACTATAAATATTTATATACCCGAGGAGTATTTTAACAACAAATCTGTAGGAAAATATAATGCGAAAAATGCACCGATATTTTTTCCGAACAGTGTCGGCGGATATATGCCGGGAGCTGCGGGAACTGTTGGGATGGATAAAAGAAGCGGTAAAGAAAATGCTTAGGGGGTATGTAATTGCAGCACCGGGAGCAAGAGGAAGAACGCTGAAAGACGAGCAGGGAAATTATACAGGAAAAGCACCTGCAGCTATTATTGACTTGAAAGCGGCAGTCCGTTATCTGCATTATAATGATAAGACTATGCCCGGTAATGCCGACAGAATTATTTCCAATGGGACAAGTGCGGGAGGAGCATTATCGGCACTGTTAGGAGCTACAGGAAACAGTAAGGATTATGAGCCTTATTTAAAGGAGTTGGGAGCGGCTGAAGCAAAAGACGATATTTTTGCCGTATCGGCTTATTGTCCGATAACCAATCTCGATAATGCCAATGAAGCATATGAATGGATATTTAACGGTGTAAACGATTATAAGAAAATAAATATAACTATGCTGGACTATAATGTTCAGAGAAAAGAAGTCGAAGGAAAACTGACCGAAGACGAAATAAAAAGATCGGCAGACCTTAAAGCCCTATTTCCTCAGTATTTAAATAGTTTAAAGTTAAAAGACAAAAGCGGAAAATTGTTGACACTTGACAAGAATGGGAACGGAAGTTTCAAAGAACAGATAAAGAAATATTATATTGATTCTGCAAATAAAGCCTTAAAGGCAGGAACAGATTTGTCAACATTTAAGTTTCTTACAATAAAAAATAACAAAGTAGTCGATTTGAATTTTGACGAATATGTGAAATATATGGGAAGAATGAAAACTCCGGGAGCATTTGATAATGTTGATTTGTCTACAGGAGAAAATAATCTTTTCGGAGATAAGACTGTGGATAATAAGCATTTTACCAAATATATGTTGGAACACAGCACGACAAACGGTCAAATGGCTGAAAAAAATATAATAAAGATGATGAATCCTATGTATTATATAGGCACAAAAGGTGCAACTGTTTCCAAATACTGGAGAATAAGACACGGTGCGATTGATAGAGATACTTCTTTAGCTATTCCGGCTATATTGGCATTAAAACTTGAGAATACAGGTAAAAACGTGGATTTTGCATCTCCTTGGGCTACAGGACATTCAGGAGACTATGATTTGGATGAGTTGTTTACTTGGGTAGACGGGATTGTTAGATAGGTATAAGAATATAAGATAAGTAATTTATAAAATAAAATATTTTATTTTAAAAAATGCAAAAAATTAATTGCATTTTTTTTTTTTTTGATAAAATATTAATGTAAATAAATATAGAATAAAGAAAAAAATTGTAAATAAATAAAAAGAAAATATAGAAAGGAGGAAAAATGAAGAAATTAATAATATTAATAATGTTAGTAATTGCAGTTCCAAGTTTATCATGTGAAGTAACTATAAATATGAATACTAAAAATGTAATAGCTTTTGAACCGTACTTAACTATTTTTATGTTTAGCGGAAGAACAAGCTCCAACATAGTTAAAACTGATTGTAATATTGAAAAAAGATGGTACATAGGAGTAAATATAAATTTTAATGTAATTAGAAAGAATAATATATCATGGAGTTTAAATAATAAGAATGGCGGTTATTTTAGAAACGGTAACAGTGAATTTTCAGCAATTTTTAATTCTGATCCTTTTGGAAATACACTTTTTTTAAGAAAAGGAAGTCCGTATGTTACTTTTAAAGGAATAAGTAAAGTCAGATATACTCAAGATAAGCATCTTATGTTAGATTAATAATAAAAATAAGGAGAGATTATGGAAGAAAAACAAAAAAATCCGTGGTATAAAAGTACACCCGGATTAGTATTAATTGTGTTATTTTGGTATGTTTTAGTACCTGTTGTAATTTATCAAAGTAAAATGGAAAAAAAGAAAAAAATTATGTACGGAAGTATTTATATATTTGCTATGATATTATTTTACGGTTCAATTTTTCTTAGTGAAAATAAATCAAGTGTTTCAAAGAGAGAAGAAACAAAAAATAATGAAATAGCAAAATCAGAAGAGCTACAAAAATTATCTCAAGAAAAAGCCAAACTTGAAGAAGAAAAAAGAAATTTGGAAATACGAAAAAATGTTGAGACTGAAAAGAATAGAATAATTAATGAAATTGTAAGAACATGGGATAAAGCAGATAAAGTATTAGCAGAATATTTAGAAAGTACAAAGACAAATGTAGATCCTTATGATTTTTATTATAAAGGAAAGGAAAGTCTTACTATTACACAGGAAACACTTTCAGAATTTCAAAATTTGAATTGTAATATAACAGGAGATGAAAATTTTGATAATAAATGTAAAAAAACAATTACAAGTGGAATAAAAGTTTTAAAGACAAGAATAGTATATTTTCAAAAAGCTACAGATGCAATGTATAAAATACTAACAGATAGCACGCCTGATAAAGAAGAGATAAATCAAATATCATCATCTGCCAACGATACACTTGATGAAGCTGTGAAGTTATTTCAAAATTTTAAGTTTGAAATACACGATTTAAAAAATTATTAAAGAAAGGAAATGAAATGTCTAAAAATAAGATTTGGCGTATAAATATGAAAAAACAACAGGAAATATTATTTAATGAAAATAACAGAAATCCCGAAGTAATTTTAAATGATGATATTCTTAATAATTATATTGGATTAGGATGGAGTTCAAAAGAGGGTTTTGATAAAGATATACAGGAGAAAGATTTCGAAGTAGAAGAGATAGTAAATAAAATAAGAGCAGAACTTAATAAAGAAGTAGATTTAGAAAAAAGAAATGATGATTTGAAACATTTTAATACAGATATTCAGAGTATATTTATTGAAGGAATGAAAATAGAAGATTTTGTTTGGATAAAGTTTGGCAAGATATATAGACTTGGAAAAATTACAGGCGAATGTAGATATAATTTGGGAAGCAAGTATATACCTGGAAAATATCAAATAGGTTTTTATAGGAAAGTTGAAATATTAAATAGAGATTTTGATGAATTAGAGATTCCAAAAAAAGTTATTGCAAGTTTTAAAGTTCGGCGTGCTGTGCAGAGAATAGAAGATGAAACGGACGGCAGTATTATTAAACATTGTGAAAGCTGCTATAATTAAACAGTGTTGCAAATAAAAACTAAATTTTAAGAAGAGAATTTAATAATACAAAAAGATTTATTTCAAAACAAAAACTTGAGATAAATCTTTTTTTCCCGAAACCCGCCCTCGATATTATTAAAACAGTACGTGGTAGTAACATTACTCTATAACTGTACTCGTGTAACAATACTGAGGATAACAATAAAAAAGATTGTAACTCCTCCGAATTACCCGATATTCCGTGACAGGGAAAAAGTTGTACTCGCTTTTAATAAATCTACACCTAAATATTCTATAAAGAAAAATTATTCTATTAAATCGGTAAGCCAGTTTGCCTGCTGCAACGCTGTATCCGTTTCTCTGATTTTCTTGGATAAATTATCGACTTCCTTTTGTAAAGAGGGTACATCTACGGTACTTAATATTTTAATTTCTTTACTTGAATAGAGTTCTACTTTTTGGCTTGCCTGTTGTAAAAAAGTCCTCATAATATTGGCTTTTAGAGTTAAAGTATCTCTTTCCGCTATTAAATCGACTAAAGTTACGCCGTTTGAAGTAGCAGTACAGTTTGTTTTATTGATTTTCTTTATAAGAGAAGTCAGCTCGTCAATGCAACTGTTGAGTTCAGAAATCAGTGTTACGGGATTTTCTGTAGGAGTGTCATTTTCCTGAACTTTTGCATTGTTATTGAGTCTGATACGCAACTGTTCTATTCTTTTCTGCAAATCCGCTCTTAAAATGAGAGCTTCAGCTAATTTCATATGAAACCTCCGTTTTTATTTTATTATAATTGATTGGGGAGGGAATGTCAAATTTTTAGAGGACAAAACAGTTAATATAGTAATTAAAAAAAATGAAAATTTGGGTTGCAAAAAATAAAATATAGGTTTGAGAGTAGTGTAAATTCAGATAGTATTCAAACTTATAAAATTATAGTTAGCTCTACATTTTTGTTTGAGAGTAGTGTAAATATAGTAAATAATTTCTAAACAAAGATAAGCAAATGGTAATAAAAAATCCTTTAAAAAAAACTCTTTACAAATTCCCCAAAATAATATATAATTAATTTAAAATTAATCATTTGTAAAGGTGAAATAAAATATGGGGTTGATCAAGAAAATAGAGGGGTATAAAGAAAATTTCTGTAAGAAGTCAAAATTTTCAGAAAAATTTAAGAATATTGAAAATAAAAACACGATTGTATTTATCGGCTTAATTGCCGTGTTTCTTATGGTTTTTATATTTCAAACAAGTCACACAGAGAATATTTATGCAACTTCAAAAAAGCAGAATGTATATAAAACGGAAAGTAATAATACAAGAGAAAATGTGAAAAATTCACTTCATGAGGAAACGGAAAAATTAAAAGATAATAAAATTCAAGAAGAAACAGAACAGAAAGATTTAAAGATTTCTATTGGAGAGAAAATCGAGAGAGAAGCAAAGAGAAATATTATCTCGATCAGAAACGAGAGTGCTGCGAGAAAAGCATACGCAAAGAATGAAAATAGAAATTCGGCAATATATTACACAAAATATAATACAAGGATTGATAACTATGAAAGAGAAGATATTAAAAGTCAGGGAATATCAGAAAAGTTTTATTGGCCTGTAGGCTCTCAAAATATAACAAGTAAATACGGAGAAAGAATACATCCTATTTTGAAAGAGAGAAAATTTCACAGAGGAATAGATATCGGAGAAAAATTCGGAGCTGAAGTGAGGTCGGCTGTAAAAGGTATCGTCACTTATTCAGGAGAAAAAGGAAATTACGGAAAAATGGTAGAAGTTACTTCGGAAAAAGGTATTGTAACGAGATATGCTCACTTAAGTAAAATATCGGTGGAAAAGGGAGAAATAGTTTCACAAGGGTATATACTCGGAAACGTAGGAAGCACAGGAATGTCTACAGGACCGCATTTGCATTTTGAGATAATGATTGACGGAAAGCCTTTAGATCCTATGGAATTTGAATATTATCAATGATTTTTTACTCCTAAAAATTTTACTCCGTCCCTGTATATACATTTTTTTGACAAAATCCGAAAAATATTATAGAATATTGTCATAAAACAATTAAACTTCAGGGCAGGGTGAAATTCCCGACCGGCGGTATAGTCCGCGAGCTTTTATGAGCATGAACCGGTTAAATTCCGGTACCGATAGTAAAGTCTAGATGGAAGAAGTTAGAATATAAATAATAGTTATTTTTGTTAGAAATAATCGTGCTTATAAATAACCCATTTTTGAGTTGAAATTTTTATTAAAAGCAGGAATTATTAAAAATATCCGAATTATATATAATTAATCAGGCAGTTTGTTATTTAAAAAATTTCCTGATTAAATTGGTTAAAGTAATTCTGAATAAAAAACTGTTATTATATTATTAAAAGTCCCGGGATTTTAATTAATCCTGTTTTTTATTACCTGAAAATTGTTTTAAATAAAATTATTTTGGGAGGAAAAATGAAAAAATTTGAAGGGAAGTTTAATGGAAAAGATTTAAAAATCGGTATTGTAGCAGGAAGGTTTAACGAATTTATTACTTCAAAATTAGTCGAAGGTGCAACGGATGTACTTAAGAGAAATGAAGTTCTTGAAGAAAGTATCGAAATTGCTTGGGTACCGGGAGCATTTGAAATACCTCTTATAGTCAAAAAGATGATAAATGCAAAAAAATATGATGCAATAATAACTCTCGGAGCGGTAATAAAAGGATCTACACCTCATTTTGATTATGTTTGTGCAGAGGTATCCAAAGGTGTTGCTCAATTATCTTTACAATACGATATTCCTGTTATATTCGGAGTATTGACTACGAATAATATAGAGGAAGCAATAGAAAGAGCAGGAACAAAGGCAGGAAATAAAGGTTCGGAAGCGGCATTTGCAGCGATTGAAATGGCAAATCTGATGAAAGAAATAGTATAAAAATTAAAATTATAGAAAGATAGAAAAGATTATGAATAAAAAAATTAATGAAAAGGACTATAATGTTAACAATGAAGATGTCAAATATATGAAAATAGCTTTGGAACTTGCAAAAAAAGGATTGGGGAGGGTAAATCCCAATCCTCTGGTAGGAGCTGTTATAGTGAAAGACGGCAAAATTATAGGAGAGGGCTATCATAAAATGTTCGGAGAAGCTCACGCAGAAGTTCATGCCATTGAAAATGCAGGAGAAGAGACAGAAAGTGCTACTATCTATGTAACTCTGGAGCCTTGTTCTCATTACGGAAAAACACCTCCCTGTGCTGAAAAGATTATAAAAGCAGGAATAAAAAGGTGTGTTATAGGTTCGGGTGACCCTAATCCAGAAGTTGCAGGAAAAGGAATTGAAATGCTTAAAAATTCAGGGATAGAAGTAACCGAAAATGTTTTGAAAAAAGAATGTGATGAGTTAAATCAAGTCTTTTTTAAGTATATAAAATCAAAAATTCCTTATTTATTTTTAAAATGCGGTATAACTCTGGACGGAAAAATAGCTCTTTCAAACGGTGAGTCTAAATGGATAACTAATGAAAAAGCAAGAGAAAAAGTTCAATATTACAGAAATAAATTTATGGGAATAATGGTAGGGATAAATACAGTTTTATATGATAATCCGAGTTTGACGGCAAGAATAGAAAACGGAGTCGATCCTTTCAGAATAATAATCGATCCGAATTTAAGAATAACTGAAGATTACAATATTATAAAAAATAACAGCGATGGGAAAACTGTAATTGTTACTTCTGTTATAAACAAGAATAGTGATAAAGTCAAAATATTTAAAGAGAGAAAAAAATTAAAATTTATTTTTTTAAAAGGAAAAAATTTTCTTATGAGGGATATTTTGGAGGAAATAGGAAAAGAAGGAATCGACTCGGTATTGCTTGAAGGAGGAGAAAAACTCATATCGAAGGCTTTTTCCGAAAAAGTTATTGATGGAGGAGAAATTTTTATTTCCAATAAAATATTTGGAGACAAAACAGCAAAATCATTCATTTCAGGATTTACAAAAATAAATACTGATGAAGCAATAACTTTGAATAATATAAAATATAATATCTATGATAATAATATAGGAGTAGAGTTTTATTTCAAAAAGTATGATGAAAGTTAGGAGAAAATATGTTTACAGGATTAATAGAAGGACCGGGAGAAGTTATTAATGTTTTGAAAAAGCCTTTAGGAATGGAGATAACGATAAAAGGAAACAATGTAGCTGAAAAAGTTGAGAGAGGCGACAGTATAGCTGTAAACGGAGTGTGTCTTACAGTAACTTCTTTCAGTAAAAATACTTTTACTGCTGACGTAATGTTTGAGACGATAAAAAGGAGCGGACTGAAAAGACTGAAAACAGGAGAAAAAGTAAATCTTGAAAAATCCGTAACATTATCCACATTTCTTGGAGGACATCTTGTTATGGGTGATGTAGACTGTGAAGCTGAAATTTTATCAATTATTTCTAAAGGGATAGCAAAAATTTATGTATTTTATTTAGAAGAAAAAGATAAAAAATACATGCAATATATTGTAGAAAAAGGGAGAATAACGATAGACGGAGCAAGTTTGACAGTAATAGATGTAAATGATGAAAAAAGAACGTTTTCGGTATCATTAATTCCTCATACAATAAAAAATATTATTTTAGGAGGAAAAAAATCAGGAGATTTTGTAAATGTCGAAACGGATTTATTTGGAAAATATGTAGAAAAAATTTTGAAATTTTCTGAATATGAAAAAGAGCAAAATAGAAAATCGAAAATAACACCTGAATTTTTAAGAGAAAACGGTTTTTAACAAAACAAAAAGAGGTGAAAAAAATGGACAGTAAATTTAACACGATAGAAGAAGCATTGGAAGATATAAAGAAAGGGAAAGTTATAGTAATTGTAGATGACGAAGACAGGGAAAATGAAGGAGATCTGTTTTTGCCTGCTCAGTCGGCTACTTATAAGATGATAAATTTTATGATAAATAAAGCAAGAGGATTGATGTGCGTTCCTTTATCCCGAAGAAGAGCGGAAGAACTGGAGCTGGGTCCTATGAACAGAGTAAACACTGATCATCATGAAACAGCTTTTACTACTTCTGTTGATGCTTATGAAGGAACAGTTACAGGAATATCCGTTGCAGACAGATTGAAAACAATTACCGATTTGGGGAATTTGGAGAAAAAAGCAAAAGATTTCAGAAAACCCGGGCATATTTTTCCTTTAATTGCTAAAGAAAAGGGAGTGTTGGAAAGAAAAGGACATACCGAAGCAGCTGTGGATTTATCAAGAATAGCTGGATTTTCAGAAGTAGGTGTAATAATGGAAATCTTAAATGAAGACGGAACTATGGCGAGAAGAGACGAGTTATTTGAATTTTGTACAAAATACAATCTGAAAATAATAACAATAGACGATTTAATATTGTATAGAAAAAATAACGAAAAATTAGTAAAAAAAGAGGCAGAAGTAAACATTTTTACAAAATTCGGAAATTTTGATTTTGTCGGATATAGTGATAAAATTGAAAATAAAGAGTATATAGCAGTTATTAAAGGAGATATAAGAAATAAGGAAAATGTAAGTGTCAGACTTCATTCTGAATGTTTAACCGGGGATGTGTTCGGTTCCAAACGTTGTGATTGTCAGGAGCAGCTTCACAGATCTTTAAAAGAAATAGAAGAAAAAGGAGAAGGATTGCTGATTTATTTAAGACAGGAAGGACGAGGTATCGGAATAATCAACAAACTGAAAGCGTACAAATTGCAAGATGAAGGATATGATACTGTAGAGGCTAATCATCAGTTGGGATTTCAGGAAGATTTAAGAGATTACGCGGTAGCAGCACAAATAATAAAGGATCTCAAGGTAAAGTCGATATCCTTAAAAACAAATAATCCTTTGAAAATAGAAGGATTGAAAAAATACGGGATAAAGGTTGTAGCAAGGGAAGCAATCGAAATAAAATTTAATGAATTTGATAAAAAATATTTGAAAACAAAAAAAGAGAAAATGGGACATATTTTTATTCAAGAATTATAAAAGATTTATCTCTTGACAAAAAATAGAGAATCCACTATACTTTAAATAAGAAAAAGATTAAATTCAGGTGTTCCGTCGCCTTTAAGTGAAGAGACTATAAATTTGAGCTGCCTAAAAGGCGGCTTTTTTAGAAGAATGAGTCGGATTAAATGAAATTATATACAGTAAATGATGATAATATAGAATATCTTAAAAAATTTTAAATTATTGAAAGAAAAAGCAAAATTATATATGAATAAAAAGATTTTTGAGGTATAATCAAAGTGAAAATAGAAAAACAAATATAAGGAGCAGTTCAATATAATGGGATATATAAAAATTTTGGATGAAAGTGTGTCGAATATAATTGCGGCAGGAGAAGTAGTGGAAAATCCGGCATCAATGATAAAAGAAATGATAGAAAATTCTCTTGATGCGAAAGCTACTATTATAAAAATAGAAGTTTTTAAAGGCGGAATGGATGTCAAAATAAATGATAACGGTATAGGAATGGACAAAGACGATACTTTACTTTCTATTGAAAGACATGCTACTTCAAAAATTTCAACAAAAGATGATGTATTTAATTTAAATACTTACGGATTTAGAGGAGAGGCACTGGCATCTATTGCGGCAGTATCCAAACTTACGATAACAACACGTTCGGAGAATAGCTCCACAGGATATAAAATAGCAAGTTATGGAGGAGTAGTCAGAAAATTTGAAGAAGTTTCAAGAAATATAGGAACTGAAATAGAAGTAAGAGACTTATTTTATAATACTCCGGCGAGAAAGAAGTTTTTGAGGAAAGAGTCTACAGAATACAACAAAATAAAGGATATTGTATTAAAAGAAGCACTTGCTAACAGTGATGTTGCTTTTACATTGGAATTTGACGGAAAACAAAGTATAAATACAAGCGGAAAAGGAATAGAAAATGCAATACTTGAGCTTTTCGGAAAATCGGTTTTAAGAAATCTGAAAAAATTTGAATACGGTTATCTCGGTAATGTCGAAATATTGAGAAGCAGTAAAGATTATATATTTACTTATGTAAATAAAAGATATGTAAAGTCCAACACAATAGAAAGAGCGGTTATAGACGGATATTATACAAAACTGATGAAAGGAAAATATCCTTTTGTAATTATATTTTTTGATATTGACCCAAAAGAAATTGATGTAAATGTTCATCCGTCAAAAAAAATTGTAAAATTTTCCAATGATAAAATAGTTTATAAACAGATAAAAGATGCAATAGACGAATATTTTTATCAGAGCGACAGAGAAGGCTGGCAGCCGAATATAGATTTATTGAAAAAAAGTATAAATGTTGAAAATAAAGAGGAAAAAATAAAAGATTTATTTTCGGATGAAGTTATAAAAGGAGAAAGTCAGAAATTTTTCAGTTTTGAAACTCATGACGGAGATTTTTCAGCCGGGAATAAAATTCAGGAAAGAACTTTAGAAGAAATTATAGGCTCGAATGCAGAAAATAACGAAATAAAAGAGAATAAAGAAATTGAAAGTTCAAGGTTATTGCATGACACAGATGATTATATAATTGAAGAAATGAACAAAAATGAAAAAGTTTTTGAAAAATCCGATAAGATAAAGGAAGAATTGGAAATAAAAGAGGAAAGTATACGTGAAACAGGAAATGATTATAAAGTCGGGACATTTGAAAAGCATACAGGGGAGCAATTTACATATGATGTTTTGGGACAAATTTTCGATACATATATTCTTGTCAGAAAAAATAATGAATTGGAAATTTACGATCAGCATATTATCCATGAGAGAATACTTTATGAAGAATTGAAAGAAAAATTTTCGAGTAAAGAGCATAAATCTCAGCATTTGTTACTTCCTCAGAAAATGGAAGTGAGTGAAGTTGAAAAAAGTCTTATTTTTGATAATATTGAAGTATTTAATGAATTCGGTTTTGATATAGACGAATTTTCCAATAACGAGATAGTGTTCAGAGCGGTTCCGGCGTTTGACTTTAGAGACAGTATACAAAATGTATTTTTGAAATTGCTTTCGGATTTGAAAAGTGAGAGCGAAATAAAAGATTTGCGAGAGAATATTATTATTTCCATGTCGTGTAAGGGTGCAGTAAAAGCAGGTCAAAAACTCAATATGAACGAAATGCAGAATATGGTGAGAAGGCTTCACGAAGTAGGAAAATACACTTGTCCTCATGGTCGTCCTATTATAGTAAAGTTGACAAAAGACGACTTGGATAAGATGTTCGGAAGGAAAAAATAAAAATTTTATAAATATTCTATTTTAATGGCAATGTAACAAGTATGTAACAAAATAAAAAATGATGTCAATAAAATAAATACTTGAAAAAGATAATTGACAATAAAGGAAAAATATGATAAAGATTAGTATAATATGTATCGGTAAAATAAAAGATGCTTATATAAAAGAGGGCATTTCGGAATTTTCCAAAAGATTATCGAAATATGTTAATTTGAATATAATTGAATTGGCTGAAGAAGATGATAATAAGGGAATAGAAAATGCAATTATGAAAGAAACTGACAGGATAATCGATACAATTAATAAAAGAAATCAGTCTTATAATATATTACTTGATTTAAAGGGGAAAGCAAAAACATCTGAAGAAATGGCAAGAAATATTGAAAAATTGTCATTGACAAATAGTGAAATAAATTTTATAATAGGCGGTTCAAACGGGGCTAATGATAAATTGAGGGAAATTGTTGATTTCAGATTGAATTTTTCGTCATTTACTTTTCCGCATCAGTTGATGAGATTAATATTGATTGAGCAGATATATAGATGGATTTCAATAAACAAAAATATAAAATATCATAAATAATGGAGGGAGAATCTTATGTACTCTGTTGGTGAAGAATTTGAGAAGTTGATAGACGACGATATAGAGTATTTTACATGTTTAGCAAATATTACAGTTAAAGAGAAGGAATATTTGATTTGCGAAAATGAAGCAGGAGTTAAAAGAGTCTTTTGGTATGATACAAATGAAGAAGATTTGGTTATTTTAGATGAAGACGAAGAAGATGAAGTTTTAGAAATTTGGGAAGAAGAATATTACGGAACCGATAAAGATTATATGTATTGGAATGAAGATTTCGGAGAATACGACAAAGTTGTAAAAGAAGATGAGGATTTATCGGATCTGGATGATGTCGGTATAGATGAAATGGATGATTTGGAAGAAATAGGAAGTTTTGAAGAAGACGAAGAAGATATTGACGAGTTTTTGGACAATTTTCTTGATTAGAGAGTTTTTGTATGAAAATAAAAATAAAAAGTTCCGATTTATACGGACAAAATTATGAACAGAACTTTGAAGTGAAAAATTTTTTAAATTCCGAAAATAAAAAAGAAATTCATTATGAAGATGAATACGGAAAATGTAAAATTTTAAAATTTGACGATTTTGTGGAAATATACCGATACGGGCAAATAAACTCAAAACAGATATTTAAACAGAATAAAAAAACTTTTTTTACTTATTTTACAAAAGAATTTAAAGGAAAATACGAAATTTTCACAAAAATTATAATTATGGAAAATGAGAAAATATATCTTGAATATGATATAATTAACAATAACGAAATCTTTAACAGTATAAAATTGGAAATAACAGAATTAAATTAATAAGAAAGGAAAAGTGATGAGTAATCAAACAAATGAAAGTAACATTATAAGCGAAAAACTTAAAAAAGTTGAAGAATTGAAAGAGGCAGGTGTTGAGCCTTATGGAAGAAAATACGAAAAAATAAACAACATAGAAGAAGTTAATCAATATGATGAAACAAGTGATAAAGCGTTTAAAACCGCAGGAAGAATAGTGGCGTTCAGAAGAATGGGTAAAAACGGATTCGGGCATATTCAGGATCCGACAGGCAAACTTCAGTATTATGTAAAAAAAGATGAAGTAGGAGAAGAACAGTACGAGATATATAAAAAGTTAGGTTTAGGAGATTTTATAGGAATAGAAGGGACTTTATTTAGAACGCAGACAGGAGAATTGACACTGCGAGCAAAATCTTTTGAAGTTTTGTCGAAAAATATAAGACCTCTTCCTGAAAAATTTCATGGGCTTACAAATGTTGAAACAAGATACAGACAAAGATATGTCGATCTTGTAATGAACAGTGAAGTTATGGATACGATGAAAAAGAGATTTCAAATTGTGAGATTTTTCAGAAAATATTTGGAAGAAAAAGGATTTACAGAAGTAGAAACTCCTATGATGCACCCGATAGCAGGAGGAGCTACGGCAAGACCTTTTACTACTCACCATAATGCTTTGGATATGGAGCTATTTTTAAGAGTTGCTCCGGAACTTTATTTAAAAAGACTTCTTGTAGGAGGCTTTGAAAAAGTATTTGAAATAAACAGAAGTTTCAGAAATGAAGGAATATCAATCAAACACAATCCGGAATTTACTATGATGGAACTGTATCAGGCTTATGCTGATTATGTGGATATGATGAATATAACTGAAGATTTAATTTCAAAATTGACTTTTGAGTTGCACGGAACTTATGAAATAGAATATGAAGGCAAAAAAATCAATATGAAAAGCCCTTGGAGAAGGGTAAAAATGAAAGATATAGTAAAAGAAGTTACAGGATTTGACTTTGATACTGTTACAAGTGATGAAGATGCCGTTGCCAAAGCAAAAGAGTTACAAATACCTTTGGAAAAAGACAGAACATATACAAAATACGGTATATTGAATCTTATTTTTGAGGAAAAAGTAGAATCCACACTTATAAATCCTACTTTTATTATAGAATATCCGAAAGAAATTTCTCCTCTTTCAAAAAATAAAAAAGGAGAAACAGACTGGGTAGACAGATTTGAATTGTTTATATCAGGAAGAGAATTTGCCAATGCTTATTCGGAATTAAATGATCCGAGAGATCAGAAAGAAAGATTTGAAGAACAGGTAAAAATGAAAGAAGCGGGAGATGACGAAGCTCAAAATATGGATTTGGATTATATTAGAGCATTGGAATACGGAATGCCGCCTGCAGGAGGTCTCGGAATAGGAATTGACAGGCTTGTAATGCTTATGACAAATTCGGCATCTATAAGAGATGTTATACTATTCCCTACATTGAGAAAAGAAGATATAGAATTATAAAAATAAAGGACAATGAGTCAAATGATTAGAAAATTAATTTTTAGTTGTTTGACTTTTTGTTTTGAAAAAGCTTTAATAAACGGCAGATTGGATGCAAAAAAAGGGTTGGAAAAGTTAAATTAATAAAAATATAAGGATGAATAAAGTAAAAAGGTATATAGTAAAAAATATGATATTTAGGCTATAGAGGAGATGGATTTAAAATGAAAAAAACGAATATTCAGGAAATGCAAGTTCCGAAAGTGGCATTAGGAACATGGTCATGGGGATTCGGAGGAATTGCAGGAGGAGATACGATTTTTGGGAATCAGCTAGGGAAAGAAGAACTGAAACCTGTATTTGACAGAGCGATGGAATTGGGGTTGACTTTATGGGATACAGCCACAGTTTATGCAAGCGGTGCTTCCGAGACTATTTTGGGAGAATTTGTAAAAGACAGAAAAGATGCTATAATCTCGACTAAATTTACTCCGCAACTTGCTGAAGGAAGAGGAAATGATGCAATTTTTGAATTTTTGAATGAAAGTCTGAAAAGATTGGGCAAAGAAGTTATTGATATTTACTGGCTTCATAATACGGTAGATATGGAGAAATGGGTTCCTAAATTAGTTGATTTACTGAAATCAGGAAAAGTAAAAAAAGTCGGAGTCTCCAATCATAATTTAGAGCAAATTAAATATGTCGATAAAATTCTGAAAGAATCGGGATATAAATTACATGCAATACAAAATCATTACAGTTTATTGTACAGAACTGTTGAGACTTCAGGAATACTGGATTATTGTAAAGAAAATGAAATTGCCGTATTTTCTTATATGGTTCTTGAACAGGGAGCACTATCTGGAAAATACACTAAAGATAATCCGTTACCTTCGGGAACGAGAAGAGGGGAAGCATTTCCGCCGGAAATATTAGGGAAATTAGAGCCGTTATTTTATGAAATGAAAATTCTCGGAGGAAAATATCAGGCTACAGTGCCTGAAATTGCAACGGCTTGGGCAATAGCGAAAGGAACTATACCTATAATAGGAGTTACGAAAGTAGCACAGGTAGATGATGCTTCGAGGGCGGCAAATGTAGAATTAAGTGCCGAAGACATAGAATTACTTGACAGGGTTGCAACAGATACGGGAGTTACGATAAAAGGAGAATGGGAAAGCTCCATGTAAAATATTAACTGTAGAAATTAAAAAGTCTGTCCTAATAAAAAATTTTTTTAAGACAGGCTTTCTAAATTTAAAGTTTTTTTAGAAAATTTTTAAAAATATTTTCTTCAGTGTTCAAAACACCGAAAAATTTTTCATCAATATTTTCAACAATCGGAACAGACTTTTCCACAGTTTTTCTCCCTTTTAAAGTTAAAAAAACCGATTTTGCTCTTGTATCTTTACAGTGAACTTTTCTTTTTATAAAATCATTTTTCTCAAGTAAATTCAGTATTTGTGAAATAGTCATGACATCTATTCCTGAAATTTTGGAAATCATAATTTGAGTAACTTCTTTCTCTTTTTCAGAAAGATAAGAAAGCGATGTTAAAACTACAAACTGCGGATGAGTTATATTCAGTTTTTTCAGCTCATTTTTTATTATTGTATGCCATTTGTTATAAGTTCTCATAAATAAAAGTCCTGTAGAATCTTCCGAATCATTTTTATACTTAGAGGGAAACAACTGTATCACTTCCTTTTTATTTTCTATTTTATAAAAAATTTCACAGAAAAGCAAGGATATAGAATAAAAAATATTGACTTTTTAAAAAAATATAAGTATACTTATAATATATAAAATATGAAAAGAGGTAAGTTATGGAATTCAGCTTTAAAATTAAAGTTAATGCAAAAAAAGAAGAAGTTTGGAAATATTATTCCGACATTGAAAAATGGTATATTTGGGAAGAAGATTTGAAAAATATTTCTTTAAACGGAAAATTTCAGACAGGAACTGAGGGAATAATGGAACTTGAAAAAATGCCACCTATGAAATATATTTTAACTTCGGTAAAAGAAAATGCGGAATTTTGGGATAAAACTGAAACTCCTTTAGGTGATATATATTTCGGGCATGAAATTTTTGAAGATAAGGGTGGATTCGTAGAAATAAAACACACGGTAAGATTGGAAAGTGAAGAAATAAATGAAGAAAATATAAAATTTTTAAAACAAATATTTTCCGATGTACCCCATTCTATGCTACTTTTGAAAAAAGCAATAGAAAAATAAAAAATAGGAGAAAATAATGAAATATTGGTTAGGTGTAGTATCAAAAGAACATGTTTTAAGAGGAGTTGAAGGAGGGTTTTGTCAAGTGTGTCACGGTAAAGCAGTTCCTTTGAAAAGAATGAAAAAAGGCGATTATCTGATCTATTACAGTCCTAAAATAAGCATGGATTCAGATATAAAATGTCAGGAAATAACTGCAATAGGAAAAATAAAAGACGAGAGAATATATAAATTTCAAATGAGTGAAAATTTTGTTCCTTACAGGAGAAATGTGAAATTTTTAAAATTAAAAGGAAAGTGCAGTATAAATGAACTTAGAGAACATCACGAATGGTTAAAATATTCAAAACAGTTAAGATATGGACATTTTCAAGTGTCAGAAGAGTTTTTCAAATTTATTTGCAGTTTTTTTATCTGTGATAGTGTTATAGAAGTCGGATAAATAAAATATAGGGGTTCACTTGAATATATCTGTGAACCCTTTATAAATTTATCTTTCTCTTAAATATTTTTCTATTCCGTTTACCATTCCTCTTACCATTTTTTCCTGATATTCTTTTGAAGCCATTTTTCTGTCCTCATCAGGATTTGACATAAATCCCATTTCTATCAATGTATTAGGCACTGTTGACCAGTTTGTTCCTGTCAAGTCGTCACGATATGCAATTCCTCTGTTTTTAGCACCTGTAGCTTTTACAAATTCCGATAAAATGTCTTTTGAAAGTTTATCGCTTGTTTTTTGAACTTTTTGAGTATAAGGATTTTTAGATGACGAAGTCAAAACTGAAACACCTGTAAGGTTTCTGTTTGAAGAGCCGTCGGCGTGAAGTCTTATATATGCTGCACATCCGGCTTTATTAGTCATAAGAGATCTTTCTTTATTGCTTATATTTACATTATGAGTTTCTCTTGTCATAAGGACTTTATAACCTTTACTTTTAAAAGCATCTCTTAACTTAAGTCCTACTTCCAACGTAAGTTCGTATTCGTTTTTTCTTGTAGCAACTCCGGCAGTTCCGTCGGCAACTTTTACTTTTTTCTTTGAAGAACCGGGAGCTATTTCTTCAAGTCCTCTATTTCCTTTTCCCTGATGTCCCGGATCAATACAGATTAAAGTCTGTCCCGGTTTAACTTCCGCTCCGAATGTAGTAAATACTACTGTAAAAACTGATATTAAAGTTGTTATTTTTAAAACATATTTAAACACAATTTTTCTCCTCTCGTAAATTTTTTAAAAAATACATTTGTTAATTAAGTTTATCACATTAGATATTGATTAGTCAATTTGTCATTATGTCAAATTTGTGGTATAATTTATTTCAAAATTAAACTTTAAAAATAAAGGTTGATAATATGAAAAACAATAAATACAAATTATTGTTTCTTTTCCTTTTCTGTCTGTTGTTTTCAGCTAATTTAAGTGCCGAAGAAACAGTGATAGAAATGGAAACTGAAAAATCAATAATAGATATAGAAAAAGAAGCTATTGAGGCTACTGACGGAGTTATATTGAAATATGGAGATATTACAATAAGGGCTGACAGTGTAAAAAAATTAGGCGGCAAAAATGTTCTTTTCGCATACGGGAATGTTGTTTTTACTCAAGGAACACAAACTGTAAAAGCAAATGAGCTTGTTTTTGATATGGATACAAAAAAAGCTAAAATTTTATCTTCTGAAAGTTATGATACGAAATTGAAATTGCGTTTCGGAGGAGAACAGACATTAAGTGAGACTAATAAAATAACTATAAAAAACGGTTGGTTTACAACGAGTCCGTATGAAGAGCCGAATTACAAAGTGAATGCCGAAGAACTTCTGATTTATCCTAACAGAAAAATTGTTGCAAAAAAAATCGGAGTGGAAGCAGGAGGAAAAACATGGTTTAAATTCCCTTACTATGTTGCTTCGTTAAAACCTGAAAGTCAAAGAGCGACTCTTTTCCCGTATATAGGTTCTGACAGTGAAAGAGGACTCTTCGGAATTTGGGGATTTGATTATGATAAAGGTAAATACGCTCAAGGATTTGTAGATTTTGAGCTGAGTGCAAAGAAAAAATTAGCATTAAAAGTTTCCAATGACTATACTTTGTGGCCCGGAAGTTCAGGGAATGTATTTGTAAGAAGATTTGTCGTTCCTATAGGAAATCACATAAGAGAGTGGGATTTTGAATGGAATCATAATATAGTCAACACTCCTAAAAAAGAAAAAAGTGAAAGAAGATTTTATGATTTAGGATACGGTTTGTGGAATTTCAATTATAAAAATATAACTACGAATCTTGTAAGAGCAGCTGACGGAGTTCTGTTAAAAGACGATTATACTTCTTACGTGGATACTTATAAAAAAATAGGATTTTATGATTTCAAGATAAATCAGGAATTGGGACAAAACGGAGAGTTTAATCTTGATTATTACTGGACACAAAATCCTGATGCATTGAGAGAACTTACAAAGATAAACGATTTTATAGTTGACAGAGATGAAATCGATCCGAGAAAAACTGATGTGGATTTGTACAAAACTTTGAAATATACAAACGGAAACAGTGATGTTGCTATAAAAATTGATAATGAAAAATTTACGGATATAAATCCAGGATATATCGGAGATTTGAATTCATTCAGAAATAAAAAGAATTATTCGATAGATTTTAAGGGGCCTAAAATAAAGTTTGAATATTTGGATTCTAACAAGGATGAATTTCAGGAAATACTTAATTTAAAAGAAAGAGACGATGCTGATAATGTTTCTCTTGAAGACTCGAAAAGATGGGTTCAGACTACAGCTTATGATCACAGAAAAGAGGCTGTTTTGACACTGGGAAATTATTACCCTTTCAGACAAAATGAATTTTTCGGCTACAAGCCGAAAACTTTATCACAATATCTGACCAATAATTTTTATTTCGGTGTAGAAACAAAACATTCGGACATTAAGAAAAAAGAATATGAGTATGATTTTACAAGAGATAATCCGGCATTTAATAATCTGTTTTTAGATTCAACAACTGATGATAACAGCAGAATTTACAAAGTGTATGAAGATACTGACAAAATAAAAAGAGCAAAAAAAATAATTTATGAAAAATACCGTTCTCAAAAAGTTAATATAGGTAATGATAAAATTGAATTACCTATAAGAAATTCTTATTTGGCATTTAATTTCGGCTTTGAGAATAGAGATTATTCGGAAGTGTATGTGCCGGAATTTTCTAAAGGCAGAAAAATAGAGGACGCAGATTCAAAAACCGGATATAAAATATTGAGAGATGCTGCAGGAAATGAAGTAAAGCAACGACCGTCGATGAATATAAGCACCCTCAATACAAAACTGTTTACAACGATTTTTGATAATACGGCAAAAATTAATAATAAATATGACATTAAAGTGACAAATGAAGCTAATTTTACTTTGCAGAAAGTAAATGCAAGCGGAGCAATGTATAACGGAAACGATATAATTGACATTCCAACTAACACACTGGGAATAAATAATAATTTCAATTTTTATCTAGGAAATATGACATTTAATTATAATTTCACAAATTTTCATAATAGACATTTTTCAGGAAATTGGTTGAAAAGTCAGTATGTCAGAAACTATTTTAAATTTGACATTGCCAACAAAAGATTTTTAAGTTTTGATTTTATAAGTGACGATGAATACGAATTTGAAGATTTTAAATCTGAAAGAAGTTTGAGCAGAGAAGTTCAATATGGTTATTTATCTGATGAGGGAAACAGTTTTCTTTATAAATACACGGACAAAAACAGACAATATTTCCCTTATAATGAAGATATGGGCTGGAACCGTAAAGATAATAAAGAATCTGTAAGGGACAGAATGTTCTCCATAAATTATAACGAATGGGGAATAGACTACACAAATATAAAAAGTAAAATCAATGATATTTTCGGTACAAGTCCGAATTTCGGAGAACCCGGTTTAAAACTGCAAAAAGAAACTCATAAAATCGGATTTGTTTACGATACATCGAAAATGAAAAATAAAAAATTTGAATCGGACCATTATTTCAGAGTGAGTTACGGCTTCGGTAAAAAAACATACAGAGATTTGAATAATACACCTCTTACGATTTCCGATGACAGATATTCTTCAGGAAGTGATTATACAACTGTCAGTTTACTTTACAGATATGAAAATAATGTGAAACCTAAATACGAAGGAAGAGATTCCGAAGGAAACATAGTTAAGGAATCCAATCAGAAAGATTTTTCTGTCGAAAATGCAAATAAAAATGTTATTGATAACGTTGAAATTAAAAGTGACGACAGATTATTTCTGAATAGTGAAGAAGAACAGGCATACAAAAGTTACGTTGAAGAGGAAACTTATAAACAGAACAAATTTAATTTGAATGATTTTAACTCGAAATTACAGGATTTGAGAAAAATGAAAAAATATTTTCAAATAGGTCTGGATATGGAAATAGACGGATCAAATTCAATGCGACAGACTGATTTAAAAGGATTTAACAGATTAAATGATCTTACTTTCAAAGTTGAGGCGGGATATTTGGAAAAATTCTTTGTCAGATATGCTTTTGTAATGGAAAAACCGGACAGAATTTACAGAAACGATCCTAACCGTTACAGCCAATACAATTTTAGAAGACATGATTTTGAAACTAAATATATGTTCGGTCCGGACCCTGACAAACCTTGGTGGATAGGAGCAAAAGTACAATATGTTCAGGACGGAGCACCTAAATCTTCGGATCCGGAAATATTTGAAAGTTCATCTGCTGCAAGAAGAGTTAATAAAATAACTCTCGGTATGGCAACTATAAGCCATAGATTTGAAAATCTTGAATGGGAAATAGGGGCAGGCATGAAGTGGGATAAACCGAATAATAAAAAACTTGGATATTACCCTGTTGTAACTTTAAAATTCGGAATTGTAACGTTCCCTGAAAAAAATGTTCAGTTAAATTATACTAAAGGATCGGCTTCTTTCGGAGCAGGGTTCTAAAACTTAAAATTGTGAATTTAATAAAATAAAGGAGTATATAAAATGTTAGAAATGTTATTACCTGACGGAAATGTCAGAAAAATCGAACAACCTATGACTGTTGCGGAATTTGCAAAAACTATAAGTCTTAGTCTGGGGAAAGAAACTGTAGGAGCAATAATAGACGGGGTACAGGTGGATCCGTCTTATCTTATCGAAAAGTCGGGGAGTATAAAAATTGTAACTTCGACAAGTGAAGAAGGAGTGGCAATAATCAGACACAGTGCAGCACATATTATGGCACAAGCTGTTCAAAGACTGTTTCCCGGAACGAAAGTTACTATAGGGCCTGTTATTGAAAACGGATTCTTTTATGACTTTGATCCTGAAAAGCCTTTCACTGAAGAAGATTTGGCAAAAATCGAAGAAGAAATGAAAAAAATTGTAAAAGAAAATTATGAATTTAAAAGAAATGAAATGAGTGCCGAAGATGCAAAAAAACTGTTTACTGAAATGGGAGAAAATTATAAAGTAGAAATAATAGAGGACTTGGGAGTAGACAAAGTCAGCATATATCAGCAGGGAGAATTTGTAGATTTATGCAGAGGAACACATATACCGTCTACAGGATATTTGAAGGCTTTTAAACTGATGTCTACTGCAGGAGCATACTGGAGAGGAAATTCCGATAATAAAATGCTCCAAAGAATTTACGGAGTGGCGTTCGGCAACAAAAAAGAACTTGAAGATTATTTGACAATGCTTGAAGAAGCTGAAAGAAGAGATCACAGAAAATTAGGTAAACAAATGGACTTATTCTTTCTTGATGAACACGGACCGGGCTTTCCGTTTTTTATGCCTAAAGGTATGGAACTTATGAACAAATTACAGGAAATATGGAGAAAAGAGCATAAAAAAAGAAAATACGAAGAAATAAGAACTCCTGTTATGCTTGATAAGGAATTATGGGAAATTTCAGGACATTGGTTTAATTATAGAGAAAATATGTATACTTCGGAAATTGATGAAAAAGTATACGCTATAAAACCTATGAACTGCCCGGGATCTATAATCGCTTATAAAAATAATCTTCACTCTTATAAAGACCTGCCTTTAAAATACGGAGAAATGGGACTTGTTCACAGACATGAGTTTAGCGGGGCTTTGCATGGTTTAATGAGAGTAAGAGCGTTTACGCAGGATGATGCACACGTATTCTGTACGAAGGAACAGATAGAAGAACAAATTATAGAAATAATAGATTTATATGACAAGTTTTATACATTATTCGGTTTCGACTATAATATAGAACTTTCCACAAAGCCTGAAAAAGCTATAGGTTCAGATGAGATATGGGCGGTAGCCGAAGCTGATTTGGCATCTGCACTTGAGAAAAAAGGAATAAAATATAAATTGAATCCCGGAGATGGAGCATTTTACGGACCTAAAATAGATTTTAAAATGAGAGATTCCATAGGAAGGATATGGCAGTGCGGAACAATACAGCTTGACTTCAATCTTCCTGCAAGATTTGAAATGAGTTATATAGGAGCTGACGGAGAGAAACATGAGCCTGTTATGATACATAGAGCAATGTACGGAAGCATGGAAAGATTCATAGGAATATTGATAGAACATTATGCAGGAGCATTTCCTACTTGGCTTGCACCGATTCAGGCAAGAATCCTGACAATCTCCAAAGAACAGGTATCTTTTGCTGAAAAATTATACGAACAACTTCAGGAGGCAGGAATCAGAGTTGATATAGATACAAGAGATGAAAAAATAGGATATAAAATAAGAGAAGCAAACGGAGATCAGAAAATACCTGTGCAGCTGATAATAGGTAAAAATGAAGTTGAAAATAATGAAGTAAATGTAAGAAAATTCGGATCTCAGGACAGTCAAAATATTTCAGTGAAAGAAATAATCAATGTATTACTTGAAGAGTCGAAAGTGCCGTTTAAAAATTAAATTAAAAATAAAAATTAAGAGGTGATTCAAATGAATTATGATGATTTTGAAAATGAAGTATACGGAAATAATAATTCTCAAATGACTTATGAAAAACTTGAGAAATTAGTTGCTTCAAAAGTATTGGGAAGTATAGGATGGATGATAATAGGACTTGCTATAACAGGAATTGTAGGATTTATTACTATTTATTCATTATTAACAGGAAGTTTGAGCTTTCAAACTATACATAGTATATATATACCTGCGACAATTATAGAACTTGTACTCGTTTTTGCTTTTACTGCAATCAGTTTTAAAGCAAAAGTGGGAACTTTAAGATTTGTATTTATACTATATTCTGCATTGAACGGTTTTACCCTTTCTATACTGGGTATTATTTATACTGAAGGCAGTTTAATATTTGCTTTTATAGGAACTTTAGTATTATTTATAGTATTGGGATTATACGGTTATTTTACTAAAGAAGATTTATCAAAATACGGTACAATATTAAAAGTCGGACTTATTGCACTTATAATAATGTCGTTAATTAATATGTTTATGGCAAGTGATCAGCTTATGTGGATTTCGTCCATATTGGGAGTTATAATATTTATAATATTTATTGCTTATGACATTAACAGAATAAAAAACAGTATTATTTCTTATGCAGTCTATGAAGATGCTTCAATTCTTGAAAGAATAGAAATAACAGGAGCATTAAGTTTATATCTTGATTTTATAAATTTATTTATCTATATTTTAAGAATAATGGGAAGAAGAAAATAAATACACAAGGAGAAAAAATTGAAAAAACAGATAAAGTCAGTCGAAGAATTTCACAGAATTTATAAGTTAGGAAATTCTGAAAATCCTATAGGAAAGTTGGAAAACGGGAAAGAAAATTTGAGATTTGAATTAATGAAAGAAGAAAATGAGGAATATCTTGAAGCTGCAAAAAACGGAGATATAGTTGAAGTCGCCGATGCCTTAGGAGATATGATGTACATACTTTGCGGGACAATAATAGAACATGGAATGCAGCATATAATAGAAGAAGTTTTTGATGAAATTCACAGAAGCAATTTAAGTAAATTAGACGAAAACGGTAATCCGATTTACAGAGAAGACGGAAAAGTAATAAAAGGACCAAATTATTTTCCGCCTGACATAAAAAAAATAATCAAAAAAAATTAAGTATACCAAAGCCTTTTAAAACAAAGGTTATAGAAAGAAAAAACAAAATAAAAATAAAAAAAGTAAAAAAACCGCTTGACAAAGGGTAATAAATTTGGTAATATAATTTTTGTCAATTACGGGAGTGTAGTTGGCGAGGACAATGAAAACATGAGAAGAAGAAGCAAAGATGTGAAAAGATGAAATAATGGTGAAATAAAGGAAATATAGAGATATATTGAATGAAGAGTTTGATCCTGGCTCAGGATGAACGCTGACAGAATGCTTAACACATGCAAGTCGATGGGGAAGAATTAACTTGTTAATTTGGTAACCATGGCGGACGGGTGAGTAACGCGTAAAGAACTTACCTTTCAGACTGGGATAACAGAGGGAAACTTCTGATAAGACCGGATATAATTAATTGATTGCATGAGAGATTAATGAAAAGAGATGCTGAAAGAGAGCTTTGCGTCCTATTAGCTAGTTGGTAAGGTAATGGCTTACCAAGGCGATGATAGGTAGCCGGCCTGAGAGGGTGGACGGCCACAAGGGGACTGAGATACGGCCCTTACTCTTACGGGAGGCAGCAGTGGGGAATATTGGACAATGGAGGAGACTCTGATCCAGCAATTCTGTGTGCACGAAGAAGGTTTTCGGATTGTAAAGTGCTTTCAGTGGGGAAGAAGGAAGTGACGGTACCCACAGAAGAAGCGACGGCTAAATACGTGCCAGCAGCCGCGGTAATACGTATGTCGCGAGCGTTATCCGGAATTATTGGGCATAAAGGGCATCTAGGCGGACGATCAAGTCAGGGGTGAAAACTTGCGGCTCAACTGTAAGCTTGCCTTTGAAACTGATTGTCTAGAGTATTGGAAAGGTGGGCGGAACTACACGAGTAGAGGTGAAATTCGTAGATATGTGTAGGAATGCCGATGATGAAGATAGCTCACTGGACGATAACTGACGCTGAAGTGCGAAAGCTAGGGGAGCGAACAGGATTAGATACCCTGGTAGTCCTAGCTGTAAACGATGATCACTGGGTGTGGGCAGGAAGACTGTCTGTGCCGAAGCAAATGCGATAAGTGATCCGCCTGGGGAGTACGACCGCAAGGTTGAAACTCAAAGGAATTGACGGGGACCCGCACAAGCGGTGGAGCATGTGGTTTAATTCGACGCAACGCGAGGAACCTTACCAGATCTTGACATCCTACGAACATGTATGAGGATACATGGTGCCTTCGGGAACGTAGAGACAGGTGGTGCATGGCTGTCGACAGCTCGTGTCGTGAGATGTTGGGTTAAGTCCCGCAACGAGCGCAACCCTTATCGTTAGTTACCATCATTAAGTTGGGGACTCTAGCGAGACTGCCTGCGAAGAGCAGGAGGAAGGTGGGGATGACGTCAAGTCATCATGCCCCTTATGATCTGGGCTACACACGTGCTACAATGGGCAGTACAAAGAGGAGCGAGATAGTGATATGGAGCGAATCTTGAAAGCTGTTCTAAGTTCGGATTGAAGTCTGCAACTCGACTTCATGAAGTTGGAATCGCTAGTAATCGCAAATCAGCAATGTTGCGGTGAATACGTTCTCGGGTCTTGTACACACCGCCCGTCACACCACGAGAGTTGTTTGCACCTGAAGTTACTGGTCTAACTTAGGAGGAAGGTACCTAAGGTGTGAATAGTGATTGGGGTGAAGTCGTAACAAGGTATCCGTACCGGAAGGTGCGGATGGATCACCTCCTTTCTAAGGAGAAAAGAAAACATCTTTCTTCTTCTTGTGTTTAAAAGCTTTAAGGGATTGAGGGCGTGTAGCTCAGGTGGTTAGAGCACTGTGCTGATAACGCAGGGGTCACTGGTTCGAGTCCAGTCATGCCCACCAAGGTTTTTTAAAGGTGATTGTATGGGGATATAGCTCAGTTGGGAGAGCGCTGCCCTGCAAGGCAGAGGTCAGCGGTTCGAACCCGCTTATCTCCACCAAGAGTGAAAAAAGACAATGAGAAATGAATAGTAGGTAAAAGAGTTACAATGAAAAGCGAAATAAGGGCACACGGAGGATGCCAGGCAACTAAAGCCGAAGAAGGACGTGATAAGCTGCGAAAAGCTATGTTAAGGTGCAAGTAACCGCAATAGACATAGATATCCGAATGGGAGAACCTGTATACTGGGAGTATACACGAGAGAGGTAAGTCCGTGAACTGAAACATCTAAGTAGCGGGAGGAAAAGAAAGTAAAAACGATTCTCTAAGTAGCGGCGAGCGAACGGGGAAGAGCCTAAACCATGTATGTGTAGAAGTTGGCGACGTTGCATATATGGGGTAGAGGGATATAGAATGAACAGATAGCCATAAAGTTTAAGTTATGTTGTATGAAGCGGAATTAGTTGGGAAGCTAAACCGAAGAAGGTGACAGTCCTGTATAGTGTAAGTATGATATAATGATAGATATAATCCCGAGTAGCATCGAACACGAGGAATTTGGTGTGAATCAGCGTGGACCAAATCACGTAAGGCTAAATACTTTAGTTGACCGATAGAGGAGAGTACCGTGAGGGAAAGGTGAAAAGAACCCTGAGCAAGGGAGTGAAAAAGAATTTGAAACCGTGTGCTTACAAGCGGTAGGAGCACAGAAATGTGTGACTGCGTGGATTTTGGTTAATCATCCTGCGAGTTATGATATGTGGCGAGGTTAAGTAAGCGGAGCCGAAGGGAAACCGAGTCTTAATAGGGCGACAAGTCGCATATCATAGACGCGAAACCTAGTGATCTAGGCCTGTCCAGGTTGAAGCTGGGGTAAGACTCAGTGGAGGACCGAACTCACCGCCGTTGAAAAGTTGGGAGATGAGATAGGTTTAGGGGTGAAAAGCCAATCGAACTAGGAGATAGCTCGTTCTCTCCGAAATGCATTTAGGTGCAGCCTTAATTTAGATATGTGGGGGTAGAGCACTGTATGATCTAGGGGGCATATAGCTTACCGAAATCAAGCAAACTACGAATACCATATATTGATGATTAGGAGTGAGTCTATGGATGACAAGGTCCATGGACGAGAGGGAAACAACCCAGACCACCGGCTAAGGTCCCAAATTATGTCTAAGTGGGAAAGGAGGTGGATATTCATAGACAACCAGGAGGTTGGCTTAGAAGCAGCCATACCTTAAAAGAGTGCGTAATAGCTCACTGGTCGAGAGTATCTGCGCCGAAGATATAACGGGCTAAGACATAAACCGAAGCTGTGGAATTAGAGTAATCTAATTGGTAGGAGAGCGTTCTGTAGGCCGAAGAAGGTGTACTGGAAGGTATATTGGAGGTATCGGAGTGAGAATGCAGGGAAGGAGTAGTGAGAAGGATGGGTGAGAATCCATCCGGCCGGAAGTCCAAGGTTTCCAGGGGAAGGTTTGTCCGCCCTGGGGGAGTCGGGACCTAAGCAGAGGCTAAGGAGCGTATGCGAATGGAAAATAGGTTAATATTCCTATACCACTATAATCGTTATTAGAGAAGGAGTGACGCAGGAAGGTATGTAAGAAGACTGACGGAATAGTCTTTCTAAGGGAGTAGCATGAATATATAGGCAAATCCGTATATTTAAATGTGAGACCTGATGGGTAAGTACCATATGGTATAAGTTACAGATCCTACACTGCCGAGAAAAACTTCTATCGAGAGAAGTAGTGCCCGTACTGAAAACCGACACAGGTGGACAGAGTGAGAAACTTAAGGCCGACAGGATAACTCTAGCTAAGGAACTCTGCAAAATAGCCCCGTAACTTCGGGAGAAGGGGTACCTAATATACTTGAGTGGAGAGACACCACGAGGGGAAATAGGTCGCAGTGAAGAGTCCCAAGCAACTGTTTACCAAAAACACAGGTCTATGCTAAGCTGAAAGGCGACGTATATGGGCTGACACCTGCCCAGTGCCGGAAGGTTAAGAGGAGGATTGAGAGATTCGAATTGAAGCCCCGGTGAACGGCGGCCGTAACTATAACGGTCCTAAGGTAGCGAAATTCCTTGTCGGGTAAGTTCCGACCTGCACGAATGGTGAAATGATTTGGGAGCTGTCTTGGCTGGAGACCTGGTGAAGTTGTAATGTCGGTGAAGATACCGATTACCTGCAGTAGGACGGAAAGACCCCGTGGAGCTTTACTGTAGCTTGGCATTGGGTTTTGGCAATGTGTGTATAGGATAGTTGGGAGACTGAGAAGATAAGGCGTCAGTTTTATCAGAGTCGTCGTTGGAATACCAACCATATGTTGTTGAAATTCTAATCATATATTTGTAGTATATGAGACAGTGCTGGTGGGCAGTTTGACTGGGGCGGTCGCCTCCAAAAGAGTAACGGAGGCGTTCAAAGGTTCCCTCAGGTTGGATGGAAATCAACCGGAGAGTGCAAACGCAAAAGGAGCTTGACTGCGAGACTGACGGGTCGAGCAGGTACGAAAGTAGGAGTTAGTGATCCGGCGGTGCTGAATGGAAAGGCCGTCGCTCAACGGATAAAAGCTACCCCGGGATAACAGGCTGATACTTCCCAAGAGTCCATATCGACGGAAGTGTTTGGCACCTCGATGTCGGCTCGTCTCATCCTGGGGCTGGAGAAGGTCCCAAGGGTTGGGCTGTTCGCCCATTAAAGAGGCACGCGAGCTGGGTTCAGAACGTCGTGAGACAGTTCGGTCCCTATCCACTGCAGGCGTTAGAATATTGAAGAGATCTGTCCTTAGTACGAGAGGACCGGGATGGACAAACCTCTGATGTACCGGTTGTTACGCCAGTAGCATGGCCGGGTAGTCACGTTTGGAAGGGATAATCGCTGAAAGCATCTAAGTGAGAAGCCCACTTTAAGATGAGTATTCTTTTAAGTAACCATCGAGAACAGGTGGTGATAGGGCTGGAGGTGTAAGTACAGTAATGTATTTAGCTGACCGGTACTAATATTACGTTAGCTTTTTATTTAACTTCTTTTACTACTACTATTTATTTCTCATTGTCTTTATATTCAGTTTGGTGATCTTAGCAACAGGGATACACCCGGTTACATTTCGAACCCGGCAGTTAAGTCTGTTTACGCCTAAAATACTTAGATTTACTTCTAGGGAAAATCGGTAATCGCCAAACTTTTTCTTTTTTGCGTCTCCGTAGCTCAGTCGGTTAGAGCATTTGGCTGTTAACCAAAGGGTCGTTGGTTCGAATCCATCCGGGGACGCCATTTTTTTTGTTTGTTTATAACATATACAAAATATATTATTACCTTCTATATATTATATTTGATCCTAAATTTCCGAAGAATTATACATATGAAAAAAGGACATAGAATTAGTCTTTTTCTATAATAATTCTTCAGGAAATTTAATATCCATATATTTAAATATTTCTTTCTGTTTCTTTGTTACTTCTCCCAATTTAAGTTTTTCATTACCTCTTTCATAACTTTCTATCAAGTCCAATTCATCAAGAAGTTCCTGTGTTGTGTATTTCTTATATAATTCTTTTTCACTCATCTTATTTTTTATATACGATAGCATTACTAATGACACGAATGTTACAAATATTTTTCCATCCATTGTAGGTTTTGATGATACTCTTAATCTTCTTGCATCAAGTCGGTCTTTTATATTATGAAATGCTTTCTCTGCTACATCTTTTGTCTATATATACTTAATATTTCTCTTGCTTCAAGATTTTCATTACTTATCAAACTGAAATAACCATATTTTTTCATATGTTTTTCTATAATATCATCTTTTGCTACAGCAATTATATTTTCTTTTCAACTTTAATATCGAAATATTTCCTATAGTCTTCGACTCTTTTTCATTTTCTACATTATTTTCTATATCTGTTTTAATTTAATCAGGTATTCTGTAAAATCTTTATCTTCTTTTAAAGCTTTTTCATCATCAAAAAACACATACAAGTAAAGATACTTCTTATTTTCCTTGTCTGTATCGTCCCACATAAGTATTTCTTTTTTACCATATATATTATATTCAGCTATATAATTAGTAAATTTCTTAATATCTTTTACTTTTTCTATTCTTTCTTTTATTATTTTTGATGATGACTTTGTTCCTACAATAAATTTAAATTTATTATTCATGAGTTCATCTATATTGTTTTACTGTAGAATCCTCTATCCATCACTAATTTAGGTTTCTTAACTCCTATATACTGAACATCTTTTATTAATCTTCTAACTGTTGACACATCAACAATGTTTCCTGGTAAAACTCTATAGTAAAAAGGCAATCTTGACTTTTCTCCATACAAAATTGCAAGATTGATTTGTGCTAATGTATCATTTTCCTTATTATATCCGTATCTCATTTGATTAATAGCTTTTGAATAAGATGATATGCTTGTTGTATCATAAGCCCAATACTCATCTTCTTTCAACTGTTCAGCCTGTAATTTAAAGAAATTGTTTTTTCCGCTTTCATTTATTTCTGAAAACATTTCACTTATTCTTTGAGAAGTTAGTTCACTTCTGTTAAATGTTTTATGAATTTTACTCCATTTTTCATATCTTGATATAGGACTATCTTTTCTAATATCAGATATTGTGCAACAGATAAAATTTCTTTGTACAAATCAGGAAAACATTCTTTAAGATTAGAAGTCAGTCCCAATTTTTTAGCAATAAGATTTAAAAGCAGATTAGCACCATAAAATTTACGCTTATCATTTTGAGCTTTATTTTCTTCCAATTTCTTTTTTTGAGTGGAAGTAGGTACAATTTGTCCAGTAAGAGGGTCCTTAATACCGATTAATTTTCTTTTAGATTTAGATTTTTTTTCAGATTTATCCCAATAGTTAATAGATTCATAAACATAAGTTTTATTGTATTTTTTATTATATAGAAAAACTAAAGAAGCCATAAGATTATCACCTATGTATAATTATACATAGAAATAAAGAAAAAGTCAAGAAAAAAATGTAGAAAAAAGCAATAAAATTAATCTTTTTTCTACTTCATATGTTTATTTCTTCGGAAATTTAGGATATGAGTTCCGAACTGTCCCGGAAATTTATGCGTCTGAATATTCAGATTCATTTCGGGAAAGTCTATAATAGTATTATTAAGCTCCAGAACTCCTTCAGGCATTCCTTGCCAATAAGGGCTGTCATTTGTAATTTCGTGAGTAAGATCAACCCATTTGTGATTTTTCAAAACTTTCAGCAGTTCCCATAAATTGTTTTCCACATTTATCACACCTTTCATTTAAAATAAATTTATTTACAACTTTATAATATATCATTTGTAACTAAAATAAAAATATAAAATATATATCGGATATGTTTACAAAATAAATTTTTGAAAATATATATTTTAATATAATCGGATAAATGATATAATTTATAAAAAGAATTAATTTAACCGAGGAGACAGATTATGAAAATACTTGGAGTGATTCCTGCAAGATATGCGTCTACGAGATTTGAAGGGAAGCCTTTAAAAGAAATAAACGGCAGTCCTATGATAGAATGGGTATATAAAAGGGCTGAAAATTCAGATATTGATAAACTGGTCGTTGCAACTGATGATGAGAGAATATTCAATGCGGTAAAAAGTTTCGGCGGGAATGCAGTTATGACATCGACAGAACATGAAAACGGCACATCAAGAATAATAGAAGTTATAAATGATCCCGAATACAGTGATTTTGATTTTGTTATAAACATACAGGGAGATGAGCCTCTTATAGATATTAAGTCTGTTAATTTAATTGCCGATAATTACAGAGAGGAAAAATCCGAAATAGTAACTTTGAAAAAAGAGTTTAAAGAAAAAGAGGAGATAAAAAATCCGAATATTGTAAAAGTAATAACAGATTTTAATGATAATGCGATATATTTCAGCAGATCGGTAATCCCTTATGAAAGAAATGAAATAAAAGATTTTAAATATTATAAACATATAGGAATTTACGGTTATACTTCAAAATTTTTAAAGGAACTGAAAAATCTGAAAAGCGGAATTTTGGAAAAAATTGAGTCTTTGGAGCAGTTGAGATTTATAGAAAACGGGTATAAAATAAAAGTGCTTGAAACGACTTCCGAAGTAATAGGTGTGGATACAGAAGAAGATTTGAAAGAAGTTATAGAATATATAAATAAGAATAATATAACTTTATGAGAGTTTATTGTGAGGACTCATTGCCGTACTCATTAAGGAGGATATATGGAAAACGGAGTAATGATACAATATTTTGAATGGAATTTACCTGATGACGGAAAACATTGGGAAAGACTGAAAAATGATGCAAAACATTTGAGTGAAATAGGAGTTTCGGCAGTATGGATACCGCCGGCATATAAAGGGACTTCTTCGGTAGATGTAGGATATGGAGCCTATGATTTATGGGATCTGGGAGAGTTCGATCAGAAAGGAACTGTGAGAACAAAATACGGGACGAAGCAGGAACTGACAGAAGCCATAGAAGAACTCCATAAATACGGTATTAATGTATATCTGGATGCTGTTCTGAATCATAAAGCGGGAGCCGACGAAACTGAAAGATTTCTCGCTGTGGAAGTTGCTTCGGATAACAGAAATGAAGAAGTATCCGAGCCTTATGAAATCGAAGGCTGGACAAAGTTTACTTTTCCCGGAAGAAACGATAAATATTCTGCTTTCAAATGGAATTACAATCTTTTTACAGGTGTAGATTTTAATAATGAAAATAAAAAAAATGCCATTTACAAAATAGTCGGAGAAAATAAAGACTGGGCAAAAAGTGTAGATTCGGAAATGGGAAATTATGATTATTTGATGAATGCAGACATTAATTATGCTCACCCCGAAGTGAAAAAAGAAGTTATAAACTGGGGAAAATGGGTTGTAAACGAACTCAAGCTTGACGGTTTCCGAATGGATGCCGTAAAGCATATAAGCGAGGAATTTATAAAAGAATTCCTTAATGAAGTAAGAAATGCATACGGAGAAAATTTTTATTCGGTAGGAGAATATTGGAAAGACGACTTGGAAGTGTTAAAAGAATACTTGGAAAGTCTTGAATACAAGACCGATTTGTTTGATGTGGGACTTCATTTTAATTTTCATGAAGCATCAATAAAAGCAAAAGAATTTGATTTGAACACAATTCTCGATAATACTATAATGGTGTCGGATTCGATGCAGGCTGTGTCTTTTGTGGATAATCACGACTCTCAAAAAGGAAGTGCATTGGAATCTCAAATAGAAAGCTGGTTCAAGCCTCATGCTTATGCGATAATATTACTGTCGGAACACGGATATCCGTGTCTGTTTTACGGTGACTATTACGGAGTGGGAGGAAATGAAAGCGAACACAGATGGATAATAGATCAGTTACTTTATACAAGAAGAAACTTTGCCTACGGTTCTCAAGTCAACTATTTTGATTCTCCGAATGTTATTGCAATTTACAGAACAGGAAGAGAAAATGATATAAATACAGGATGTATAGCCGTTTTATCCAACAGTGATGAAGAAGGAGAAAAAGTCATAGAAGCGGGACAAAATCGTACAGGTCAGGCTTGGAAAGAGATTACGGGAAGCGGTTTTGAGAATGTTGTAATTGATGAGAACGGATTCGGTACATTTAAAGTTCAGGCAGGGAAAATATCGGTTTGGGTGCCTGAAACTGAATAAAATTAAGAAATAAAAAGTAAGGAAAGCAAGAAAAATATGAAAAGTAAAGAAAATAAAAGAGAAGAAATTTTAAAAAATATACAAAAAGTTGTAGTTAAAGTAGGAACGTCGACTTTGACTAAAGAGGACGGCAATCTGAATGTAGAAAAAATTAAAAAAATAGTTTTGGAATTAAGCAATTTATCCGACAAGGGTTATGATATAGTTCTTGTAACATCGGGAGCTATAGGTGCAGGAATGGGGAAACTCAATATGACCGAGCGACCTAAAACGTTGCATGAAAAACAGACACTTGCCTCGGTTGGGCAAGTAGCACTTACTCATTTATATCAAATGCTTTTTCATGAGTATAATAAAACGATAGGGCAGCTTTTGCTTACAAAAGGGGATTTTTCAGACAGAAGAAGATATCTCAATGCGAGAAATGTGTGCAATACACTTCTGAAAAATAAAATAATCCCTGTTATAAACGAAAATGATGCCGTTGTTTCCGATGAAATAAAAGTCGGAGATAATGACACTCTTTCAGCACTGGTAGCGGGACTTATAGATGCCGATTTACTTATTATCCTGTCGGATGTTCAGGGACTTTACAATAAAAATCCTCAAAAGTACAGAGATGCGGCATTAATGGAAATAGTCGGAGATATAAATGAGGATATTAAAAATATGGCAGGCGGAGAAGGCTCCAAATTCGGAACGGGAGGAATGATTACTAAAATAATCGCCGCCGAAATGGCTACGAAAATAGGTACTCATCTTGTAATTGCGAGCGGAGAAAATCCTCAAAATATAACAAAAATAGTGGAAAAAGAAAATGTAGGAACACTTTTTGTGAAAAAACATAAAAAAATAAGCTCGAAAAAATACTGGCTTGCATACGGGACTAATAAAAAAGGGATTTTAACAATAGATGAAGGTGCGGAAAGTGCTTTATATAAAGGAAAAAGCCTATTACCTGTAGGGATAAAGTCGGTAGAAGGAGCATTTAATAAAGGTGCTGTCGTGAAAATAGAAAATATGAAAAAAGAAGTTATCGCAATGGGAATCTCGAACTATTCTTCAGAAGAAATAAATCTGATAAAAGGGCAGCACAGCGAAGATATAGAAAACATATTAGGACATAAATATGCCGACGAAGCAGTGCATATTGACAATGTTGCAAAAATAAACAAAATAGTGTAAAATTATATTACAATAAAAATTTATAATAGGAGTGAGAAAATATGGAAAATTATGGAAAACCTAAAAAAACGGTAGGAATGAAACTTTACCCAAAAACACTGACAATATTAAACTTTTTATTATTTATCTTTTTTATGCTCGGGTTGACAAAAGAATTTATAAATAATTTTGAAAGAATATATGAAAGAAACGGAATATCTTCAGTGTTTTTTCTTATAGGGTTTGATTTGGTGCTTTTACTTATAGCATTGGGAATACCTTATATAATGATAAAATTGTATCCGAAAATATATTATTATGAAGACGGATTTACAGTGGGAAAAAACAAAGAAAAAGTTTTATATGAAAAAGTTGATTATTTTTTTATACCCAATCAACATCCTGCTCTTTATGCGATGAATAGATTTACTACAATATGGTATAAAAATAATGATAATAAATGGAAATTTATATCAGCTATGGGATATCCGAAAAAAGGATTTGATTTGTTTCAGGAAGATTTTGTGAAAATAAATTATCCGAAAGCTATGAAGGAAATAGAAAACGGAGGAACTGTCGAGTTTCTGTTTAATAATCCTAAAAAACTGATACCGGCTTTAGGCAAGAAAAAATTTATTGAGAAAAAATTGAATCAGGCTATGAAAATAAAAGTTTCAAAAGAAAATATAGTTTTTGATAATGAAGTTTATGAATGGGATAAATATAAAATAACGACAAATTTAGGAACAATCGTTGTAAAAGATAAGGATGATAAAGCAATATTGGCTTTGCCGAGCAGAGCATTGATTCATAAAGTGAATCTGCTGGTAGCTATAATTGACAAACTGGGAAATAATTAATCAGGATAGTGCTTTTAATAGAAAAACAGTATTCATATAAATTTATAGTTTATGAAAGAGCATGGATAACGGAAGTATGAGGGCAATAAGCCCTCATCTGAACGTTTTAAGGAGTAAAAATATGCAAAAATTTATGACATTCAAAAAAGATGAAAATAAACTGTTAACACTGCTGGGAGGAATGGCAGGTTTTACAGTTTCTACATTTATTCTTTTTTTGATAGCACGAAACGGCGGAGCGACATTATATGTATGTTTATTTGCTTTGGCCGGACCCTTGTTGGGAGTTCTGGGGGCAAATTATTTAAAAAGAGAAACAAAATCCGATAAAGAAGACATTTGGGATAAGAATTTTGACACGGGAAAAGCACAGAAAAGTAAGTTCAGTCCTGATAGTAATTATGAATTAACGGGTTTCGGCACAGTAACGGTATTTGTTTTTGCTTATCTGTCAATATATTTGTCCGAGGTGTTAAATTTAACGAAATTTTTTCAGGAGCAAAATCCCGACAGAAAGTTTTCCGAACTTTTTATGCTTGTGGCGGGAAATATTTTTAATGATTCAGAGTTCGGAGGATTTTTAATAAGTTACTGGCTCGGATTGACGTATCTTGTCATATGTATAATTATAGGTACGATTGTCGGATTTTTCATAAGGAAGAAAAAGGAACAGGAAGAAAAAGAGAAAAGAAATAAAAGTAAATTTCAATAGTTACAAAAAGCTGACTGCTGAACTGACTGAAAGGAGAAAATGTGAATTATATAGAAGAAATGGGGAAAAAAGCCAAAGAGGCTTCAAAAAAGCTTTTGGTTTTGGATACTGAAACGAAAAACAGGGCTTTAACAATGATAGCCGAAGAATTGATTAATAAAAAAGAAAAAATAAAAAAAGCAAATAAAAGGGACTTGGAAAAAGGGAAAAAAGACAGGCTTTCTTTTGCTCTGCTTGACAGGCTTGAACTGACTGACGCAAGAATAGAAGCAATGGCTCAAAGTTTAAGAGAAATAGCGGCTTTTACAGATCCTGTAGGAGAAATAGTAACAGGCTGGAAACATAAAAACGGTATGACTATTGAGAAAAAAAGAGTGCCTTTAGGAGTGCTGGGAATTATATATGAATCAAGACCCAATGTAACAGTGGATTCGGCAGGACTTGGGATAAAATCTTCCAATGCGGTTATTTTAAGAGGGTCTGCCAGTGCTATAAATTCAAATATTTACTTGAGCAGATTGTTTAATGAAATCGGGACAAAAGGGGGATTACCTGAAAATTCAGTTCAGCTGATAGAAGATACCGACAGAGAGCTTGTAAACAGTATGGTTAAAATGAACAAATATATAGATGTTCTAATTCCCAGAGGAGGAAAGGGACTGAAAAAGTTTATCATCGAAAATGCAACGATTCCTGTAATTGAAACAGGAGCAGGAGTTTGCCATGTGTTTGTCGATGAAAGTGCAAAAATTAATATTGCTTTGTCTGTTATTGAAAATGCAAAAACTCAAAGACCGAGTACATGTAACTCAATAGAAACGGTGCTGATCCATAAAAATATTGCGGAGAAAATACTGCCCGATTTAACGGAAATGCTTTTAAAAGATGGAGTAGAATTAAGATACAGTAAAGAGGCCCTTGATATCGTAGGCAATAAAGCAGAAATAAAACTTGCGAACGAAGATGATTGCGGGGCGGAGTATCTTGATATGATAATGTCGCTGAAATTAGTAAATGATGTAAATGAAGCTGTAGAATATATAAATGAACATAGTACACAACATTCGGACTCGATAATAACCGAATCCATAGAAAATGCCGAGAAATTTTTAAATGAAGTGGACTCGGCTGCGGTTTATCTCAATGCTTCCACAAGATTTTCCGATGGAGGAGAATTCGGCTTCGGAGGAGAAATAGGCATTTCCACACAAAAGCTTCACGCAAGAGGACCTATGGGAGTGAGAGAACTCACAACAACAAAATATGTCGTAAGAGGAAATGGTCAAATCAGAAAATAAAGTGTCGATTTTGGAAAGATTGTAAACGAAGTAATTTTTTTGTAAAATAGAAAGGGAAATAATGAAAATAGGATTTATAGGTACAGGAAACATGGGGAGTGCCATAATAAACGGATTAGTCGTATCAAAATTTGTTTCGGAAAAAGAAATAAATATATTTGATTTGAATGATGAAAAAGCTAAAAAAATATACGAAAAGTATAGTATAAACATTTTGCAGAATGAAACTGAAATAGTTGAAAACAGTGATATAATAATTTTAGCTGTAAAGCCGGATGTTTACAGTGGTGTTTTGGGAAAAATAAAAGATAAAATGAAAAAAGATAAAATAATATTGACTATTGCTGCAGGAGTGAGTATCAGTGATGTGGAAAATATAATCGGAAAAGATAAAAAAATAGTGAGAACTATGCCGAATACACCTGCACAGGTAATGGAAGGAATGACTGCAATAGCATTTAATAAAAATATAAATTCCGAAGAAAAAGAAATGATATTCCGATTGCTGAACAGTTTTGGAGAAAATATCGAAATAGAAGAAAAACTTATGCACGTCTTTACTGCTATAAGCGGATCGCTCCCTGCATATGTGTATATGTTTGCAGAAGCCCTTTCTGACGGCGGAGTTTTGGAAGGGATGCCGAGAGAAAAAACATATAAAATAATAGCTCAGGCTATAAAAGGATCGGCAGAAATGATGCTCAAAACAGGAAAACATCCTGGAATCCTGAAGGATGAGGTAACTTCTCCCGGGGGAACGACTATAGAAGCTCTGAAAGTTTTGGAAAACGGTAATTTCAGAGGTACCTTGATAAATGCTGTGAGCAAATGCACTGAAAAATCAAAAAAGATGGGCAATAACAAATAAAAATAACAAATCCGAATTTCAATAATCGGAAATAATTTTAAATGAGAGCAGATTGTATTAATGCTCTCATTTTTTATTAGATTTGAATATAGTATGAAATGTCGCATATTTATTAATAAATCAAATTTATTAATAAGATAGTTCATTAAAATAATATTTTTATATAAAATATTCTGATTCTATAATTATTAAATAAATTCATTAAAATAAATTTGGTTTTATGTGTTGACAAATGAAAAAATCAAGGTAATATATATTGAAAATAGTTTTTAAAATGATTTTAAAAATAAAAAAACGGAGGTAGTATTATGAAAAAGATATTATTATTAATGGGATTATTTACTTTGTTTTTAGTGTCGTGCGGAGGAAATAACGGAGGAGATTCTAAAGCGGGAACAGACGGAGCTAAAAAGAAAAAAATAAAAATAGGTATGTCCATTGATGATTTGAGATTGGAAAGATGGCAAAAGGACAGAGATTTATTTAAAAAAATGGCTGAAAGTCTTGGAGCGGAAGTAGTAGTAATATCTGCAAACGGAGATTCTCAAAAACAGCTTACAGATTCTGAAAATTTACTTTCTCAAGGAATAGATGTACTGGTTGTAATTCCTAATAACGGACAGGTTATGGCACCGATAGTTGATCAGGCTCATAAAGCGGGAGTAAAAGTGTTGGCTTATGACAGACTTATTACCGATTCCGATGTAGATTTTTATATATCGTTTGATAATGTAAAAGTCGGAGAGCTTCAGGCTCAAATAATAGTAGAAAAAGCACCTAAAGGAAATTATTTCCTAATGGGAGGCTCGCCTACAGACAACAATGCGAGAATGTTCAGAGAAGGACAAATGAAAGTATTGAAACCTCTTATTGATAAAGGTGATATAAAAGTAGTAGGAGATCAATGGGTAAAAGACTGGCTTCCTGAAGAAGCATTGAAAATTATGGAAAATGCTTTGACTGCCAATCATAATGACATAACTGCAGTAGTAGCTTCCAATGACAGTACGGCAGGCGGAGCAATACAGGCTTTAAATGCTCAGGGACTTGCAGGGAAAGTACCTATTTCAGGACAGGATGCCGATTTGGCTGCGATAAAAAGAATAGTAGCAGGAACACAAACTATGACAGTTTACAAACCTATAAAAACTCTTGCTGAAAAAGCCGCAGAAATAGCCATTAAATTGGGCAACGGAGAAACAATCGAGTCAAACGGAGAAGTAAATAACGGTAAAATAAATGTAAAATCTTATTTATTGGATCCTATTTCAGTAACTAATGCAAATATAAAAGAAACTGTAATTAAAGACGGATTCCAAAGTGAAAGTGATGTTTACGGAAAATAATTTTAGCGGGGTCGAATAATGGATAGCAGAGAAATTCTTGATATGAGGCATATAACTAAAGATTTTTCGGGAGTAAAGGCACTGGATGATATTGCTATAAAGGTTAGAAAAGGTCATGTTCATGCTCTTTGCGGAGAAAATGGAGCCGGAAAATCGACATTGATGAAAGTATTAAGCGGAATTTACCCTTACGGAACATATGACGGTGAAATTTATTTTGACGGAATAATCTTGAAAAATAGAGGTATAAAAGATTCCGAAGAAAAAGGGATCTCAATAATACATCAGGAACTTAATCTTGTTGATGAACTTTCTATTATGGAAAATATATTTCTCGGAAATTTTATAACGAAAAACGGAATTGTGGATTATTATAAAATGTATCAGGAAACAGGAAATATATTGAAAGAGCTTAAAATGGATGTAGCTCCCGATATATTAGTAAAAGAATTGGGAATAGGACATAAACAGCTGGTAGAAATAGCAAAAGCACTGTCAAAAAAATCAAAACTGATTATATTTGATGAGCCTACAGCTTCATTAACGGAAAAAGAAACCGATATATTGCTGAATATTATAAAAGAACTCAAAGAAAAAGGCGTAACGTCAATATATATAAGTCATAAACTTGAAGAAGTGATGAAAATATCCGATGAAATAACAGTAATAAGAGACGGAAAATTTATAGAATGCAGAAAAACTTCCGAATGTACTAAAAATGATATTGTAAAAGCAATGGTCGGAAGAGAATTAAGCAGTTTCTATCCTGAAAAAAATAATAAAATCGGAGATGTAATCTTTGAAATAAAAAATTATAACGTATTTGACAATTCAGGAAAACAAAAAGTAAAAGATATAAATTTGACACTGAAAAAAGGAGAAATTCTCGGTATATCGGGATTAATAGGTTCAGGAAGAACCGAGTTGATTTCAAGTATTTTCGGTACTTATGAAGGTTACCGGAAAGGTGAGTGTTATTTCAAAGGTGAAAAAATAAATATAAAATCAACTAAAGAAGCCTTGAAAATGGGTATATCTATGGTTCCTGAAGATAGAAAAAAAGACGGAATAATAGCCGATATGTCTGTTGAAAAAAATATGACTTTATCAAATTTAGATAATTATACGAAAAAACTAAATTACGTAGATGTTTACAATGAAGATAAGGACGTGAAAAAATATATTGAAATCTTGAAAATAAAAACTTCCGGAACAGATCTCGAAATAAAAAATTTGAGCGGAGGAAACCAGCAGAAAGTAGTACTTGCTAAAAATTTAATGGTTAATCCGAAAATAATAATTCTCGATGAGCCTACAAGAGGTGTAGATGTAGGAGCGAAATATGAGATATATAAAAACATAGTCGAACTTGCAGAACAGGGTATAAGCATAATAATGGTTTCGTCAGAATTGCCTGAAATATTGGGAATAAGTGATAGAATTGTCGTAATGCATGAAGGTGAAGTAAAGGGAGAATTTATCAATAAAAATATTACACAGGAAATGATAATGGAAACTGCTATCGGAGGAGATAAAAATGAGTTTGGTAACGAAATTAAAGAAAGCTAAAAATTCAAATACATTTATTATATTTTTAGCACTTTTAGTAATATGGGCAGTATTTATATCTGTAACAGGGGGAAATTTTATAAATTCCAGAAATATATCAAATTTGTTAAGACAGATGTCAATAACGGGAATATTGTCAATAGGAATGATATTTATAATTATTTCAGGAGAAATAGATTTGTCCGTAGGCTCACAAATGGCTTTGCTCGGAGGGATAGCGGCAATTATGGATGTTAATTTGAAAATGCCTTTTATTTTAACAATAATTGTAACATTAATTCTGGGTTTTGCTTTCGGAATATGGAATGGATACTGGACAGCTAATAAAGGTGTTCCTTCGTTTATAGTTACATTGTCGGGAATGCTTGTATTCAGAGGAGTATTGATAGGAATAACAGGCGGAAAAACAATTTCTCCTATAAGCAAATCATTTGAAATATTGGGGCAAAGCTATATTCCTAAAAGTTTGAGCTATATAATCGTGATTATTTATATAGGATATATGATTTATTCAAAATATAGCGAAAGAAAAGCGAAAACTGTAAACGGTATAGAAGTTCCGACACTTAGAGAAGATTTGACAGGGATAATAATAAGCGGAATATTAATGTTTTTAGGTGTTATAATTTTAAACAGTTATGAAGGAATACCGACTCCTGTTTTACTAATGGGTCTTTTAATTGCAGTATTTTCATTTGTATCCAATAAAACAGCTTACGGAAGAATAGTATATGCTATCGGAGGAAATATAAATGCAGTCAAGTATTCGGGAATAGATACAAAAAAAATAAAAATGATTATTTATATAGTAAACGGATTTTTAGTATCAATTGCAGGGCTTGTTTTAACGTCAAGATTGGGAGCAGGTTCGGTTTCTGCGGGAACAAATGCCGAACTGGATACAATAGCCGCCTGTGTAATAGGAGGAGCCAGTCTGTCAGGAGGAAAAGGAAAAGTAACCGGAGCTATATTGGGAGCTTTGATAATGGCGAGTCTTGATAACGGAATGAGCATGTTAAACGTAGAGCCGTCATGGCAATATGTAGTAAAAGGATTAATATTGTTATTTGCGGTATTGTTTGATGTACAGTCACAAAAAAATAAAAAAAATTAAAATTACTAACGAAAGGAACGGTATAAATTTATGAAAGAGTTTTTTCCTGAAATAAAAGAAATAAAATATGAAGGGGCTGAATCAAAAAATGATTTGGCATTTAAATACTACAATAAAGATGAAGTATTAGGCGGAAAAACAATGAAAGAGCATTTGAGATTTGCAATGAGTTACTGGCATACATTGAAAGCTCAGGGAGTGGACATGTTCGGCGGAGAAACAATGGACAGAGAGTGGAATAAATATGAAAATGTATTGGAAAGAGCAAAAGCAAGAGCAAATGCAGGATTTGAATTTATGCAGAAACTCGGTTTGGAATATTTCTGTTTCCATGACAGAGATATAATAGATGAAAGTATGATGCTCGCAGACAGTAACAAACTTCTTGATGAAATAGTAGATCACATAGAAGAACTTATGAAAAAAACAGGGAGAAAATTATTATGGGGGACAACTAATGCTTTCAGTCATCCGAGATTTGTTCATGGAGCTTCTACTTCTCCCAATGCTGATGTATTTGCGTATGCTGCAGCTCAAGTAAAGAAAGCTATGGACATAACTAACAGATTGGGCGGAGAAAATTACGTATTATGGGGAGGAAGAGAAGGATATGAAACATTACTGAATACTAACTCTGAATTGGAATATGATAATTTTGCAAGATTTTTGAAAATGGTAGTAGATTATAAAGAAAAAATAGGATTTAAAGGGCAACTTCTTATAGAGCCTAAACCGAAAGAACCTACAAAACATCAATATGACTTTGATACTGCTACAGTTTTGGCATTTTTAAGAAAATATAATCTTGATAAATATTATAAAGTAAATATAGAGGCAAACCATGCAACTTTAGCAGGACATACATTCCAACATGAGTTAAATCTGGCGAGAATAAACGGTGTTTTAGGCTCGATAGATGCCAATCAGGGAGATATGCTTTTAGGATGGGATACAGATCAATTCCCGACAAATATATATGATACGACTTTAGCAATGTATGAAGTAGTTAAAAATAAAGGACTCGGTTCAGGAGGACTTAATTTTGATGCAAAAGTAAGAAGAGGTTCTTTTGAGGATAAAGATTTATTCTTAGCTTATATCGCAGGAATGGATACTTTTGCCAAAGGACTCAAAATAGCATATAGATTATATGAAGATAAAGTATTTGAAGATTTTATTGATAAAAGATACGAAAGCTATAAAACAGGTATCGGAAAAGATATAATTGATGGAAAAGTGGGATTTGAAGAACTGTCCAAATATGCCGAAACTTTAACAGAAGTAAAAAATAATTCAGGTAGACAGGAAATGCTGGAAAGTAAGTTGAATCAGTATATATTTGAGGTGAAATAGTTTTATCTACTTTTTTGAAAAAAAGTAGCAAAAAACTGACCGACCAAAATTTTACTAACTCGAAATAACTTCATTTCACTATAAAAACAACAAACTCGCTACGCTCAGACAGTTGTTTTTATAACGTTGCATTCGTATTTCTCAAAGTAAAATTTTAATGTCGGAGAAGTGAATTTTTAAAAAGGAAGATAATGATAAAATGTATTAAGGAGGATTGTATGCTGTATTTAGGAATAGACTTGGGAACTTCAGGAATGAAAATTATTGTTATAAATGAAAAAGGCGAAATAAAAGTATCCGCTTCAAAAGAATATGAAGTTAATTATTCAAATAACGGCTGGTCGGATCAAAATCCTGAAGATTGGGTAAAAGCAATGAAAGAGGGAATAAAAGAAATTTCTCAAAAAATAAATATTAATGAAGTAAAAGGTATAGGAATATCGGGACAAATGCATGGACTTGTTATTTTAGATGAAAATAAAAAAGTTCTGTATCCCGTTATACTTTGGAATGATCAGAGAACAGTTGAAGAATCAGATTATCTGAATAACGAAATAGGAATTGAAAAACTTGTAAAATGTACTTCAAATATTTCTTTTACGGGATTTACTGCCTCTAAACTTTTATGGATTAGAAAAAATGAACCTGAAATATTTTCCAAGATAAAGTATATAATGCTTCCTAAAGATTATTTAGGGTATGTATTGACAGAAGAAATATTTACTGATGTGTCCGATGCTTCGGGAACATTGTTTTTTGACGTAAAAAACAGAAAGTGGTCGGAAGAAATGACAGAAATATTAGGGATAAAAGAAGAATCTTTGCCTAAATCTTTTGAATCCTATGAGATAATAGGAAAATTGACTGAAAATATAAAAGATGAATTTGGAATAACTGAAGACATTCCTGTGGTAGCAGGTGGTGGAGATAATGCCTGTGGAGCAGTAGGAGCAGGAGTAATAAATGAAGATAAAATATTGATTTCGTTAGGTACTTCGGGAGTAGTTTTTATTCCTCAGGAAAAATGGAAACTTCCTGAAAAAAACAGTATGCACACATTTTGTGATGCCAACGGGAAATATCATTTTATGGGAGTAATATTATCAGCAGCTTCATGTTTGAAATGGTGGGTGGAAGAAATACAGGACGGAAATTATACAGTATTGTTGGATGAAGCGTTAAAATCACCAATAGGAAGTAATAATTTGTTCTTCTTACCTTATCTTACAGGGGAAAGAACACCTCATTCGGATCCTTATGCGAGAGGAAGTTTTATCGGATTGAATGCATCGCATACAAGAGGAGATATGACAAGAGCGGTTTTAGAAGGTGTAGTGTTTGCTTTGTATGATTCATATAAACTTGCAGATAATCTTAATCCCGACACAATAAGAATAATAGGCGGCGGAGCAAAATCTGAATTGATTAGAAAAATTATTACTGATCTGTTTAATATAAAATCCGAAGTTTTAACGGTACAGGAAGGACCATCATACGGAGCAGCATTACTGGCTATGTTTGGTGTAGAAAAAATAGAAAACAGAAACGGAAAATTAAGAGAATTAATTAAAATTACGGATATTTTAGAACCGAATTCAGAAAATCACAAAGAATATAAAAGAAGATATGAAGTGTATAAAGGTTTATACAGTTCATTAAAAGATGAATATAAAAAAATAAATAGTTTGTAAACGGAGGAAAAAATGAAAAGAAAAGTAAGCTTTATAGAAGCGGTAATGCCTATAATATTTATGATACTACTTTTAGGAATAGGATACGGAATATACGGACTTCGTGCGGAAATACTGATGCTTATATCTGCAAGTCTGGCAAGTATTATAGCTGTAAAAAATGGATACACATGGGATGATATAATGAATTCCATAGTAAATAAATTATCAAAAACAATGCCTGCAATTTTGATTTTAATAATTGTAGGACTTTTAATCGGGAGCTGGATGATAGGCGGAACAATACCGATGATGATATATTACGGATTAAAAATAATAAGTCCTAAATTTATAATAATTACATCTTTTCTTGTTACAGCATTTGTTTCAATTTGTACGGGAACTTCATGGGGATCTGCAGGAACAGTAGGAGTAGCACTTATGGGTGTGGCAGCAGGTATAGGAGCACCATTACCTGTTGTTGCCGGAGCTGTAGTTTCAGGAGCGTATTTTGGAGATAAAATGTCACCGTTGTCTGATACTACAAATTTAGCTCCTATTGCAGCGGGAACGACTCTATACGAGCATATAGGACATATGGTTTGGACTACAGGACCTGCATTTATTTTGGCTTCAATAGTATATACATTAATAGGATTTAACATTTCTTCCGGAAATGCTGTTACACCTGAAAAAGTAACGATAATATTAGATACATTAAACAGTATATTTAATTGGAATTTGTTAGTCTTATTACCTCCTGTAATAGTTTTATTCGGATCAATAAAGAAAAAGCCGACAATTCCTGTTATGCTAATATCAAGTGCAATTGCATTGTTTAATGCCGTAGTTTTTCAACACTTTACATTGCAACAGGCTTTTGAGGCTACCATAGACGGGTTTAATATTTCAATGGTTTCAGGATTAAATACTGAAAATATCATTGCGGATATACCGAGACTATTAAACAGAGGAGGAATGAATTCTATGCTCGGAACAGTATTAATCGCATTTTGTGCATACGGATTTGCAGGAGCGATAGCGGTTACGGATTCATTAGATATAGTTTTGAAAAAACTGTTAAAAAATGTAAAGTCTACAGGAGGATTAATACTGTCTACATTGATTTCATGTTTTGTTGCGGTATGTGTTACTTCTAACGGACAATTATCAATACTTATTCCGGGAGAAATGTTTAAGAACAAATATCTTTCAAAAAAATTACATCCTAAAAATTTATCAAGAACATTGGAAGATGGAGCTACAGTTATAGAGCCGTTAGTTCCTTGGACAGCTGCAGGAGTTTATATGGCGACAACTTTAGGAGTAAAAACATTAGAATATTTGCCGTGGGCGATTTTATGTTATTCAGGATGTATTTTTGCAATAATTTGGGGGTATTCAGGTAAATTTATAGCAAAACTTGATGAAAAAGATAAAATTTATCAGGAATATTTAGAAGAAGAAAAAAATAAAGGAGGTATAGAAAATGAGTAATTTTGACAGAATAATAGACAGATACGGTACAAATTCAGCAAAATGGGATAGTTTTATTCAAGGAAAAAAAGGAGAATATTTGCATATGGCAGTTGCCGATATGGATTTTCGCTCTCCCGAAGAAATGATAAATAAAATGAACGAGATAGTAAATCACGGAGTTTTTGGATATACAATTTTACCTGAAAGCTATTATCAGTCAGTAATAAACTGGTTTTCAAAAAAGCATAACTGGGAAATAGATAAAGATTGGATAGTATATTCACCGAGAATAGGAATAAGTATAAGCTTAATTATACAAAATATTACAGAAGTCGGGGATGGAATAATACTTCAAACACCTGCTTATCCGATGTTAAATGATGTTATAGTTAAAAACAAAAGAAAAATTATAAGAAATCCTCTAATTTTAAAAAACGGAAAATATGAAATGAATTTATCTAAATTAGAAGAGAAAATAGATAAAAATACAAAAATATTTCTTTTGTGCAATCCCCATAATCCCACAGGAAAAGTGTTTTTGAGAGAAGAATTGGAGGAAATTGTTGAATTTTGTAAAAAACATAATTTGATATTGATTTCGGATGAAATCCATTGTGATTTGGTATTTTCGCCTTATAAGCATATTCCTATAACAAGTATATCTAAAGATGCAGAAAATTTAGGAATAGTTTGTAATTCTATAACTAAAACTTTTAATGTTCCGGGAGTAATAGCATCAAATTTAATAATTCCGAATAAACAAATTAGGGAACAGGTTTCAGAAATACTGGATAAAGCCATAATACACAATCCTAATATTTTTGGAGCGGGAATAACTGAAGAAGCTTATAATAAATGTGAGTATTGGGTAGAAGAGGTTATGAATTATATAAAAAAGAACAAAGAGTATCTTGAAAAATATATATCGGAAAAAATTCCTCAATTGGAAGTAATAAAATCTGAAGGAACATATTTAGTATGGGTAGATTATAGAAAATTAAATATTCCAGAAGAAGAATTAAATAGAATTTTATTGGAAAAAGCGAAACTAAAAATTTATACAGGAAGTCATTTCGGTGAAGAGGGAAAAGGCTTTATAAGAGTAAATTTAGCAACCCCAAAGAAAAATATTGAAGAATTTTTGAATAGATTTTATAATGTTCTGAAAGAGGAAAAACTGATATAATTTTATACAGAAAAATATTGACAAAATATAAATATAGGATAAAATTTAATAGTAATAATTTTTAAAAATATAGAGTGGAGGAAAATATAATGTCTGAAAAAATTATATTTAAAAAGATTTTATTTATTTTAATAGTTGTGCTCTTTTTTTCCTGTGAAAAAGAAAAATTCAAAATGAATGAAAATAAGAATTTGAAGGGATATTTAATTACTGAAAAAGAAACAGAATTGTCTATATTTGCAATGGATTCGGGAAAAGCTTTAAATACTGAATGGCCGATATTCAAAAAAGCAACAGAAATGACAAATATCCGTTTAAAAAACGTTGCATCACAAAATCAGACAAATCAAACTGAAGCATATAATTTACTTGTATCTTCGGGTCAATTACCCGACATTGTATCATATATGGATACGGCAGTACTGGAAAGACTCGGAATGGAGGGCGGGCTTGTTCCGTTGGAAGATTTAATAGAAAAATATGCTCCAAATATCAAAAAATTCTGGGAACAAAATCCGAGATATAAAAAAGATGCGATTGCTGCAGACGGTCATATCTATGTTATTCCGAATTATTATGATTATTTTAATTCTATGCCGTCAACAGGGTATTTTATAAGAAAAGACTGGCTGAAAAAATTGAATTTAAAAGAACCAGAAACTACCGAAGAATTATATAATGTACTTACCGCATTCAGAGATAAAGATCCTAACGGTAATGGAAAAAAAGATGAAATCCCTTTTTTCTTTCGTTCAGAGTCTCCGAAAGATACGATAAGATTATTGGTTGATGTATTTAAAGCAAGAACATTCTGGTATGAAGATTCTGCAGGAAAAATAAAATTCGGGGCTGTACAGCCTGAATTTAGAGAGGCGATAAAAAACATTGCCCAATGGTATAAAGAGGGACTTATAGATAAGGAAATTTTTACAAGAGGATTAGTTTCAAGAGATTATATGTTATCTAACAACATAGGAGGTTATACTAATGACTGGTTCGGAAGTACGGCTTCCTATAATGAAAAATTAGGAAAGAATATTCCCGACTTTGATTTAGCTTTTATTGCTCCGCCAAAATATAAAAATAATAATCAGACTTATCAGGCAAGAACGACTGAGTACGGTGCATGGGGTATAAGTTCAAAATCAAAAAAAGTAATAGAAGCTATTAAATATTTTGATTTCTGGTACAGTGAAGAAGGACGACGATTATGGAATTACGGAATAGAGGGAAGTGAATGGGTATTGAAAGACGGAAAACCTTTATTTACTGATAAAGTTTTAAATAATACGGAGGGGAAAACTGCTTTACAGGTACTTAAAGAAACAGGAGCACAGTTTAGGCTGGGAGTTGCTCAGGATGCAGAATATGAGAGACAATGGTATCCTAAAGAGGCTGTTGAAGCAATAGATACATATATTAAAAACAATTATGTTCATGAGTTATTACCATCCTTAAAATATACAAAAGAAGAAGCAGAAGATTTTTCCAAAATAAATACACAATTAAATGCTTATGTAGAAGAAATGTCTCAAAAATGGATTATGGGAGTGTCAGATGTTGATAAAGACTGGGAGGAATATATAAAAAGAATAGAACAGATAGGATTAAAAAAAGCAGAGCAAATACAGCAGAAAGCTTATGATCGATTTATGAAATAAATTTTATATTTTAGAGAGAATTACATAAACGATTAATTCTCTCTTTTTATATTTAATAATTTCAAGGCAAATTATTTTTAATAAGGAAAATATGATATAATACACAATATAAAAAATATTCTTAATTATGTAGGAGAAAAATATGGAGTTGGTACCAAATAACTATCATAAAAAAATTTTAAGTTATATATATTCTCAAAAGAAAGTTACAAAAGTTCAGCTATCAAAGTACATTGATGTTACAATACCTACAGTAACTCTCTATTTGAATGAATTAGTAAAAATAGGACTCATAAAAGAAAGTGGAGTAATTAATTCGGAGTCAGGCAGAAAGCCGGTTATATTTGAAATAAATCCGGAAAATATTTATACTGTCGGAATAGAAATAAGACAGGAAAGTCTGACACTGATAATACTTAATTTAAATTTATGTACGATATACAAATTACAGGAAAAGTATAATATAAATAATCTCGAAGAAGAGCTGAAAAATATTATTTATAAATCGATTGTGCATAGTAAAATAACTATAGATCAGATATTGGGTATAGGTATTGCATTTCCTGGAATTGTCAACGACAGAAAACTGAAACTGGAAGAATCTCCTATAGTAAATATAAAGGATTATTCTCTTGAAGGATTAAAAGAAACTTTTAAAATGCCGATCTATATAGGAAATGAAGCTGATTATGCTGCATATGCCGAAAATCTTATAGGAAGCTCGAAACAATACAGAAATTCCATTTATTTGTCTATTTATGAAGGAATCGGCGGGGGAATAATTATGGAAAATTCCATTTATTCGGGAAGTCTTCAACATGCAGGAGAAATAGGGCATATGGTTATTGATTATAAAGGAAGGCAGTGTGAGTGCGGAAGAAAAGGCTGCTGGGATAAATATGTATCATCAAAAATAATAGATAAACTGATTAAAGAAAATAATTTAAAAGGTTTGGATGAATTAATAGACATTTATGAGAAAAAAAGTAATAACAATATTTTTAACCAAATGAACGAATACTTTGATTATCTCGCTACAGGAATAATGAATCTTTTTCTGATTTTTGATTTGGACTGTGTTATTGTCGGCGGAATTTGGGCACCTTACGAAAATAAAATAAAACCGATTTTAATAGAGAAAATTAAAAAAGAAAACTGTAAATTGGGCAAAAATTCCGAAAAGATTATATTTCCGAAACTTTTAACTAAAGCTTCAGCTATAGGAGCAGGGATTATTCCATTTTCAAACATCTATGATTTTAATTTGATTTTGAGAGGGATGGAGTAAGCATACCTTATACATAATACATACTTGACATAAAGTGTGTGTGTTGTGTATAATGAAATTGTAATAGAAAAAGATGTAAAAAATTGATAGGAGTTGATAAAATGGCTAAGGAAGTTTATCGTGAAGGAATGTTAAGAAAAAATATTACAATAAATTCAGATGATTTTTACATTGTAGACAGATTTGCCAAAAAAATCGGAATTAGTTTTTCTGAATTGGTCAGAAAAGCAGCTGTAAATTATGTTAAAGAACAGGAAGAACTTGATTTATCTGCTTTTTTACGTGCTCATTGTTCTACTGTTCCTGAAGATGAAGAGTATGAAATTGTTGAAGCAATGAAAAATAAAGATAAAAAAGATAAAGGAAAGGAGATTAAGATTGAAGATCTCCTATAAAGTAAAGTATTTAAAAAAAGCAGAAAAATTTATGAAAAAAAACAAAGATTTCGGGAAAAAGTTTTTTAAAAATTTTTCCGAATTATCAGAAGACTTTTATAACAATTTTCAAAATTTTGATATAGAATATTACAGGTCTATACCGAATTCATTTAGAATGAGAATAGGTAAATATAGAGCCTTATTTACTGTCGAAGATGAAATAAGAATTATTGAAGTTATTGAGATTAATAGTCGTGGAGATATTTACTAAGATAAAGGATAAGGGTTCAATCCCTTGTTTTTTTGTAGCATTAGATTATTATTAAAAAATGTTTGACAAAATTTAAAAAATAAGGTATAAATAATTAGTAAAAAATTAAAATGAGGGAGGGTTATATGGAAAAGAAAAAATATAATCAAAAAAAGTCCATGAAAAAAGGTTTTACATTAATTGAGGTTATACTTGTAGTGGCAATTATAACTATTATTTCAGCTATTGCAGTGCCACAAGTGGGAAAATATCTGAATAAAGCAAACAGAAGTAAAGTAATAGGAGCTGTTGCCGAATTGAATAATTCTTCTACTTCATGGAGCATAGATCATGGGGGAGACAGTCCGAAAAATCTGCAGGATGTACTGACGGAACAGGGAAATTTACAAAAACTGGGAATAGGAATGAATACTTCGGGAAATTTTAAAATAGGAAATATAAAGGGGACAATGATTTATGATAAAGGAGAAGTTTACGCGAAAATAGATGCCGACAGTAAGGCTTTTCCGGGAGAAGAGATAAGGAAATAAATTATGTATGTGACTTTATTAAATATAATAGAATATGTAAGTCTGGCATACATTTTTATTATTGATATAAAAAGAAAAATTATTCCCGAAAGAGGATTTCTGATACTTTTGGCAATGGGTTTTTTGAAAGCTTTGTATTTTAACTATTTAACTGAATGGTATTTGGGAATTTGTGCATTTTCCATGCCTTTGCTTTTTCTTTATATTGTTGAAGATTATGTAAAAAAAGAATTGATAGGCTTTGGAGATATAAAGCTGATGATGGCTGTAGGAGGACTTTTGAGATATGAAAATATCTCGGAAACAGTGAGATTCTATATTTTTTTGTATATTTTAGGAGGAATATTTTCGATTTTTCTTTCAGCATATCTTAAAATTAGAAAGAAAAAGACAGAGTATATAGCTTTCGGACCTTTTATAATAATGACATACATCGTATTCGGTTATTTGAATATAATTTAGTTTTACGGGGGAAAAATGAAAAGAAGAAATAAGGGGGAAACGCTTGTCGAAAGTCTGATATCCATGTTTTTTGTAATAACAGTTCTTGTTCCTGTTTCGGATATATTTCTGAAAACTTTCAAGGTAAATATAAAAACTGATATAAAAAACAGCATAAACAACGAAAATAAAAATATAATAGAAATACTTAAAACGAAAAAATATGATGAAATTATTAATTTTAAAGGGAAACATAGTATTTCCGATCTAAACGGTTTTTACAATGTTTTTGGAATAGAAGAGAGGTATAAGGTTCTGAACGGAAAATTGGCAGATGACAAGTCTAAAGAAATAGAAATAAAGCAAACGGAAAATTTTTATATAAATGAAAAAGGGGACAAAGAATATATACTCGAAATAAGTGCAGGAAATATAAAGGATTACTATTTTCCCAACCTGAAATAAGGAGAAAAATGAAAAAATATAATAAAAATAAAGGATATCTGCTTTTGGAAATATTAATATGTATGTTTTTATTTTCAGTTTTAGTATTTGTAATATCTGTATTTTTAAAAAGAGTTGTTTTAATAGAAAAAGAAAAGAAAGAAAATCAGTTAATGTATGAAAATGTCTATTTTATAAGTGATAAAATAATAGAAGATATTAAAAACAGGGATATGGAAGCTTTTGGATATGAAGGAAATACAGATAATATTCATATAAAGAATGAAGAGATTATTATGAAAAAAGACGGTAAATTTTATAAACTTGAATACAGTAAAGGAAAATTGTATGTTTCAGACGGAGATGATATAACAAATTTAGGGACAAAATCAATTATCGGACAGTACGATAATGTTGAATTTAAAAGAATAGATGATCTGCTGGTTATAAATTTGAAGTATAAAAAAAATAATGAAGTAAAAGTTCTGAATTTACTTTGAAAAGAGGTCTTATAAATGGGGGAAATCAGGGAGAATATGAAAAAAGGGGTAAGTCTTATTTATGTTTTGATTGTATTGTCAATGCTTTCGGTATTTTCATTGGCGTTTATATATTTTGTAAAAGAAAAAGCCGATATTGTTTCGTTAAAAAGCAGAAAAGAAAGTTCGGTTTCAGAAAATTATCTTATAAATAAAGAACGCCAAAATTCCTTGAAAATATTGACAAAAGGTATAGAGAACATCGGTGTTTCAGTATTTCCTGAAGATGAAAATCAGTATTTCAATTCAAAAATGGAGATAAATCCTGCAGGAAATAAAGAAATCGAAAGAATTGTATTTTCGGGAAAAAATATCGGAAGCATAGGAGGATTTCAAATTGAAAAAATAACAGACAGCAGCGGAAACGAGTATAGCTTACCCCTTGATAAAAACACTGTATACAATGATTTGGAAGCTGTGTACTTTAAAGATATGCTAGGAGGAAAAATACTGTTTGTTGAAAAGCTGACTTTTAAAAGGATTAATCCGACACTTGTAGAAGTCAAATCCGATGAAGGAAGGTTTTCATATGATAAATAAAAGGGCGGAGGAATAAAAATATATGATTGAGAATATAAAAATATATATGAGAAGCAACTCGAAAATATATGTCTGTATTGATGAGGAAGTATTTTATCATGAAAATGAAAGTTTGGAAGAAGTTCTGGAAGTTTTAAAAGAAGAATATGAATTTACGGGGAATAAAAATCCTTTGAAGTTTATTCTGCATTTTTCTTATTTTACATTCAATGATAAGGAATTAAACGTAAAAGAGGATATAAGTACAAATGAAGAAAATAGAAAAATATTGAAGAATATTTATAATAAAGACTTTTTGGATGATTTTGTAAGAAAAAATATTAATTCTGAAAATAAAAAACTGTATTTGAATCATTTAGAAAATAAATTTATAAATGTATATTTATCGAGAAAGAAAACATCCGAACTGAAAAGAGTTTGCGGAAAATTCGGCTTTGAAATTTTGTCAATTAAAATAGATTTTGTTTCAGTTTATAATTTTTATAAAGAAGAAAATATCGAGATAATACAAATAGGCGAAGAAAAAAGTTTAAGATTTCTAATAGAAGATTCAAAAATAAAAGAGATTGAAAAACTTGACTTGGTGATGGAAGATATTTCGGATATCGATAATTTTGATTTCGGAAATATGGAAGTTTTCACTGTCGATGAGGAAAATGTAAAAATCGTATTTCAAGGCTCGGACCTTTACAGTGAGCCGGATTTTGCCAAGAAAAACGAAATTATAAGTATGGAAAGTATAAAAAATGTAAAAATGAAAGACATCATAATTTTAGGGATTTTGGCAATATCTTATTTTCTTTTGTGCGGATTTATTCCTCTCGAAAAGGAAATTAAAAAAAATGAAAAAATAAAAGAAGAAACAAAAAATCTTGAAAAAGAATATTTGAATAAAAAAAATGATAAAATACCCGATTATTCCAAAGAGCTTCAAACGTTGAATGAGATAGACAGCTCTCTTAAAAGAAAAGAGTATTTTTCGGTAATAAAATTTTTGATTGAAAACAGTGAATACGGAATAGATTATACAAAAATCGGATATGAAAATAAGAAATGGCTTATACAGGGAGAAATGCAGGATTTCGGTAACTTTGAAAAATTTGAAAAAAATATACTGAACAAATACAGTAAAGCCGAACTCGGTTATATAAAGGACAATGATACTGTGACAGTTTTTGAATATAATATTTTAGAATGAAAAACGGGGTAAAAATGAGTAAATTGAATTTAAAAAATATAATTATTATTTTACTTGTAACTTTAATGTTTTTAGGACTTAACAATAAATATACAAAATACAGAAGGGTTTTAAAGGATAGGGAAATACTTGCGGAAAATAAAAAACAGCTGGAAAGTAAAATAGATGAAATAATTTCCGAACAGGAAAAAAAGAGAAAAGAGATAAAATCCGACTATGATCAGATACAGGTACTTACAGGGAAATTGGCTGCATTGTCTATGAAAAATGAATCGGATTTCAAAAAAATGATATATGTTTTTGCCAAAGAGAGCAATCTTAAAATGAAAGAAATATCAAAATCGGAAAAAATATGGGAAAGAAACGGATATAAACTGAAATATATACATTTTACATTATATGGAGGACTTAGCGATTTCGGTAAATTTTTGTATTATGTTAATAAAAGTAAAAGTTTTATTGATACTTCAAAAATGTATATTGAGCTAACAGGAGATGCTTTTAAGATTTCTTTGGGATTCATAGAGAAAGAGAAAATAGTGCTTTAAATTGAAAATTACTTTTTTAAGAAAAAGTAGTAAAAAATATTTCATCTTCCTTTTTTCAAAAAAGGAAGCGAAAAATTATTCGACTAAAATTTTACTTCGAGAAATACGAATGTAACGTCATAAAAACAACTGTTTGAGCGAGGATTTTAATCCGAAGCGAGTTTGTTGTTTTTATAGTGGAATGAAGTTATTTCGAGTTAGTAAAATTTTAATGTCGGAAAAAACCCCGCATTTTCGGAGTCGACATAGTCGCGTAGAACCGCGGGTAGCGGGAGTATGAGGGCGGCAATGAGCCCTCATAAAAAATTATTGTGAGGAGAAAAAATGACAAAAATAATAAAAAACAGGTTTATAAATATTCTGTTTACGGTTTTTTATTTTGTGACGGGAATTTATATTTTCCCGGCAAAAATAACTGATTATGTAAATAAAGAAGATGCTAAAAAGGCAAATAAAATATTTATATATAAAGATAACAGAGAAAATATAAATCTTAATCAGGAAATAAACAAAACAACAAATCAGAAAGAGAATAACGGAGTAAATTCCGGAACTACAGGAGTTAACGGAAATAATCAAAATGTTCAAAATCAGAAAAAAGACGAAAAAATAGAAGAAATAAATCTTGAATACAGAGATGTCAAGGAAGTGTCTGAAAAACTGAACGGTTTTAATAATTTAAAGCTCGTAGGAATTGATAATAAAATTATAATAAGCGGTGAAATGAAAGAAATAGAACAAATAAGAAAAATAATAAAATCCCTTGACAGACCGAAAGATCAGATAATTATAAAAGGAACTATAATAGATACGAGTTCAAATCTGTTTGAGAAACTGGGAGTGGACTGGAATATCAATTCCAATAATCCCGAGCCTGCAAAATCAAATCTTGTGGCAAAGTTTTTAAACGGAGAAATAACCATAGGTTCAATATTTGCAAGTGGAGGAAAGTTTCTGGGAATTGATTTTAACCTGTTGAGAGAAAACGGAGATATAAAAATAGAAGCCATGCCGACTTTGCTCATTATGGAAGATGAAGAAGGAGAACTGAAAGTTACTGAGGAAGTTCTTGTCGGTGAAAAGAAAACAACAAAAAACAATACTGATTATACAGAGCCTATTTTTTCAGAAGCGGGAATAGTTTTTAAAATTTTGCCTGAAATCAGAAAGATAAGCGGAGAAAAGAAAATTTTGCTGAAAATAGATACAGAAATCAGTAATTTCAAACTTACTTCCAATTACAGTTCAGGTTCCGGAGCAAAACAGAAAAATCAGACTAAAACAATAATAACTTTGAATAATGGCGGATCAACATTTATAGGAGGACTAAAACAGAATGTAACAAAAGAAACAATAAAAAAAGTTCCGTTTTTTTCGAATATTCCTATAATAGGACCTTTATTTAAGTATAAAAGAAATAATAAAGAAGTGAGAGATATTTATATTGAAATAGAAGCAGTGATACAGGAGATGGGAAATTAAGGAAGTTTCATCCTATTGCAATAATTTTAATTTTAGATTAATGAAATAGTCTGATTTATGTAGTATAATAATAGAAATATAAATTATAATAAATATTGAAAAGAGGATAATTTATGATTTCTGTTGAAAGACTGGAAGAAATATTAAATAGATTTGACAAAGTGAAAATTGCAGTTGTTGGAGATATGATGCTAGACGAATATTTAATAGGAAAAGTGAACAGAATTTCTCCTGAAGCACCTGTACCTGTTGTAAATATTGAAGAGGAAAGATTTGTTCTGGGAGGAGCTTCTAACGTTGCAAATAACTTGAGAAGTCTTGACGGGAAAGTTTCTGTTTACGGTGTTATAGGTAAAGATGATAACGGAGAGAAATTTTTAAAGGAACTTTCTCTAAAAGAAATAGATTCTTCGACTATTGTAAAAGATGAAACAAGACCGACGATAATAAAAAGCAGAGTTTTATCTCAGGGGCAGCAGCTTCTAAGGCTTGATTGGGAAAAGGATACTGATATTTCAAAAGATATGCAGGATAAAATTATAAAAAATCTTGAGGAAAATATAGAAAAAATAGATGCGATACTACTATCCGATTATAATAAAGGAGTATTGACAAAATATCTTTCGGAAAAAATAATAAATATTGCAAAAAAACATAATAAAAAAATTGTAGTGGACCCTAAGCCTCAAAATTTCAAAAATTATAAAGGGGCAACTTCCATGACACCTAACAGGAAAGAGATACTTGACTATTTCGGGATGAAAAAGTTTGAAAGTGAAGAAGAAATTGCTCAAAAAATGAAAGAATTGAAAGAGGAACTGGAACTTGAAAATGTTGTGCTGACAAGAAGTGAAGAAGGGATTTCTCTGTTTGAAAAAGAACATAAAAGAATCCCTACTGTTGCAAGGGAAGTTTATGATGTGACCGGAGCGGGGGACACTTTTATATCAACGTTTTTATTGGCTGTAAGTGCCGGAGCCGATTTATATGAAGCCGGAGTGATTGCAAATATGGCTTCGGGGATTGTTGTCGGGAAAATCGGAACTGCAACTGCCACAAGAAAAGAAATAATAGAATTTTATCACAATAAAATGGAAAAAGAAAATTATTAAAATAAAATATTGATAAGGATGTGAGTGAAAGATGGCAGTAATTGCAGCAGTAGAAGCAGGGGGAACAAAGTTTATTTGCGGTTTGGGGACTGAAGAAGGAAAAATTATAGAAAAAATCAATATTCCTACTACAAATCCTGAGGAAACAATGAAGAGAGTTATCAAATATTTTAAGGATAAAAAATTCGATGTTATGGGTGTAGGAAGTTTCGGGCCGATAGATCCTGTAAAAGGCTCGAAAACATACGGGTACATAACAAAAACTCCGAAACCTTACTGGAGTGATTATAATATGATAGGAGAGTTAAAGAAACATTATGATGTTCCTATGGAATTTGACACCGATGTAAACGGAGCTGCCCTTGCAGAATCATGGTGGGGAGCAGGCACAGGATTGAAAAACCTCGTTTACATAACAGTGGGGACAGGAATAGGAGCAGGAGCCGTAGTGAACGGTACAATGCTTCAGGGACTTACTCATCCTGAAATGGGACATATATTTTTAAAAAGACATCCTGAAGATAAATTTGAAGGAAGATGTCCTTTTCATAAAGACTGCCTTGAAGGAATGGCTGCAGGGCCTGCTATTGAAGACAGATGGGGGAAAAAAGGGCAGGAACTTATGGATAAAGATGAAGTTTGGGAACTGGAAGCTTATTATCTTGCTCAGGCTTTAGTAAATTATATATTGATTTTATCTCCGCAAAGAATAATTATGGGAGGCGGGGTAATGAAACAGCAGCAATTATTTCCTCTTATAAGAAAGAATGTTCAGAAATTTTTAAATAATTATGTTTATAAAAAAGAAATTTTGGAAGAAATAGAGAAATATATTGTATATCCGGGCTTAGGAGATGATGCAGGATTTATAGGCTCTATAGCATTAGGGAAAATCGCTTTGGATTCATTGAAATAAATAGACTGTTTATATTCAATATTCAATTTAGGAGGAAAATTCAGCAGTGAACACAAAGCATAAAATAATAAGACAGAAAATAAATAATACGAAGAAATATTCAATATTCGAGGCGGTATTTTATAACGGATTCTATGTAGGGATGCAGGGCTTCGTTATGTTAAGTCTGGCTATATATTTTAATTTCAGTCCGTTTTTTATATCTATAGTATCGGTATTGCCGACAGCAGGGTTTTTCTTGCAAATTTTCACAAAATCCGTGAACAGGTTTTTAGGACACAGAAGAAAAACTTTAATGATGTCCACTGTAATATCAAGATTGGCAGTCTGTGTGTTGCCTTTTGCAGTGTTGCTTGATATAAGGCAGCCTGTACTGTATTTTATGATAATGTTCATTTACGCATTATTTTCGCCTTTTGTAAATAATGTATGGACAGCTACAATGGTTGAAATTATTGATAAAAAGGATAGAGGAAAATATTTCGGAATAAGAAACTTTTTTTCTTCTCTGTCGACAGTAATTTATATTTTATTTTACGGATATTTGCTGTCAATGGAAGATAAGAAAACGGCAATGTTTCTTTTGACTTCTTCTATGGCTGTATCGGCGATAGTGTCAACAATATTTATGCACTTTCATTACATTCCCCGTTTAGGAGAAAAAATACAGAAAGTAAGTATAAAGTCTGCATTGAAAAATAAGAATTTTGTTATTTACCTTAAGTTTGCAGCAGTCTGGCTTTTTACGTGGGAGCTTTTAAAACCTCTTTTCGAGTATTACAGAATAAAAGTTCTAGGTGTTGATATTATTTTTATATCCCAAATGGGAGTTTTAACTGCTATACTGTCGAGCGGATTGTACGTCCTTTACGGGAAGCTGTCTGACAAATACGGAAATAAAACAATGCTCAGAATGGGAATATTTTTTACGACGTATTATGTGTTGATTTATTTTTCAATGACTGACGATAATAAAATATCCATGTTATTTACAGCGGCTATAGTAGATGCCATAGGATTTACAGCGATTACCTTGAGCCTTTTGAATCTGCTTATGGAAATTGCCGAAGAGCCTGCCGACGCTTATGTAGGAGCTTATGCAATAGTTTCTGGACTGGTAGCGGTTTCAGCAGGGATTTTCGGAGGAGTTTTG